>NZ_JALGQI010000017.1:0-162110 GCF_022810385.1 Rhodococcus sp. ARC_M12 | reverse complement strand
GGAATCAGAAACTGTTGATCACGATCGACCGGTCGATAGCCCTTCGCCACCAACACATTGTCCCGCACCACCGACAATGGGGCGCCTCGACACTCGAGACGCCCCACCATCAAAATGCGACAGCCCCTGGGCGGCACTTAACCGCGCCACTGCCGAAGGCACCGGGCCGTCGTAGCGGGCGATCGGCCGGATGATCTTGCTGTCGTGAGACTGCTCGACGATGTTGGCGCACCACCCCACCATCCGGCTGCACGCGAAGGTCGGAGTGAACATGGATCGCGGAATTCCGCACAGTTCCATCACGACGCCGGCGTAGTACTCCACATTGGCGTACAACTTGCGGTCGGGCTTGAGATCTTCGAGCGCAGCAGCGATGATCTTCTCGACCTGCACGGCCTTGTCGATGAGCTCCCCGCCCATCTCCTGCGCCGTCTCGCGCAGCATCACCGATCGGGGATCGTCGGTGCGATACACCGGGTGACCGAATCCCATGATGCGCTCGCCTGCAGTGATTTTGGAACGCGCCCACGCATCGGCGGAGTCGACGTCGGCAATCTCGTCCAACCCGTCGAGAGCGCGATCCGGGGCACCTCCGTGCAACGGGCCCGCGAAGGCACCGATCGCGGCGCACACTGCGGATGCGATGTCCGACCCCGTCGACGCCACGACTCGCGCAGTGAAAGTCGACGCGTTGAACCCGTGATCGATCGTGGCGGTGAGGTAGCGGTCGACGGCTCGGGCGCCGACCGCGTCGGGCGCATCTCCGGTGATCATGTACAACCAGTTCTGAGCCGTCGTCAGATCCTGCCGCGGTTCGACGGGTTCCTTGCCGGACCGAATCCTGTGCACCGCAGCCAGAATGGTGGGTGTCATCGCGCACAGCCGCAGGGCCGTCGTCCGCTTGTCCGACTCCGCCGACTCGTACAGCGGTACCGCGCCGGCCAAACCCGACAACACCGTCCGCAACGCGAGGAGAGGCTGTTCGGGACCTGATCGCGCGACCGTCCGCACGGCTGCGGCGACGTCGTCGGGCAGTATTCGCAAGGGTGCCACCGTGCGCAGGAATTCCGCGCGCTCGGTGCCGTCCGGCAACCGGCCCTCGACCATCAAGAACCAGGCGTCCTCGAACGTGCCTGTCAGAGCCAGGTCGATGGCCGAGTACTGGCGGTAATGGTAGAAACCTTCGTCGCCTCGCACGTCCCCGATCGACGTGGTGGTGACGACGACATTGTGGAGCCCCCTCGGGGCCTCGATCACGGTCATGGTTGCACTCCTTCGCGCTGGTCAAGCACCACGATCCGCGCTAACGTTGATTCTTGTCAATGTTGATTGCATCAATATGAAAGACGCCCATGAACCACGCGGACGGCCGAAATCTCCTCACCACAGCCCAAGCGGCATCACGGCTGGGCGTCAAGCCGGAAACGGTGTACGCCTACGTCAGCCGCGGGCTGTTGACCAGTACGCGATTACCCGGTGTGCGGGGGAGCGTGTTCGACGTCGACGAGGTGGAATCGCTTGCGGGCCGTGATTCGGCCCGCCGAACCGATATCGGTGCGGTGGAACGAATTCGGACACAGACCACGCTGATCGAGAACGGGCATCTGTACTACCGAGGTCGTGATGCGGTTGAGCTGAGCTCTCTCCCGTTCGAGTCGGTTGCACATTTCGTCTGGACGGGTGAGCTGCTGGACGATGTGCGATTCAGTGCCGATTCGACTGTAGTGCAACGATGTCGAGCAGCCTTGGGGTCGATCGCACCGGACTGCCGCTCGATCGACCGGATACGCATTGTTGTCGACGTGGCGTCCACCTACCGCCCGTTGCGATTCGACATCGGATCCACCTCGGTGGTGCAGGAGGCAGGCCATCTGTTGGCCACGGTGGCGGCGGCACTCGGTGACGCATCGTTGGAACTGTCGGTGGCAGAATCGATCTGGGACTCTCTGAAGACCGGTGCATCCGATCCGCGCGGGTTGGTGCCGCTACAGGCTGCGTTGGTGCTGATGGCCGATCACGGCCTGGCCGCCTCGACCCTCGGAGTCCGGGTGGCGGCGAGCACCCGGGCAAATCTGTATTCGGTTGTTGCCGCGGGACTGGGGTGCATCGACGGCCCCCTGCACGGCTCCGCCGCCGATCCGGTGTACCGGTTCCTGTCCACAGCGATCGACGATCCGGTAGATGCTCTCGCAACACAATTGAGGTCGGGGGAGCGGGTGCCCGGCTTCGGGCACGTCATCTACACCGACCGAGACCCTCGCGCCGAGGAAATACTGCGATTGCTTCGGGACCCCGCTCACGGTGCGGACCCTGCAGTGGTCGCTGCTGCGGACACGATAATCGAGGAGGTGAGCAGCAGATTCGATACCTTCCCCAACTCGGACTTCGCTCTCGCCTCGTTCACCCTCGCCTACGGACTCAGGGCAGACACGCCGGAGATGCTGTTCGCACTGGCCCGGATCGTGGGATGGGCGGCACACGCCCTCGAGGAATACGACGAAGCGCCCCTGCGCTTTCGCGTGCCGGGCATCTACACGGGGACTCGGCCGGAAACCTACTGAGGCGTCGGGCAATCGAGCAGAGCGAACGCAGCATGTAGCTGCCGATGCGCGGCGTCGACCTCGGTTGTGTTGCCGGCCAGGTGATGTAGGAGGGCGCGCTGAAAGATGCCATCGAGAAGGATGTAGGCGGAGGGCTTGTCGAGTGAAGAAGTGGTGCCGCGAAGTTCGCAGTACCGAGCGACCACACGCCAAATCATGTATTCGCGACGTTCCTCGATCTCGAGAACGTCGTCGCGGAACGAACCGTCGAACAGTGCCTGATTCCGCAGGTCGTACCACAGCCGATGGATGCCGGCGTCCGCCGCCAGAGTGGCGAAGTACTTCGCCTCGAAGTCCGCGTACAGGCCGGTGGCGTCGACTGCGTTGGCCACCACCTCGTCGTAACGAGTGACGCAGATGGCCTCGTACTGACGAACCGCGTGCGTGATGAGGTCGAGTTTGTCGGTGAAGTAATAGTGGAGCACGCCGTGCGAGTATTCGGAATTCTGCGCGATCTCTCGCAGTGATGTGCGCGCATAGCCCAATTCGGCCAGCGTGTGCAGTGTCGCCTGAGCCAGTTCGGTCCGCTTGGCCTCGAACTTGTTGCGTGCGCGCTCTTCGATACGTGCGCGCGGATCAGCTGTCTGGGGCATGGTCCGTGTCCTTTCCGCGCGTAGATCGTCACGTCAGTGTATGCCCGGCGGTCGTGTGGCGAACTTCGGCCACTCAAAATCTGGGCAGTCGTCAAGAAAAGGCTTGACGGGTGTACAAATTCTATCCTAGTGTGATCCGCAGCACACGTCAGAAGGCCGGATGTTCGCACGTCCCCTCCGGTGCTCGAAGTCTCGACCAATCTAGGTCCGCTGTGCGGGCGGACCGATCACGAGAGGACATCTCATGCCAACCGACAAGCGCGTCGTCGTCTACGGAGCGTCGGGTTACACCGGCCGATTGATCTGTGAGTACCTGCGCGAGTACAACATTCCGTTCTTGGCCGCCGGTCGCGACGAAGCCCGAGTCAAGGGCATCGTCGACGCGGTTCCGGGTGTCGAGACCGTCGAGTACGACGTCGTCGAGGTCGAACACACCGCGCAGGCCCTGGCCGAGGCGTTTCGGGGTGCCGAGATCGTTCTCAACACAGTGGGACCGTTCTCGCGATTCGGACACGAGGTTGCGCAGGCGTGCATCGAGATCGGTGCGCACTACACCGACACCACCGGCGAGCAGGACTGGATGATCGACGCCGAGGCGAAGTACGGATCCGAGTTCGCATCCCGAAACCTGGTTCTCACACCCGGTTTGGCCCAGATGTACAGCATCGGGGAGATCGCGGCCAACATCTGCCTGGAGACGCCGGGGCTGGACACACTGGACATCGAGGTCTTCTGGAAGGGGCATCCGACGGTCGCGTCGACGAACACGATCCTGACCAACGCCGCGTTTTCCAAGGCCTACTACCTCGAACAGAACCAGTACGTCGAATGGCCGGACGACGGAGTCATGCAGGTTGTGGTGCCCGGACAGCACGACCTGGGCCTGGCCCTGCCCTGGGGTGGGACATCCCATCCGGTGTGGTTCAAGAACGATCCTCGCGTGGCGAATGCTCGCGCCCTCGGCGGCGTGATCAACAAGCCGCTGATGCTCGCGGTACCTCAAATCATCTCGTCCGCACTGGCTCAGATGGAGGGGAAGTCCGACGCCGAGAAGTACCAGATCATCGACACGGTGTCGTCCTCGGTGCGCAGCGAAACACCTCCACGGGAGAACCCGCGCATCAACACCTCACTCGACTCGGTCTATGCGTCGGGACCGCTCGGCCGCGTGCACACAGTGATCCACGGCAACTGCAACTACAAGCAGACCGCGTTGCTCAACGCCTATGCAGCAGCCCAATTACTGCAAGGTCCGCCGAAGAAGGTGGGATTTGCCTCTAGCTGTCAGGCATTCGGACATCGTGAACTGCTCGGCGTGCTCCGCGCATTCGGGCTGGTGCTCGAACCCATCGTCACCACGCACAGCTGAGGTCAGGGCCGATGCGGCTGTCCGACTACCTCGACAAGGGGGTGTCACTGGGCCGAGACGCACCCTGTCTCACCATCGGTGACACCACGCGAAGCTACGGCCAGGTGTACGACGATACCGTTGCGATCGCAGGTGCTCTGCAGCACAACGGAATCGAGGCCGGCGATCGAGTTGCGGTGCTCTCTGCCAACGATCCGCTCGCGCTGACCTGCGTGTTCGCGATCTCGCGAGCGGGGGCGGTGTGGTGCCCGATCAATCCACGCAACGAAGCAGATGAGAACCGGCAACTGTTCGACCTGTTCGGGTGCCGATTCTTGTTCTTTCAAAAAGCTTTTGCGGATCTTGTCGGTCGTATTCGCGATCAGCTTCCGCGGCTGGACTGGCTCGTCTGTCTGGACGGCGACGTGCCAGGGGCAGTGTCCTACGAGCAATGGCTCGTCGAACACAGCTCCGAATCGGTTGCCGACAGACGGCCGGCGGACGGCCTGTGCATGATCGCAGGCACGGGCGGTACGACCGGAAAACCCAAGGGGGTGAGGTTGACCGAGGCGAACATGATGACCTCCACCGCAACGGCATTGATGAGTTACCCGTTCGGGGATCGGCCTCGGTACCTGGCGCTCGCTCCACTGACCCACTCTGCGGGCGTGCTGACGTTCCCCATCCTCAGTGTCGGCGGCCACGTGGTTGTGATGGGTGCGCCCGACATCGGAAAGTTCCTGTCCCTCATCGAGCAGCATGGAATCACCCACACGTTCCTCCCACCCACGGTGATCTACGGTGTGCTCGATCATCCCGATCTCGACATCACGGATCTGTCGTCGTTGCGGTGCCTTTGGTACGGAGCCGCACCGATGTCGCCGACACGACTGGAAGAGGCGCTGAACCGTATCGGGCCGGTACTCGGACAGCTGTTCGGACAAACCGAGGCACCGAACATGATCGCCACGCTCGCTCCGGCCGATCACTTCCACAGCGACGGATCGATCGCCACCGAGCGGTTGAGTTCGGCGGGCAAGCCGACTCCCCTGACAACGGTGGCGATCATGGACGACGACGGTGGACTGCTGAAGCGCGGCGAACGCGGTGAGATCGTCGTTCGTGGCCCCCTCGTGATGCAGGGATATCACGAGAATCTGGACGCCACAGCTGAAGTCGGTGCATACGGCTGGCATCACACCGGTGACATCGGGTACCTCGACGACGACGGTTACCTGTACGTCGTCGACCGTGCCAAGGACATGATCATCACGGGCGGATTCAACGTCTACTCGGCGGAAGTCGAACAGGCGCTGCTGTCGCATCCCGCGGTGAAGGAATGCGCCGTTGTCGGGCTACCCGACAACAAATGGGGCGAACGCGTCACCGCCGCGGTCCTCCTACGACCAGGCCGCGATGCTTCCGATGCGGATCTCATCTCCCACGTGAAAGCGCGAATCGGAAGCGTCAAGGCACCCAAACAGATTCAGATCTGGACCGACCTTCCCCGCTCGAAAGTGGGAAAGATTCTCAAGACCGAAGTACGCAGCGCCATGTCTCACTCATCATCGAAGGGAAGCACACCATGACCGAGTTCGAGGGCAAGCGAGTATTCGTCACCGGTTCGGGAGCCGGCATCGGAAAGGCCATCTCCCGGATGTTCATCGAGCGCGGCGCGCGTGTCGTTGTCAGTGACATCGATGAAGACGCAGCCGCCAAGACGGCCGAGGAGATCGGTGCCGCCGGTATCGCGAACTGCGATGTGTCCGACGAGAGCCAGGTGCAGAGTGCGGTGGCACAGGCCGTCGACATCCTGGGTGGCCTCGACATCGTCGTCAACAACGCGGGAATCGAAGTGTCCTCGCCATTGCTCCAGCAGTCGACGGAGAGTTTCGACAAGATCTACTCCGTCAACGTCAAGGGCACTTTCCTGGTGATGAAGGCCGCGATCGGTGCACTGGTCGAGTCCAAGGGGAACATCGTCAACATCGCATCGCTCGCCGGGGTGGGCGGCACCGCACTACTCGGGTCCTACTGTGCCACAAAGGCTGCCGTCATCCAGCTCACTCGCGTCGCTGCCATCGAGATGCGCGCATCGGGAGTGCGAGTGAACGCCGTCTGCCCCGGATTCGCAGATACCGCGATGGTCGATCGACTCGTCCCGGACTTCGAGGCGGCGACCCAGATCCCGTTCGGCGATCTCGTGGCTGCCAAGCAGGGACGGCTGGGAACGCCGGAGGACATCGCGGAAGTGACATTGTTCCTCGCGTCGGACCGGGCGTCGTGGATCACCGGAAGCCACTACATCCTGGACGGAGGATTGTCGGCGTCGCTCGTCTAGATTCGAGATTCCCCGTCGTCATCCCAGGGCGACGGGGAGTAACCCTCGTGGTGTCTCGGATGCGATGTTTGCCAGTGCACTGCTCAGCTTCGGATAGTGGAACTCGAAACCGCTGTCTATCAGCACTTTCGGGTCAACCCAGCGACTCTTCAGAACCAGTTCGGCCTCCGTCCGGATCATCCGTGCACCGAACAGGAGTAGCCACGCAGGTGTCGGTAAACCGTGATTGCGGCCCAGGGTACTTCTGACCTGCTGCATCATCTCCTCGTTGGTGACGGGGAACGGAGTAGCAACGTTGACCGGGCCGGAGAGATCGGTGTTGTCGTAGAGGTGATCGAGGACGCGTGCGACATCGGCGACGTGCACCCAACTGAAGATCTGGCCGCCGTCGCCCATCGTGCCGCCGAGCCCCACTCTGGCCAGATCGATGATCGGGTTGATGGCCCCGCCGCCTGCCCCCAACACGATCGACATGCGAAGCGCCACCTTGCGGATGGCTACATCGGCGTCGAAGAGCTCACGCTCCCAGGCGCGAGCCACCTCGACCGAGAATCCCGATCCCATGTCGCCGGATCGTTCGTCCATCGGCCTGTCGCGCGAGTCGCGATAGATGGTGCCGGTGCTGGCGTTGACCCACAATCGAGGTGTGTTCTCTACGTCGGCAATGGCGCGGCCGAGTTGGGCCGTCGTCTGAATTCGCGACGACATGATCTCGTCGGCGTTCTTCTTGTTGTAGCGACAGCTCACCGAGCGGCCGGCCAGGTTGACGACGACATCGGAACCGTCGAGAACCTCGACGACACTGCGGTGGTCGGACCACGTTGCGTCGCTGGATGTTCCGCGGCCGATGGTCCTGACGCGAATGCCGCGATCTTCGTAGGAGCGACGCAGGTACCCGCCGATGTAGCCGGAGGCACCGCACAGGACGACGGTCGAGGGTGAATCACTCATTGTTCGAGCCCTTCTGGGGATGTCACTCGTTTCAGCAGGCCGGCCACGTCGGTGACCAAGCCCCGTGCCACCGGGAGGCGGGCGAGGCGCACTGCTTTGGCTGCGACGGGTACGAGCCCGTCGACCAAGGTGCGTGTTCTTCTCTGGTTGTCCGAGGAATCGGTGACCCAATGAAGGGTGACTCCCATGTAGAGCATCCAGAGTAGTTGGGGAAGAGCGTCTTTCAGTGGTGCCGGGACCTTCTGTTTCGACGCCTCCAAGGTGGTTCGCATGAGGTCGATGGCCATGGACCTGGCGTCGGAGGACTCCTCCGAGAACGGGCTGGAGCTCGTGCTCGTCGGCAGTGCCAAGTGCAAGAAGGAGCCGCCGAAGGCGTGATACGGCTCCATCACGTCCAGACCGGAATGCAGGACGGCAGCGAGGTTGTCGGAGAGCGACGCGCCGTCGACGAGAACGTCGAGGGCGCGCTCGCGATGGTCTCGCTGGATCACCGTGTACAACTCGCTGACCAGTTCGTCCTTGCCGGCGAAGTAATAGTACGCATTCCCGAGTGAGACGCCTGCTTCGTCGGCAATACGACGCATGGTGGTCGCTTGAAACCCTTCGTCGCGAAAGAGACGTAGGGCTACCTCGACCACCTTGCCTCGCGTGTCGGACTTGCGTGCCATCGATCCGCCTCGTTTCTGAACGTGTTCAAAATTGACGGTAGACCCTCTGTTGAACATGTTCAAGTGGTGTTCGATACCTGTGCGTTGGGAGATCTGAGACGCCGTGGCCAGTCCTACGTAGGGTCGTGGCTATGAATCGAGAACTCGTGGTGGCAAGTCGGCATGTGAGCCAAGTAATCGGGTGCACACCCGACGAGGTGTACGAGTTTGCGGCGGATCCCGCGAACTTACCCAGGTGGGCAGCAGGATTGGCCAACAGCGCAGTGACCGTCGATGGAGATCGACTTCTTGCTGAATCGCCGATGGGGCAGGTGACAGTCCGTTTCGTGCCTCACAACGACCTCGGCGTCCTCGATCATGACGTCACGTTGCCGTCAGGGACCGTAGTGAACAATCCCGTACGGGTGCTGAGTCATCCGAATGGCGCGGAGATTCTGTTCACGGTCCGTCAGATCGAACTGAGCGACGACGAATTCGAGCGCGATCTCGACATGGTCGCCGAAGATCTGAGAAGACTCAAAGAGTTGTTGGAAGCTCAGTGACCACGCCGAGTGGATACTGGGGCCCGTGATGCTGAGACGAATGGGGATGTCCCTCATCGGAGGCAGAGGGGCCCAGTGGCTTCGGGAGCTGAACGAGCGACACCCGTGGAGTCACAACGACTACTTTCACAGTTGGATCCTGGCGAATCTGCCGGACCGGCACAGACGTGCGGTCGATATGGGTTGTGGCCGAGGCGGTTTGGTGCGTGCGTTGGCTCCTCATTTCGATCAGGTAGCTGGGGCAGACTCCGATTCGGAGATGCGTCGAATCGCACAGGCGACTTCTGCCGCTGTGGGCAACGTGTCCATCACCGATCGCCAACTCGACTCCTGGCCAGACGATTCGATCGATCTGGTGACGATGGTCGCCGTCCTGCATCACCTCGATGTCGACGATGCCGTGCGCCATGTCGAACGAATTCTTGCGCCGGGCGGGCGTGCGCTCATCGTCGGGCTTGCGCCACCCCGAAGCGTACGAGATCTGCTGTGGGATTCGGTCTCCATCGTCACCAACCCATTGATCGGATTCATTCACCGCCCGTGGCCGAGCCCAGCGACAGCATCGACACCGTTCCCGGTCGAGGATCCGGTGCTGAGCTTCGACGAAATTCGAGACATCGTCGAAAAGCGGCTACCGGGCGCGAAGATGCGACACCGCATAGGGTTTCGACACACCATCGAATGGACGAAGCCGCCGCGGTAGTCACACCCACGGTGCTCGGTGCTCCCACCACGGCATCGACCTGGACCGATCGATCTCGACTGTCACGTCGCGATACCGCTGATCCAATCGAGCGACTGCGACGCGTAATCGGTGGGCACGACGCCCATCGCGGCGCATGAGTCGTTCCAATGCATCGCGCGGTCCGTCGCCGGAGAAGTGGCCGTCGCATGCGGGACATCCCGTGAACCCGGCCAAGATCGGCACCCGATTCTCGAACACCGCTCTGTGTTTTCGGTTGACGCGATCTTCGAGATACTCGACTCGCCGCCGCCACTGCGCTAGATAGTGGAGTGCCCAACCATCGGTCCGCGCCTTGCGCGGCCTGTGGGGGTTCATCGGACGAACGGGGGCATTGCCCTCTCGTGCAGAATTGTCATCATGTACGCCATATCGGAGGCGGGCCGGTGCGTGCTTCGGGTTGGTGAAGCGAACGATACCGCAGCATCGACACTTCCAGAAGTCGACGCAGGGGAAGGAGGAGCCTTGTGTGGGATCAACACAACCCGGGCGTGCTGCGGTTGCCGTCGGGCAGCGTAGTTCGGGGCCGCGCCTTGTGCGATTCGATGCCGGACGGCCCACTACCAAACTTCGGGGTCTACCTGCAGGGCAAGGATCCCGGCGACTTCGACTGGGACAGCCGATGGGTTCGATGGCCCGACTTCTGGCTCCCGTCCGACACGGAAAAACTCGGGACCGTACTACGAGAAGCACTGCGTCGCTGCGCAACCGAGCGGGTCGAGATCGCGTGTACCGGCGGTGTGGGACGTACTGGCACAGCGCTGGCGTGTCTCGTGGCGCTCGACGGTATGCCCGGCAGTGCCGCCGTCGACTACGTTCGGCGCAACTACTCACACCGGGCTATGGAGACCCTCTGGCAGAAGCGCTTTGCGAAGACGTTCGTCAGGCCAGGTTCTCTGCTCTGAGCAGAATCGCCGACCCGTCACGAAATCGAGGCCTAGGCTCCGATCATGGGCGAGGTCATACGAATGGATGAGCGTCGAACGCCGCGCACGGTGGAACCGCTGTGGCGAGAGGTAGTCGGCCGACGATTGCGCGAGCGCCGGCACGCCCGCGGTGACACTCTGGCCGACACCGCTGCCCGCGCAGGCATTGCGCCGCAGTACTTGTCGGAGCTCGAACGCGGCCGCAAGGATCCGTCGAGTGAAATCCTCGCGGCCGTTGTCGGTGCGCTGGGCACGTCGATGGCGGACATCTCAGGCCTGGCGCATCACGACCTGTCGCGAGGCGATGCGACGTTGATGGCAGCCTGACGCCCCTCGAGAACCTGGTCGACGACGCCGTACTCGCGGGCGGCGGTGGCCGTCAGCACCAGGTCCCGGTCGGTGTCGTGACGAAGCCTCGCCGCGTCGCGTCCTGTGTGCTTCGCGAGAATCGCTTCCATCTCGGCCCGGACTCGCACGACCTCATCGGCAGCCAGAATCAGATCGGGGATGGTCCCGCGTCCCTGCGCCGCAGGCTGATGCAACACCACCCTGCTGTGGGTCAGTGCCGAGCGTCGCCCCGGTGCACCCGCCGCGAGCAGTACCGCACCCGCTGCAACGGCTTGGCCCACACATGTTGTGGCGACGGGTGATCCGATGAACTGCATGGTGTCGTACACGGCCAGCATGGCGGCCGTGTCTCCGCCCTCGCAGTTGATGTACATCGAAATCTCCTGGTCGGGGGAGTCGGCCTCGAGGTGCAGCAACTGCGCGATCATTGCATTCGCCACACCGGCGTCTATCCCGGTCCCGAGGTAGACGATGCGCTCACTGAGCAGGTGCGAATAGACGTCGACGACGCGTTCGCCGCGCGAATCTCGGGTGATGACATTGGGGATCGTGTACGTGCTCATCGTGCCAACTCCATTCCGAACGACACCCGTCTCGCGGGCATGACCTGATCGAACGAATCGACGATGGCGTCGACGAACCCGTAGTCGCGGGCGGCCTGCGCGGTGAACCAGCGATCGTGCAGGGAGTCGTCGAAGATCTGCTCCCGCGTCTGTCCTGTGTCGTCGGCGATGAGACCGAGCACCGTATCTCGGGTGTGCCGCAGATCGTTGGCCTGCACCTCTACTTCGACAGCCGATCCACCGATTCCGGCCGAGCCCTGGTGCATCAGGATCCGTGAATGCGGCAGCGCGTAGCGCTTTCCGCGCGTGCCGGACGACAGTAGGAATTGACCAGCGCTGCAGGCCAATCCGAGTGCCAGCGTCGAGACGTCGCAGGGGACGAGTTTCATCACATCGCGGATGGCGAGCATGGCGGGTACCGATCCGCCCGGGGAGTGGATCCACAGGGCGATGTCGGCGGAGGAATTCTCTGCCGCCAATGTCAGCAGGTGAGTGGTGAGGACGGTGCCGTTGTCGTCGTCGAGTGCGCCGTCGAGCACCAGAACTCGGTGCCGTAGGAGTTGGTTGCGGAGTTCGGGCGGAAACATTCGGGGTGATTCGCTCATGGTTCGAGTGTGAGTGCCAATCCTGTTGCACGCCAATCGTTCTGCTGTGGGCAGCGAGTCTGCTCACAGCTTCGTTGGGTGCAGAGGGACAATGGTGAGATGACTGCACTCGAGTTCTCCGAATCCGTCGTCGTCGCTGCGTCTGCCGACGACGTGTATGCCGTTGTCTCCGACATCACCAGAACAGGCGAATGGAGCCCGATCTGCCAGGAGTGCTGGTGGAACGAACCCGATGGCGGCGGCGTGGGATCGACGTTCACCGGCCGCAACGTGGTGCCGGGGCGCACGTGGGAAACGGTCTCCACAGTGGCAGCAGCCGAGCCCGGTCGCGAATTCGCCTGGGTGGTGGGCGATAACTTCGTTCGTTGGGGCTACACCCTCGAGTCGGTGGACGGTGGCACACGTCTGACCGAGAACTGGAACTTCCTACCCGACGGCATCGCTCACTTCCACCGCAAGTTCGGCGACGACGCGCAGCAGGAAATCGCGACTCGTAGCCAGGCCGCACTCGACGGCATCCCGCGGACCCTGGCGGCAATCAAACGAATCGTGGAGTCCGAGGGCTGACCTTGAAGCAAGGGATCGCAAACGCGCGCGCATTCGTCAGACGCGAGCAGAATCGTGGGCGAATCCGCTCGCGTTTGGCAAACGCGCGCGCGTTTGCGAGGTCAGTGGGTGCGGGAGGTCAGTGGGTGCGGGAGGTCAGCGGGTGCGCGAGGTCAGTGGGTGCGCGAGGTCAGTGGGGACGGGAGGCGAGGGCGAACGACGGGTGCCGAGGTCAGCTGTCAGCGGTGATGGAATCGATGAACGGCGTGAGCAGCAGCGCCAGATCATCGGCTGCCGCGTCGATGTCGTCGGGCGGCTCGGGGATGTAGCTCAAGGCCAATCGAACGATGGCCTTGCTGACCACGTCGGCCTGGCGTGGGGTTGCGCCCACCCACCCGCGTTGGAATGTCCTGGACAGCCGCTCGCCCGCGCGGTCGATGAGCACCTCGCTGTCGGTGGTGATCAGGCGCAGAAGATCCTCCGGTGCGTCGCCGCCGTGCAGTGATCGCACGAGGGGATCGAGCGCGCTCAGCTGGAAGAACGACGAGAAACCCTGTCGCAGAGCGGCCGACGCGTCGTTCTCGTGTTGGTACAGCGCTGTTTCGCACATCGCGACGAACGCGTCCGTCAATCTGATGGCGTAGCCCTGTGCGACGCCGCGCCGCGAACCGAACTCGTTGTACAGGCTCTGCCTGCTCAGACCCGCAGCCTTGGCGATGTGACTCATCGTCACGTTGCGCCAGTTGCGTTGGTGCAACAACTCGCGCAGCGCATCGAGCGCGGTATCGCGCGCAAGAGTCGACGCTGCTTCACGGTATCGACCGGGGGTCGACGTCTGTTCGGCTGCGGGCATGAACACGACTCTATCGAACGACCGCATGCGGCTGATCCAGCCAATCTTCTCCGAGGAGACTCCGATCGACGCGGTCTCCACTCGCGATGAGCGATCTGATCTGCCGGATGTCCTTGGGGTAACCCACCCCGATGGCCCCGACGAGCCGGCCGTCACGCAGCGCGCATGCGGTGAATTGTCGATCCTCGATGGAGCCACGAACGACCACGTACTCGTCGTCGGGGCCGGTCCACCCTGCGAACTGCAGGTTGACGCCGTGCTGAGTGGACCAGCCCCACGGGACATCGAGATCACCGGGCGGGACCCCCAGCATCGAGCGGGCAGCCCGGGTGGCCTGATCCACCGCACCGTTCCAATGCTCGCTGCGATACGTGCCGCCGAGGATTCGGTTGGGTACCTCTGCCACGTCGCCCGCCGCGTAGACGTTCGGTGTGGACGTGCGCATTTCTGCGTCGACCAGAATTCCGGAGCCGACCTCGAGCCCCATGTCCACGCCGAGTTCGACGTTCGGTACCGACCCCACGGAAACCAGTACGGTGCCCGCCGACCAACTGCGTCCGTCCTGCGCGGTCGCACGAAGGGTGCCGTCGGACAGTGTCTCCAGACTGGTCACGGCGACATCGGTGTGCAGATCAATACCGTTGTCTGCGTGTAAGTCTCGATATATCTGCGACACTGCAGTCGGTGCGATCCGGTTCAGCGGAGCGGACGCTGCCTCGAGCACCGTCACCTCGGCTCCGAGCGATCGGGCTGCCGCCGCCGCCTCGCACCCGATCAGTCCGCCGCCGATCACCAGCAGTGATCCGGTGCGCAGAATGTCGGCGTGCAAGGGCTCGACATCGGCCACACCGCGGAGCGTGAACACGTGGCCCGGAAGATCGAGTTGCCGTGCCCGAGAACCGGTTGCCAGGAGCAGCGCGTCGTACGGAACCGCGTCGCCGTCGTCGAGCAGCACAGCCGAATCGGTGACGCCGACTGCCGTGACGCCCGAGCGCACGTCGACGCCGTCGATCGGGTTGCCCAACTGAACTTGGTCGATCGACTTGGTTCCCGTCAGCAACTCCTTGGATACCGTCGGCCGACGGTACGGCGCGGCCTGTTCACTCCCGACCATCGTGATGGAGCCGGTGAACCCCTCTGCGCGTAGCACTTTGGCTGCGGTGTACCCGGTCGCACCCGATCCGATGATTGCGATCGAGCGCGGCGTGGACGTGCTCACCCGCGCTCGACCTCGACCATCTCGAAATCGGCCTTGGCTGCGCCGCAGTCGGGGCACGACCAGTCGTCGGGAATGTCGTCCCAGCGGGTGCCGGGCTCGATGCCGTCCTCGGGCCAGCCGAGTTCCTCGTCGTACTCGAATCCACACTGTACGCAGCGGTAGAGCTTCATGCCTTACTCCTGAAGTCGATTTTCTCGCGGACACCGCAGTCGGGGCACGGCCAGTCCTCGGGTACCTCGGACCATGCCGTTCCGGCCGGAAAGCCCTCGCGCGGAGCGCCGTTGGTCTCGTCGTAGACGAACTCGCACACCGGGCACTCGTAGGCAGCCATCACTTGGCTCCGTGCTGGGCGAGGATCTTCTCCCGCTTGGACGGCTGAATGTTGACCTTCGTGATGTCACCGTCGTAGTGGTCGAGAACCCGGTGGTCCATCACTTTGCGCCACACCGGTGGGAAGTACGCCAACGAGATCATGCTCGCGTATCCGCTCGGTAGATTCGGCGCCCCGTCCATGCTGCGCAGGGTCTGGTAGCGACGGGTGGGGTTGGCATGGTGATCACTGTGTCGCTGAAGGTGATACAAGAAGATATTGGTCACGATGTGATCGGAGTTCCAGCTGTGCTCGGGGGTGCAGCGCTCGTAGCGGCCGTTCTCCTTCTTCTGGCGCTGCAGGCCGTAGTGCTCGAGGTAGTTGACCGTCTCGAGCAGCGAGAAGCCGTAGATTGCCTGAATCACTAGGAACGGCAGAATGATCGGACCGAACACCGCGACAAGCACCGCGTAGAGAACGACGGACATCAGCCACGCGTTCAGCACGTCGTTCTGAATGCTCCACGTGCTCTTGCCCAATCGCTCCATGCGGGTCTTCTCGAGCTCCCACGACGACTTCAGGCTGCCCCAGACGCTGCGGGGGAGGAAGGCCCAGAAGCTCTCGCCGTACTTCGAGCTCGCCGGATCCTCGGGGGTGGCGACGCGGACATGGTGTCCGCGATTGTGCTCGATGTAGAAGTGGCCGTAGAACGTCTGTGCCAGAGTGATTTTCGACAACCAGCGTTCCAGGCTGTCCTTCTTGTGGCCGAGTTCGTGTGCGGTGTTGATGCCGACGCCACCCATCACGCCGATGCTGATGGCCAGTCCGATCTTGGAGATCAGCCCCAGTCCACCGTCGATCCCGAGCCACGACAGGTTGTCGGCCGACCACAGGTAGCAGGCGAACACCAGGCTGGCGAGCTGGAACGGAATGTAGGCGTAGGTGCAGTAGCGGTAGTACTTGTCTTCCTCGAGTGCCTTCATCGCCTCGTCGGGAGGGTTGTCGCCGTCGGGACCGAAGAACCGGTCGAGGATCGGGAGCAATCCGTAGACGAGCAGGGCACCGATCCACCACCAGACCGGTGACACCGCATTCCAGCCGAGCTGGTTGAAAGCCCACACCAGTCCGGTGGCCATGAACACCGCCGTGGGTGGGATCAAGCCCATCAACCAGAGGTATCGCTTGCGGTCGTGCCATTCGGCGACCGGCGCCTGCGCCTGATCGTCGACATTCGATGCGGTCATCGTCACTCCTCGTGTAAGGCCGATCACTGTGGAATGGACAATACACCGAATTTGTCATGTTGTTGGACAAATTTGCAGATGTGTAAAACTGTGGTGTGAACTGTGGTTGCGCCCACAGCGTCACCCTTCGGACAGATTCAGCTGCTACCTTCCGATCCGTTGTGGCCGGTCACATGCGGCCACGGCGCTCGTAGGTCCGTCTGTATCCCGTCGGGGGTACTACACAACAGGAGTAGTTATGGACGCATTCATCGCCAAGATCATCATCGATGTCATCCTCGGCCTCATCGGCAGCGGAAGCGCCGAGAGCGGCAGCACTGCAGTGAGTGCACTCCTCGGATCCTGAGGTCGAACGGTTGCGCCGGTGCAACACCGGCGCAACCTGCCCGAGCGTCGTGTCGGAAGCGCGAACGTGAGCGTTCAGAACCGTGCACCGTACGCGGAATGTCGCCGATCGGGGTCGATAGTGAACGTTGAGGTGCGGCAGTCTGTGGATAACTCGGATCCATCCACAGGTTTCGAAAGCGCCACTGGCGCAAGCACCGTGGATCGTTCACGGTATTCGCATGGGGGTACACACCGCGGTCGACCTGATGGCTCGGGGGACGAGTCGCAGCACCATCACACGTAGAACTGCGTCCGGTCAGTTGATTCGAGTGCTGCCCGGGATCTATGCGACAGGAAAGCCCGACTATCTGGACCTGTGCACTTCGGTGACTCTGTGGAAGCCCGACGCCGTCCTCAGCCATCTGATCGCGGCGTGGGTGTGGGGGTTGGTGGAGGAGGAGCCACTGCACGTCACGGCAACGGTGCCGCCGTCGACACGGCATCAGGCACCGGACTGGGTGAAGATTCATCGCCGACGCCTCCCCGAATCGGACCGGCACCGAGGGCTTCCAGTGGTGACGTTGGCTCAGGTGTTCGTGGACGTCGCGGCGACTCTGACGGGTGAGGAGTTGGAGCGATTCTTCGATACGGCCATTGCGCGGCCGGCCCTTCGGCGTCGAATCGCTACGGTCTGCGAATCATCTCGCGGCATGAACGGCATGAAAGCCGTACGGAGACAATTACGTCTGTGCTGCCTCGGGGCACGATCGGAAGCGGAGCGTGTCGTGGCGCGGGCGATGTCCGCTCGACATTTCTTCATGGAGATCAACGCACAGGTGGGCCCTACTTCGGCGATTTCGTGGACTTCCGGGCGCGGGTGATCGTAGAAATCGACGGCCGGGAGTTCCGCATCTCGGGCCAGGCTTTCGACAACGATCGTCGACGGCAGAACAAGACGGTTCTGGAGGGATGGTTGGTGCTGCGCTATTCGGCCGTCCAGGCAATGGGCGATACGCGGCGCGTGGTGGACGAGATCATCGAGGTGGTCAGGCGTCGTCGACGTTCGATCGATGCAGTCGGCCGGTCGCTACCCCGGACCTGAGCGTTCGGAACCGTGTGACGAACGCGGAATGTCGCCGATCGGGGTCGATGGTGAACGTTGAGGTGCGCGGTCAGAGGCGGCCCTGCTGTACGGCGACAACAACGAGAGCGATCACAGCAATCGTGAGGATTGCTAAGAGCGCCAACTGAATTGGATCGGTCGAACCCGGCGGGCGTACCCCGTTCGAACCCCTTTTCTGGAGCATGTCACAGACTGTAGGTCACTTCCTCAGATCGTGCACAAGATGAATGGTACAAACCAGATCAATATTCGCACAAGTGTTCGATAAGGCGTAGAGTCGAGTTCGGCGGGGTTGGGAAGGGAAGCCCGGCTCCGCCGCCGAATCGATAGACGGTGGTGGGCCCAGTGAAGTGGACGGTGATCCGGTGGACGACGTGCTGCGCAAGGTCGAGGAACTGAAGGCGTTGGTCGTCGAGCTCGAGGCCCTCGATCGACAACGCGTCGGACTGGGGGATCGACTGGTGGACCTGGAGCACTTCTTTCGGAGAGCGGGGTGCCCCGAACTGTCACAGCAAGCACTCGATGCGTTCATGGTGACCTACGCGGGCCGAGTGTTCGAGTTGGCCGACGGCATGCGGGGATAGTCGCGAGTTTCCCACTTTGCGGACCAGGTGGTTTCGTCTGTGGTTGACTTGTCCATCCACGTCGTGACACTAGGAAAGCTGCTCGAGACCTGTGAACAGTCTTCGCCAATGGTGGTCGCTCCCGGTCGACTACGGGTGGAACGTTGCGTATGCACGGTCCCAGCAAGCACTGCACGTCACCAGGATCCTCATCGGGATCCTCTGCTTCGTCTACGCGGCTGCTGCTGTGATCGCCCTGGCGATCCCGGGCCTCGGAGACAGCGGCCCGGGGCAATGGGCGCTGTGGTCGACCATCGTCACGATTCTTCCGCTGGGGGTCGCCTGGTTGATCGGCGGCTGGCCGAGCTGGCGAATGTCGATCGCATTCGTGCTGTACGCCGATATCGTCCTCGCCGCAGTGCTTCTCACCGTCGACGAGCCGTCCGAGATGCTGCCGATGGTGGCGCTTTTCACGGTGATGGGCAGCTACGTCGTGGGATTTCACGGCCCCAAGGTGTTCACCGCGTACCTGTTCGCTTTCGTCACCGTTGCGGTTCTCTACGCATCGGCCATGGTCGACGACCCCGCACAGCGTCTACGGACCACTCTCTATCTCGTGATGCTGATCCTGGTGATGTTCTCGGCGCCGCTGATCTGCCACTCCTTCCTGATGCTGTTGCGCCGCGATGCCACCGGCGCGTTCTACGACCCGCTCACCGGAATGCAGAATCGACGGGGATTCGACGCGGCGATCGGCAACCTCGACCGTCGACCCGGGACGGATGCGGTGGTGACCGCGGTGGTGATCGACATCGACAACTTCAAAGCCGTCAACGATCGGTTCGGTCACGAGCACGGAGACACGGCCATCCGACTGACTGCGAGCCGCATTCTCGACGTCTTCCCGGCACCGGCTGTCACGGTTCGGCTCGGCGGCGAGGAATTCGCAGTCGTCTGCCTCGGTGGCCTCGACTCGGTGATCGAACGATCCGAGCAACTGCGAATCCGCTTGTGCGACGCGACCGATCGGTCCCCATTGACAGCGTCGATAGGCGTCGCCCATGCGGTTGTCGAAGCCAGGGGCGTCGAGGCCGGCATCGACGAACTGCTCGGCCGGGCGGACAAGGCGATGTACCGGGCCAAGAGGTTGGGCGGAGATCGCGTCGCGCAGTGTTCGGATCCGGTGCCGACCAGCCCCGCCGACGAACGGTGACGAACGACGGCGTCGACCGTGTTCCGCGATGGAACCGGTCGACGCCGCCGATCGAAGTGCAGACTGCTTATGCCACCTCTGCCGCAATCGCGGACCGGGTGCCGACGTCGAAGACCGGGTTGGTCAGGTGCACGTCGAGGGTGTTCCCCGGGCCGGCGATGATCGCGTTGAGCACCGAGGTGAACGCGCCACAGTCCTCGAACTGCGGAATCGTGTAGGTGCCCGTGACATGTGAGTCGGTCTGGTTGTTCTGGATCAGGTCGATCGCATCCAGCGAACCGGTGAGGTTGGCGGTGGTTTCGGCGGTGACGCAATCGGCACCCGCGGGGATCAGATCGGCCGAGGCCGATCCTGCGGATCCGGTGTCGATACCGAGGGGCTTCACCGAGTCGATTCGAATCTTGAAGCTTTGCTCGACGTCGAGATCCAACGTGGGTGCCTCGGCGGGTCCACCCTGGACGAGGGTGCCGGAGACCGGGGTCGCGTCGATGATCGAGATGGTGAAGTTGGCCAGCGTTGCGGGTCCGAGCTTCAGATCGGCCGACGCCTGCGGGAGGGCGAGCGAACCGGTCACCGTTCCACCGACCAGGTCGACATCGGTCACCAAGTCCGTGGTCGGGAACACCACCGGCTGACCGGTCTTGGCGATGATCGTCGTCGTGTCTGCCTGGAACGTGATGGGAAGGGTGTCGGCAGCATTGGCCGGGGCGGCGACGAGCGTGCCGAGAGCGATGCTCGATGCCAGTGCCGTCATCGTGACGACGGTCTTGTTGCGGATCTTCACGCGTTCTCCTTCTAGAGAATGGGAGGTGTGGAACGAGGTGGGACGGGAGGAATCAGGACAGGGTGAAGGCGGGGTCGGGCTGGACCGACAGGCTGTTGACCGTGCAGTTACCGGACATGGGCTGGTTGGTCGAGGTGAGGGTGTTGGTCATGTTGTCGAACGAACCCGCGAGGGTGGCCGGGCCGCAGTTGTAGCCGACCAGCGAGAAGCCGACGTTGGACACTTCGCCGGTGGTCGCGCTGGTGGGGGTGAGGGTCCAGGGCAGGTTCTTCAACTGCGGCAGGTTGCACAGACGATTGGAACCGCTGATCTGGGCGTCGGTGATCGATGCCGAGGAGCCGTCGGCACTGGTGGAGCCGATGAGTTCGATGGAGCAACTGACGGGAACTCCGAACGAGGCCGGCGTGCTCACGACGATGGTTCCGGGCGCTGTGAAGTCGGTACCGGCGGGGGAGATGGTAGCGGCACCGGCGCTGGCGGCACCGACTGTTGCTCCGGCGATGGCAAGAGCGGAAACGGCGGCTGCGAGTGTACGAGAGCGGGTCGGCGGGTTGAGCGTCATCGATCGATCCTCCAAGTCCAGAACGGCTCCGGACCCCCTGCCGGGGCCCGGTGGTGCCGGTGTTCCGGCAAACGGGAGGGACGTTAGGGGGACAAACACCCATCGAAAATGCTTTGCTGCAACTCTGTGAGAAGTCACAATCCGGTCGGTATGTTTGTTGTATGCAGTGGTAACGGAATCCGGCGCATGCCTCGAAAGTGCAGTGCAACATCGGCTTTCACCCCGATTCCGGCACGAAGGTGAGCTTCTGGATTCACGGCGGCCCGGATGCTTCTGCCGTTACCGTTGCGTTATACAAAGTTACCGAAACGAGATGGTTGTGGCTGTGTCGATGACACTTCCGACGCCGAAGATTGTCCGAGCGAAAGAAAGTGCGCCCGACAGGTTTGAAAACGGAGACGCCCCCACGTGACGGGGGTGGTTTTTTCGTGTCAAACTGTGGTGTGACGTTCGCGCTGGCCGAAGCAGGATCTGCAGTCGACACGGACACGGGAGAGTTGACGGTGCAGCCGTATTTCGCCCCGGTCTGTCGGCTGGACAACGGCGCGCTCGCAGCAATCGAGGTTCAATTGCGCGGCCCCGAGAACGGTCCTCTGGCTTCGGCCGACGCCCTCAAGCGCGCAGCCAGGGCCATGGATGCCAAGCGTGAGCTCGACGCCCTCGCCTGGGGAGTGGCTCGAATCAATCAGTCGGTACGACTGCCGATGCTCGTCTCCATGGACGTCGACTCGCTCGCTGCTCTGGATCCGGCCACCGAAGAGCAGCTGCGACGCGACATCGTGGTCGTCACCGAAGCCGCACTCGTCGACAGCCCGGCCCGCACACTCGCTGCCATCGACAAGGCTCGACGCGACGGCAAGGTGGTGGCCGTCGACGACGTCGGTCGTCGGCCACAGTCGATGACTCTTCTCCCTCTCATCGAACCGGACGTGATCATCCTCGCCGGATCCATGGTCTCCCGCCGCCCTGATCTCGCAACTGCACGCACTGCTCATGCCGTCTCGGCTCAGGTCGAACGAACCGGTGCCGTAGTGGTGGCGAGCGGGGTCGACACTGCCCTGCATCGCAGCCGCGCACTCGGACTCGGAGCGACCTACGGGGTGGGCGAGCTGTATCCGGCCGCGGCAACGACGGAGGAACTGCCTGCCGATGCGGCCGAGGTGATGCCTCCGTTCCCGACCTGGAGCACCCCTGCCATCGCCGCCGAGTCGCCGTACGGCATTGCCTCCGCAGGCAAGACTGCGACCCGCAGCACCAAGCGTCTACTGGTGGCGATGAGCACATCGCTCGAGATGCAGGCCGCAGCCGCAGGGCCGGAAACGTTGGTACTCGGTACTTTTCAGCGAGCCGAGCACTTCACCCCGACCACCCGCGGGCGCTGGGTGTCGATGGCCGAGCAGATCTCGTATGCCGGCGTCTACGGCGTCGGCATGGGCTACGTGCAAGAGGGTGGCATCATGCATGCGCCTCTCGATCCGGTGGATCCACTGGTCGAGGAGTGGAACGTGGTGGTCCTCGGCCCGCACTTCTGTGGAGTGCTCGCCGCGATCGATCTGCACCGCGGCGAGGTCGACGCCGACCGGGAGTTCGACTACGTGATGTCGTACGATCGCTCGACCGTAGTGCGTTGTGCCCGAGCTATTCTGGCGCGCTTCTGAGCTCTCGCACGGAGCTGTCGACCGGCTATGTTTCGGGTGGCCGCGTCAGGGCATACGGCACTCAAGTGATCGTGGAGTCCGGACTACCCCATCGCCCAGGCTTCGCACGTTGAAAAAACAGCGTGCGAGGCCGAACTTCTTTTGCTACCCCGCTGATGCCTGCCTGACGTGGTCGAGCGCCACCTCGCGAAGCTTGCGGTTGGTCTTTTGCGATTGCTCGACAAGCATGTCGAATGCGGCCTGTGGGCCGATGCGGTGCACGGACATCAAGATCCCTTTGGCCTGCTCGATGGGTGCTCGGTCGTCCAGAACCTTCTGCACATCACAGGGCCAGTCGACGCGAAGAGCCCGACCTGCGTTCATGCGCTCAATTGTCACCCGGGCCGGAATGCCGCAGGTCGGACACCGAAAGACGCGCCGAAAACGCGTCGAACAGAGTTGTCGACGTTACTTGATCAGTAGCGGTCCGTTACCGGGCCGTGATCAGGCGGCAGGGTTGGACAGCGGGCGCCCGATGAGAAATTCGAGTGTTCGGTACGCGTCCGTGCGACGGCCGTTGCTCGCATTGTCGTGGTATGCGGCACCGGCGACAACCACTCCCACCGGAATGCGACCCGACTCGATATCACGAGCCGTCTGTTCGGCGCAGTCACGCAACACCGGGCAATCGGCGCACAGGCGCCATGCTTTTTCTGCGCGCTTACGTCCGTGGCGGGGGAGTTGCTGCGAGTCGTAGGCATCCATATCGTCGATGCACGCACCCTTGAGGCGCCAGACCTGGTCATCCGTCATCGTCGTGATCCGTTTCGCGTCGTGCCGATCGTTCCACGACCTCTGTTCCCCGTCTCGCTGAACTCGAAACACCCAAAAGCCTTGCAGCGCCCCCGGGCCCGCCGGGGTCAGGAAGGGCGACGACTACCGACCCGCGACGCTGCGGCCGCCGCAGCGATAGTCATCAGTGCGCCGAGCACGATGGCAGGCCCCTCTCCGGGAGCCAGGACGCCACTCTGCGCGCCGAGTGTCACCGCCGAGACTGGAACTCCGAGCTGGGCTGCTGCGAGTATCCCGAGTCCAGCGGGCTGTCCTGTCACACGCATGGTGCCGTGCACTGCAATCGCTCCGAATCCCAACGCGAGGCCCAACACGATCATGTTCGGGTGGCTGCCGAGGGCACGCAGATCGAGGGATGCACCGAGCCAGACGAAATACAGCGGTCCCAGAAATCCTTCGGTGATGGCGAACAGTTGCTTTGCCAGGCGTCGCGGTTCTCCGATGGCGGCAATCGCCAGGCCGAAGCCGAAACCGGCCAACATCACCGATGCGTGGGTGTGGACGGCCAAGGCAGCGAGTCCGAACAGTAGAACCAGGTTCAGTCGCAGTTCGAGCGCGAGTTTGCGCTGGGCAGACACATGATGCACGCGACGGCGCAGTCCCGAGATGTCGAAGTGTCGCAGGACGACGAAGATCACCGCGGCTGCGATCAGAACAGTCGCAGATCCGAGTGCGGCTGGACCGGCCCGCTCTGGATCTATCACGAGGGGTAGCGCGACGATACAGACCGCATCGGCGAGCGCGATCTGAGGCAGGAGGGCCATCAAGCCCGGTGCGGTCATCGCGGTGGACTCGACGATCGGCATGATGACAGCGGCAGAGGACGACGCCATCAACACCGCGTACAGACCGAGGTGTGGCGAATCGAACGCGGCGGAAACGGCCCACCCGAGCGCAGTTGCCAGCAGCCCGACGGCCACTGCCCGCGCAGCACCGACACCGAGGCCGATACGCAGGCGCGGGTCGCGAATCGGTACTTGACTGCCGGCCACGAACATGACAAGGGCAAACCCTACCTGGGCGAGAAAGCTCAGTGTCTGCTCACTCGGATCGAGAACGCCGAAGCCCGTGTGGCCGATGACAATTCCAGCCACCAGTTCTCCGATGACGACGGGTATCCGAAGACTGTGTGGAAGTACCAGAAGTGGGCCGAACAAACCCACCGCGGCACACAGGGCGAGCGTCTCGAAGGTCATACGACCCCGCCGACGTCAGGCAGAGTTCAGCGTCGGTCGCCGACTCGACGGCAGTGCCGACGCAACGAGATCGCGAGGGTGCAGCGCCCCCTGTTCGGTCATCATCGCCTGGATTCGACAATGAACCACATGCAGTTGCGCAGCAAGTGGGCTGCGCATGAGCGCGAGCTCGTAGTCGATGCCGGCGGAGCGGAATTCGGTGTCGAGATCGCTCATGTCATCGTCTCCTCGAACGGGGCTACCTTCGTGTCGACGACTGCCAGGACGACAGTCCTGAGCGTACGACGACCAGCGGGCTGTGCCATCGGTCCTAGTGCCCTCCTTTCGAGGACACTCGGCCCTTCTCGCGGTGTCCGCCGCGTCGCCCGATTTCACATCACGATGACCGCGGCACCCGCGAACCGGCCGTGCCGCAGATCTCGCAGGGCATCCGGCACGTGGGCGAACGAGTACTCCGTGGTCTGCACCGTCAGGTGGGTTCGACCGCAGATCTCGAGGAATGCCCGCGCATTCTCTCTGGTGTTCGCTTCGACACTGCGCAAACGCTTTTCGTGGAACAGGTGTCGCTGGTAGTTCAGGGCAGGGACGTCGGTCATATATATACCGGCCAGAACGACGGTTCCGCCGGGGACGATTGCCTCGAGCGCGACGGGCACGATCTCGCCGATCGGAGCGAACACGATGGCTGCATCCAGCTGGTGCGGAGGCGCGGCGAAAGTGTCCTGCGCGGAATCGAGACCGAGGGACAGTGCGAACTCGCGAGCAACAGGATCCCTGGTCATCACGTGCACCGTGGCACCGGCCGAGCGAGCGAGCTGCGCGACGATATGCGCGCTGCCACCGAACCCGTAGAGCCCGAGTACGCCGTGCACGGGGAGCTCGGCGAGCATCAGTGCTCGGTAGCCGATGATTCCTGCGCACAACAGGGGCGCGAGTTCGGCCGTGCGGTATCCGTCCGGCAACGCGAGAGCATAGTCGGCCGGAACAACCGCCCACTCTGCGAACCCTCCGTCGTGATCCCAACCGGTATAACGGGATTCGGCACACAAGTTTTCCTTGCCTGCGGTGCAGAACGAGCAGATCCCACAGGTGTGTCGAAGCCAGGGAATTCCCACTCGGTCGCCGACCTGGAACGAGGTGGGGGTATCCACCCCGACTGCAGACACGACCCCCACGATCTCGTGCCCGGGGACGACGTGAGGTACGTGCACCGGAAGATCACCCTCGACGACGTGCAGATCGGTCCGGCACACCCCGCAGGCCTGCACCGAGATCAACAATTCTCCCGGTCCAGGGATCGGGCGGCCTTCTTCGACGAGCTGCAGCGGACTGTTGTCCACCGACCCGGGGACCGTTGTGCGCCAGACTTTTCCGAATTCGCCGTCGAGATGTGTCATCGAGTGCGCGCAGTGGCGAGTGATCGGGCAGGAGTTCCGGCAGTGTCGATCACGGTTGCACTCGGCCAGGGGCAGCGGGAACGGGCCATGGCGTCGTACACCGACGTTGACGCGTCCGATGCGCCCCGCGGACGGGTCGCGATACGTTCGAGCGCGGTGCATCTCGGCGCTCGGCATTCGAGCTCTACGAGGTCGCTGTGGGTGTCGGCGGCGAGCCTCCGCGCCTGCTCGCGGGTGTGCTCGTCGTTCCATGATGCATCGATGATGACCGAACGGCCCGTCGTGACCTGCTCGCGTGCGCGGTGCATCAATTCGGCGTAGGCGCCTGCTGTCTTCTCGGCGGTGTAGAGCCCGCATCCGACAGGTGACGGATGCGGAGACTGCGGGTCGAAACCAGCGCTCTCCTTGCGCACCACATCGCTCGACAACACCACCGCTCCGGTACGTTCTGCCAGCGCTGCCGCCATCGTGCTCTTGCCGGTACCGGGTAGGCCTCCCACCAACGTGACGGTGACCGCCGAGGACGCCAGATGGTCCAGCGCGAGATGCATGTGGGCGAGCGCGTCGATTTGCGAGGACGGATGACCCTGATGAAAGCGAAGGCAGGCGACCTTCGCGCGAACGGTTGCGCGGTAGGCAATGTAGTGATCGATCAGAGAGCAAGGGGGATTGTCTTCGGTCGCTTCGAGGTACGACGCCACGAATCGTCGCGCCGCGTCGGGGCGACCCTGAAACTCGAGATCCATTGCCAAGCAGGCGACGTCGTCGATCCCGTCGAGAAAGCGAAGTCGGTCGTCGAAGTCGAGGCAGTCGAGTATTCGGGGGCCGTCGGGCAGACAGAAGATGTCGTCCGAGAGAAGGTCGCCGTGCCCGTCGACTATGTGACCTTGCGAAATTCGCTGATCGAACAGAGCAGCACGCCCACTGACGTAACGTGACGACAGAGTGTCCAGTCGCTCGACGAGCGCCGGGTCGAACACGCCGACCGCCAGATCACGCAATTCGTCGATGTTGTTGCGCCACCGCTCTTCCACAGCGCATTGTCGTCCCTCGCCGTCGATGCGATCGGTTCGAGGGCTGTTCTTGTGGGCAATCCCGATCGCCCGCGCGACCAGATCGACCGTATTGCCGACATCGTCGCCGGCCGCGGCACGAGCGGACAGTCGAGTGGAGTCGGGAAGACGACGCATTTTCAGCACTGGTTCGGCTGGACCGCCTTCCGGGTCGGTGAGCTCGGCAATGCCCAGGTAAACATCGGGTGCGAATCGCGAATTCAACGAGAACTCGCGGTCGCACGCTGTCCGTCGCAAGTCGACGGTCCGAAAGTCGAGAAAATCCGTTCGGATCGGTTTCTTCATCTTGTAGGCGAAGTCGCCGAACAAGAAAACGTAGGCACTGTGGGTTTCGTGGACCATTGCGGCACTGTCGGCGGACGGATCGCAATCGACGACTCCAGGCATGGTGCATCCTTCGAATGGTGATGAGAGAGCGAGCACGAGGTCGGGTCTTGTCGTCGAGGTGGATGCTCCACGGCACTACCGCGACGGGTGGTTTCGCGCCTGCAGAAAGTCTTCCCAATCAGTGTCCCAGTGCCGCATGCGGCTTCGGTCACCGGCGACGGTGGTGAGATAGATCGAGAATCCGACGAAGACCGCGCCGAGAACCCACACGAACATGGCCGTGGACGCACCGTTGATGACGGCACCGACCGCACTGAGGGGCGCGTGCACGAGGGTTCCGTTCGCGTCGCACCAGATCGGAGTGGTCTCACCGATCTGCACGTCCGAGGAAACCTCGGTCGATGCCGAGCGAACGGACCCGTCCGAAGCACTCCACTGCACCGTTGCGATGCCGGTGGTAAGCGTGGTGCGGTCGCTGCCGGTGGGCGCGGACTGCACGGTGTCGATCACTCGGGCGTCGACCCGAACGTATTCTGCCCGTTGCTGTTGCGACCGCGACGACAGGTCGCTGTAGGTCACCGAGCCGATCGTCGCGGCGATGGGTATCAGTAACAGAAGGACAGTGACACCGACGACAAGGGCCGTTCGTTCGATCCTGTCGGGCAGTCGCATCAGCGGATTGGAAGACCAAGGACTTCGGTGCCACCACCGGTGCGCGAGTTCTGCGAGCATGCCGTCACCTACCCCTCACCGCCGTGTGTTCGGCGTCGCTTACGAGTTTCCGACGCTGTGCACTGGTGGGTAAGGGCACAAGGTCCCGATACACCGAGGGCGGTGGACCGTGAATTCGATCGATCGAAGACTCAACGCATCACGAGGATCGGACCGCCCGAGGCATGCACCAGTGATCGTCCGATCGAGCCGAGAATCGGAGCGGCCCATGGTCCGTGCCCGCGGCTGCCGACCACGAGAAGGTGTGCGGAGGCCGATGCGAGTCGAAGCTCGTGCTCGGCCGAGGCCTCGAGTACGTGTAGGTGGACGACGACGGCTGGATGCGCGGACGCGGCAGCTGCGACACGTCCGCCCAGCCAGTGCAGGGTTCGCATCTGTTCCGGTGCAGACTCTTCCGGAGCAGGACGTTCGTGGGGAGAGCGGACGTGCAGAGCAGTGAGCGGGACATCGAGTGCGTCCGCGTACCAGAAGGCTGCGTCGATCGCACGAGTACAGGATTCGGATCGATCCACTCCGACGACGACCGGTGAGTTCGGCGCGGCGTCTCGGGGCTGGGCGCGCCACACCAGAACCGGGCACGTCGATGCCGTCACGATCCGAGTCGCGTTGCGGCCGAACACTATTTCTCTGATCGGACCTGACGCACGACCGCCGATGACGACCAGATCTGCAGTGTGCGACAGTGCGCCGAGCGCTGAGGCGATCGGGTCGTCCGTCAGAATCGAATCGACGACGATACCGGGGTCGATGCCGAAGAGCTCACTGCGAGCCGATCGGAGGAGCCGGCGACCCTGTACTTGCACCCTCGATCGTGTGGAGTCCTGGTTACCCAACGCCGGTGAGTGCCGCGAGATCAGCGCGTGCACAAGGCGAATTCGCGATCCCGTGATCGATGCCAGGCCCGCCGCCCAGATCAGTGCGCCGCGCGATTCCTGCGTTCCGTCGAGTGCGACGACGATGTCACCCCACTCAGGTTTCGCCCAGAACCCAGGAGCGGAGCTCGCCGGATCGTTCTGCGGCACCGTGCTCACCATGATCGATCGACCATCGGTGCCAGGGCGTGACAGATGTCGACCGAGACGTCAGCGAGATCGTCGTCGATCGCACGCTCGGCGTCGAGTTGTTCGAGGAGCACCCGAGCTCGATTGGCGGTCAGGGGAAACAGGTGACCACGAAGGCGTGCCGTCGAGTTCAATCTCTCGTACGTGGCAAGGACCGCATCGTCGATGCGCGCGCGAGTCAGATGCGGGTACCTCTCGGCGAGCATCGCGGCAATCGATGCCAATTCACCGGTCAACGGCAACGTCGATGGTGCCGAATCGATCAGGGTCATGAATGTCTCCGAACGGTCGTCTTGCAGTCGAGGGCGTCGAAAGCTCCGGCAACCACTCCGGCATTCCAGCCCGGGGCGGCACCGTTCACCGGTGGGTGGATCGAGGAGGCGTCGACTCCACTGCGCATCAGGACCCACGCCACAACGGAGTTGGAGTTCCACCTCTCGCCTGTCCGGCGCTCGTCACGGCCCCAGATCAATCCGGGCACCGACTCGGCCGCGGCGATGGCGCGTCGGCACGATGATGCATCGGCCGCAAGGCGGCGTGGGCTCTCCACCGCCTCACCGATGTCGGCGATGGTGCCGTTCTTCCAGCAGTGCACCTCGTAGCGACCGATTCCGTATCGCTGGGCGAACCGCATCCCGACCGGTCCTTCGACGACGACTCCGCGATCGACCGCGGGTTCGTTCCAGACCGGAGTCATCTCGACCACGTACCGGTTCGGCGGTAGATGAATCACGAGCGCAGAGTGATACAGGTCGTGGGCGGTGCGGTGGTCGATCAACGCACTGGCACCTTCGAGGATCCGGCCGTTCCATCGCACCGACCGTCCGCCTGCTCCGAGAGGTAGCCAGTACAGGTCGAGGCCGATCGTGCCGCTCGGGTGATTCGCTGCAGTCGATGGTGTGTGCACTGTGACCTCACGATCGTTGGCAGGAAGAGCTCTCCCTCGAGAGTGGCCGACGCGTCTCACGTCATGTAGGGCCTTTCGTCGGCAGGCCGGTTACCGAAGGCCCCTCTGTCGTCATTGCCGGCCTCGTAGCGTCGTCCGGACTGCCCGATGCCCAAGGCGGTACGAGCTGTATGGACAGAAGGATTTGTGATGGGAATCAACAGAATTCTCGCGCTCGTCGTCGGATGCGTGGCGGCATTCGTGTCCTTCGCGATGCTCGGTGTAGGACTACTGCTGTTCGTCGGTTACCTCGCGCAGGACGACGATGGGCGAATCAGCTTGCCGACTGCACCGTTGACGACGGCCTCGAGCGCGCTTGTGTCCGAGGATGTCTCCCTTGTCGATTCGATCGACCCACAGGTGTCGGACAGGGTTACGGTCTCGGTCCGAGTCACTTCGTCCGATCCCGCGCGTGAGGTGCTGATCGGGATCGCGCCCACTGCCGATGTCCGCGACTACCTGAGCGGTGTGGCGCACACCGTGGTGACCGATGTCGAGTTCTCTCCCTTTCGGGCTGGATACGACAACGTCGCCGGAAGCGACACCGCGGCTTCGCCGCTGGATCAGCGGTGGTGGTCGACCCGTGCAAGTGCAACGGGGACAACAGAACTGCAGTGGAAGCCGCAGGGCGGCTCGTGGACCTTGGTCGTCATGAACGCCGACGGTAGCGCGGGCATCGACGTGGACCTGAGCGCAGGTGTTCGGGTGCAGTCGCTCGGACCGGTGGCTGCATTCGTTCTCGCGGGCTCGGCAATCCTTCTGGTGTTCGGTGTTGTGTCCATCGTGTTCGGCGCTTCCGGGCTCGGGAGGAGATCCGACTCCGACCACGTCTCGGAACCACTCGCCGAACCCATCCCGGTGTCCGGCAGCATCGAACGGTCTCGATCTCCGGTCACGCTGACCGGTGAACGTCCCGAGTCACTGTCCCGTGGATTGTGGATCGTCAAATAGCTTCTGGCCGTTCCGCATTACGTCGTCCTGGTGTTCCTCGCGGCAGGGTTTGTCGTCACGACGTTCGTTGCCGGGGTGGCGATCCTGTTCACCGGACGGTATCCGCGCGGGCTGTTCCACTTCAACGTCGGGGTTCTCCGATGGATGTGGCGTGTGCAGTTCTATTCGTACTCGGCGCTGGGGACCGATCGATACCCACCGTTCACCCTGCACCACGCGAACTACCCCGCCGACCTGACGGTGGAGTACCCCGAAAAGCTTTCGCGCGGCAAGGTATTGATCAAGTGGTGGCTGCTGGCGATACCGCATTACCTGGTGCTTTCCCTGCTGGCCGGCGGTTGGTATGCCGGCTTCCGGTTGGCCGGAAGCGGGGACGCCGGGCCCACGGGCCAGCCGTATCTGTTCGGCTCGGTCCTCGGTGTGTTGGTCCTGATCGCCGCAGTATCGCTGCTGTTCACCGGTCGCTATCCGAGAGGCCTGTTCGACCTGGTGATCGGCATCAATCGCTGGGTGTTTCGTGTCGCGGCGTACGCGGCACTGATGACCGACGAGTACCCACCGTTCCGGCTCGACCTCGGCCCGGATGAGGATTCCGTTCAACGGAGGACCAGTACGTCGAACACGACGTAGCCGGCGACCACGAAGACCAGGTAGGCGAAGAGTCGCTGTAGACGGGCGGTATCGATGCGGGTGCCGAAGTGTCCGGCCAGTAGCGAACCGGCGATCGCCGTGCCCGCGAATGCGGCGGTGACGGCCCAGTCGATGCTCGTTCCGCTCAGATGCGAGAAGAGGCCTGCGGCGGAGTTGGCGACGATGATGACCAGCGAGGTGCCGACCGCGACCGACATCTCGATACCCAGCATCAGCACCAGAACCGGAATGATGAGGAAGCCTCCTCCCACGCCGAACAGTCCGGTCACGAAGCCCACGGCCAGCCCTGCCGGGATGGATCGCGGTGCGCATCGTCTCCAGTTGATCCCCGATCCCGATGTCCTACAAGCTGTTCCGGTGTCGCTCCGTTCGGCGAGCATGCGTGCGCCCGCAGCCACCATCACCGCTGCGAATCCGATCAGTAGCGCAGTGTCCGGAAGCAGGCGACCCACGGCGCTTCCGGCGAAGGTGGCGGGAATTCCGGTCGCTGCGAACACGCCGGCCAGACGCCATTCGACCTTCCGCGCTCGCAGCTTCGGTAGCGCCCCGACGGCCGAGGCAGCGCCGACGACGATCAGCGAGACGGCGACCGCCTCTGTGGGCGGCATTCCCAGCGCGAACACAAGCACCGGAACTGCCAGGATCGATCCGCCGCCACCGAGAAGTCCGAGCAGAATTCCGATCACTGCACCGAATCCCAGCGCCAGTGTCAACGTCATCGTGGATCCACCCCTATCGGCCGTTCTTCATTAGATACCCCAGGGGGTACTTGACATACCCTAGGGGGTATTGCAGACTGTGTCTACCACCTCGCAAAGCTCGCCCGAAGACTTCTCAGACGGAGGAACCCATGATCCTCGAGCAGTACTACCTCGAATGTCTCTCCCACGCTTCGTATCTGATCGGAGATCAGAGCACGGGGCGCGCGATCGTCGTCGATCCGCGTCGCGACATCGCCGAGTATCTCGACGACGCTGCGAAGTACGGACTCGCTATCGAAGGGGTAGTCAACACTCACTTCCATGCCGACTTCGTCTCGGGTCACCTCGAACTGGTCGACGCGACCGGTGCCTGGATCGGCTTCGGCGAGGCCGCCGAGACCGACTACCCGATCCGACGACTGCGCGACGGGGAGCGGCTGTCTCTCGGCGACGTCGAACTCGAAATCCTCTCGACGCCCGGCCACACCTGGGAGTCGATCTCGGTGCTCGTACGGGAGCGCCCCGGTGTCACACCCACCGCGGTCCTCACCGGTGATTCGCTCTTTATCGGGGATGTCGGGCGTCCTGACCTGGTCAATCTCGGGGACGGGTCCACCACCGACCTCGCCCGTGCAATGTATTCGACGATCCACGAAAAGCTGCTGACGCTGCCCGACGAGGTCACCGTCATGCCTGCTCACGGTGCCGGCTCGTCCTGTGGAAAAAACCTGTCCTCCGAGCTCACCTCCACCATCGGTGAGCAGCGCGCGAGCAACCCGTCGGTGCAACCGATGAGTGAGGACGCCTTCGTGGCACTCGTCACCGACGGCCAACCGGCAGCGCCGTCGTACTTCTCCGCCGATGCCGCCATGAACAAGCGGATCCACCCGCTCCTTCCGCAGGGCCGGACAGTTCCTGAGCTGACACCCGGAGCGGTGACGGCCGAACTCGCCGCCGGCACAAGGGTGCTCGACGCGAGAAGCGTGGACGATTTCGCGGCCGGTCATCTACGCGGATCGGTCAACGTGGGGTTCGACGGTCGCTTCGCCGAGACCGGCGGCATGGTCGCGGAGGTCGGCGGTCGCATCGTGCTCATCGCGTATCCAGGCGAAGAGCAGGAGGCGGCACTGCGCTTGGCCCGAATCGGATCCGACAACGTGACCGGGTACCTCGGAATCGGCCGTGACGGCGTGTTTCCAGCCGAGCTGGCGACCTTGGTCGAGACGGCGCCGCGCACCACGGTCGAGCAACTCGACGTGATGCTCGCCGCGGACGAGGTGACACTCATCGACATTCGCAACCCGGGTGAGCGCGAGTTCGGCACGATACCGGGAGCTATCCCGATCCCGCTGGCCCAGTTGCGAACTCGCCTCGATCAGGTGCCGACCGGCAAACCGATCGTGATGCACTGCGCCGGAGGATGGCGCTCGAGCGTGGCTGCGTCGCTGCTGCGCGCCGAGGGATTCGACGACGTCTCGGACCTGCTGGGCGGCTACAACGCGTGGGCCGACGCTCACGTTCCGGCCTGACTTTCGACCGACTTCTACCAGGAGGATTCTCATGTGTTACCCCGTCACCTGCAAGAAATGCGACAAGACCGGCTGGGGCGGTTGCGGCAAACATGTCGACTCCGTCATGCGGACGGTTGCCGCATCCGATCGTTGCACCTGCAGTGAGAATTCGACGCCACCCACGAAGGAGCGTCGGAGCATGCGGTCGTTGTTCGGTCGCTGAAACCAGCTTCAGCTGGTCGAGCGTCAAGTACTTTGTGCTCTAGTCCAATTGATCACCTGCCGGCCACACTGGAACGATGATATCGACAACGCGGGTGGCCACCGAACGCACTCGACGATGGCCGTGGCTCGGCGCAGTCTGCGGAGGTGTTTCGATCAACGCCTTCGGCGGAGCGATCGGATTGGCATCGGGTGCAATCGATCTGAGCCCCGATGTACAGGCCAGTCTGCCCATGTCCAGCACCGCGCTCGCTGCAGTCGTGCTGGTGTTGGTCGTCGGGATTCCGATGGGGCTTGCTGCGGTGTCTGCTTTCGCCGGCGGCGGAAGGTCCGGTCCGATGGCTCACATCGCCGGTGTGCTCCTGGTTGCGTGGATCGTCGTGCAGCCGGCGGTGACCGGTGAGACGAGTTGGCTGCAGGGCTCGTTCGGGGTACTGGGATTCGTCATTGCGGTCCGCGGATGGCGGATGACGGTGGCTGCGGGCAAGTCCGCGTACCTCATGTCGGAGGAGACATGAAAATACTCGTCTCCACCGCCGGCCGCCACGGAGCGACGGACTCGCTGGGTCGGGAATTGGCTCGAGTCTTCGAGCACAGCGGCGGCGATGTCGACCTCCGTGCGCCGGCATCCGTCGCTTGCGTCGACGACTACGACGCTCTGGTCATCGGGAGCGCTGTCTACTCCGATCGCTGGGTTCCGGCCGCGAAGGCACTGGTCGACAGGGTATCGAGGTCCGAACATCCACCTGTGTGGCTGTTCTCCTGTGGTCCGCTGCACTCGAGCGACCGGCCGGTCAACGTCACCTCCGACGCGGCACATGCAGCATCGGTTTTGCATGCGACTGCACACCGAACGTTTCCAGGAAAGCTGGATCCCGAACGACTTTCTGCGGGGGAACGTCAGATCTTCGAAAACTCCGGCGCAGTCGCAGGAGACTTCCGCGATTGGGTACTCGTGTGCAACTGGGCCCGAGAGATCCTTGCCTGTCTCACGGCTGGGACACCGGGCTCGTGATCTTCTGGGACGTGCGTGCACCGAGACGCTGAGCGGAGGGGCAGACGTGTTCGTGGATTTCTGCCGCGAGCTGCGCCACGGATTCCGTCAACACGGTGTTGGCCTCGATCATGTCTTGGAGTAGTGCGGTGTTCGAAAGTGTGTGTACGGCAACCTCACTGCTCACCGAGTCCGCGCGTTTCGCCGAGATCAGCAGAATTGCTCCTTGGAGTCCGGCGATCATGGACAGGAACAGGTTGAGCAGGATGAACGGGTACGGGTCGAATCCGTCGCTCTGGTTGTAGGCGGCCCACAGCGCCATGGTGCCCAGAAACAGGAACACGAACGGCCACGAGCCCATCCCGTTTCTGACGTAGTCCGCCGCTCGTTCACCGGTGGTCAGTGCGTCGCCGGTACGGACGCCCGGGTGCTTGCGCCACAGACTCATGGGCCGCAGGTATTCGGTTCGAGATGTGCAGCGGTCATGAGCATCAGTGTGTTCCGCAGGATCGGCCCGCGCCAGGGACGAAAGACCACGATGGGTGGGCCCTTGGCCCGCGAGCCGACAGCCCGGGATGTGTCCTCGTGTGGCGGTGACTTCCGGCCCTACATGCCGAACACCGCAGCGCCGACCATCGACAGTGTGCATTGCTCGATGGTCGAGAACGGCATTGGTTTCGATAGTTGGAGGAAATCCACGATGAAAGCTGCAGTCGTCACCGAGTTCGGCGGGCCCCTGGTCGTCAAGGACATCCCGATCCCGACACCCGCACCCGAGCAGGTGCTCGTGAAGATGGAGACATGCGGGGTGTGCCACACCGATATCCATGCAGCGCAGGGTGATTGGCCTGCGAAGCCAACGCTTCCGTTCGTTCCGGGGCACGAGGGCATCGGCGTGATCGAGGCAGTGGGATCGCAGGTCGATGCGAGTCGTATCGGCGAACGCGTTGCCATCGCGTGGCTCGGTTCGGCGTGCGGGGAATGCGATCACTGTGTCTCGGGTTGGGAGACGCTGTGCGAGACGCAACAGAACAGCGGCTATTCGATCGACGGTGCCTACGCCGAATACGCTGTGGCACATGCGAAGTATGTCGTCCGTGTTCCGGAAGGAATCTCCTCGTTCGACGCTGCCCCACTGACCTGTGCCGGCGTGACCACCTATAAGGCCGTCAAGGTCGGCGGCGTCACCCCGGCGCAACGCGTGGCCATCTTCGGCGTGGGCGGACTGGGGCACTTGGCCGTGCAGTACGCCAAGATCGCGGGCGGATTCGTCACTGCGGTCGACATCGAGGACGAGAAGCTCGAACTAGCTCGTGAACTCGGTGCCGATCACACCGTCAACTCGTCGAAAGTCGATCCCGTCGAGGAGATCAAGGCGCTCGGCGGAGCCGATGTGGCCATCGTGTTGGCCGTCATCCCGAGCGTGTTCGATCAGGCCTTCCGTTCGCTTCGCCGCGGCGGTCGACTGGTGTGCGTCTCGATGCCCGCGCATGGTGTGTTCCCGGTCCCGATCTTCGAGACGGTCGTCGGCGGAATCTCGGTACTCGGGTCGATCGTCGGTACCCGAAAGGATCTGCGTGAGGTGTTCGCGCTGCACGAGGCCGGGCGAACCACGGTATCTGCCGTGTCGCGCAAGTTGGACGAGGTGAACGAGTGCTTCGACGACCTCATGGGTGGCCGCGTCACCGCTCGCCAGGTCTTCGAGTTCTGAGGTGGACATTCTCGGCACCTGTGCGCTGACGTCTATGTTCCCTCGATCGAACCATGTGCCTGTGGTGAGGCCGTAGGGTTCGTGGTGGGCAGGCGCGTACCCGAAAGGTATGCGTGCCCGCAACGAAGTGAGCAGTGATGGACTCCGAGGAGCACGAAGACGACCTCAGGTCGAGCCTCGCCGATCTCGGCACATTGGCGATGACCGATCTGTCGCTGTCCGACACTCTCTCGCACGTGGCGGAATTTGCGGTCAGGGCGATTCCCGGCGCGGATGGTGCCGGCTTGACGCTGCTGCATCCGGGGCGGCCCGACACGATTGTCGCGAGTGCAGATTTCGTTCGTGTCGTCGACGACATCCAATACACGCTGGGCGAGGGCCCCTGCATCACCGCGGCGGCACAGGGCATCACCGTTCTATCCGGTTCGCTCGAAACCGACCCGCGATGGCCGGAATTCGGTCCGAAGGTCGGCCGGTTGGGCGTGCACAGCGTGTTGTCCCTACCGCTCGTCACCGCAGGCGACGTGCTCGGTGCGATGAATGTCTACGCGCACAGGCCTGATGCGTTCGATGCTCGCGCTGCGGAGTTGGGCGAACTCTTCTCGGTACCGGCTGCTATCTCGGTACAGAACGCGCGCGCGTTGGCCGGTGCTGCCCGGCTCACCGAGCAACTGGAGAAGGCGCTGAACAGTCGCGCGGTGATCGACCAGGCCATCGGGGTGCTGATCAGTCGAACCGGGTGCACCGGCGCCGAGGGATACGACAAGCTCCGATCGCTGAGCCAGAGCGAGCACAGGAAGGTCGCCGTGGTCGCGGAGGCCATGGTGGGAGAAGCGATGAAGACCGCGCGAACCCGCCGGCGTACGTAGAGGCGTAGCGTTGAGCATGCGGGTGCGTCAGAGGCATCGAGTCCGACTTTTCCTCGCGCCTGCACTTCGACCCCAGCGCTACGCTGCGGGTGTACCGGAAGAATCGAATCGGCGGTCGGGCCGCACCTGGATTATCGATGAAACTTCAGCCTCGATTGATCGAAGATCTCGCGACGCTGACCGAATCACTGGATTGCTCGACCGTCGATCTCGCGCGTATGGCCGGGCACTTGGCGGCCGACATCGATGTGGCTGTCCCGTCAGTGGTTTCGATCAGCCTGACAGTGACCGTCGACGGTGAACGCTTCGAAGTCTCGGCATCGACGAGCTCTCCACACCAGGGAGCCGTTGCCTCCTCGCTCGAAGTCACCCTCGCCGGCCTTGCTGATTCCCGCACAGCCAAGCAGCTGCTCATTCTGTCCGGTACCTCCGGTGCGCTCGTCGACTTCGCAGCCGACGTCGGCTCCGCATTGGGGCTGGCCGAGGGCGCGGCTGTATTGGATCGACATCTGGTCCGCGGCGGTGGAACGGCCCTCCAGCCGGCCGACCCGCCTACTCTCGCCGATATCAGCGAGGTGAATCAAGCAATCGGAGTTCTCGTCGCGAGTGGCCGCACGGTTACCGAAGCGCGTTCCGAATTGGGCAGACTCGCCGAGCACTCGAACCGGTCGACCGTCGACGAGGCCGGACGCACCCTGCGGGACGCCCGCGGTTGGTTCCCGCCTCGGCTACCGTGAGTTTTTCGGGCCCGCCCATGTCGTCGAGAGACTCGATGCGATGGAATCGCCCCGGTGGTGCCCGGGCTGGAGATGATCCCTCGAATGAACCACGAGCACCGGGCAGTGGGCATGTTCGGCGCATTGCGAGCTGACAGAACCGAGGAGCAGTCCGACGAAGCCGCCGTGACCGCGACTTCCGACGACGAGAATCTCGGCGTTCTGGCTGGCGTCGCGCAGGACCTTCGCCGCCGAACCCTGTCTCGCAACCTGTTTCAGACCTGCCGGGAGGTCGGTTCCGAATGCAGCAGCCGTAGCCTCGGCGAGTACCTTCCCTGCGTTTTTCGCAGGCTCGACCTCGACGACATAACCGGTGTCCATGTACGGCTGGTACTGCCAGACATGGATTGCATCCACCGTGGTCGACAATGCAGTGGCCAATTGCTGCGCACGTTGCAGGGCGAGGATCGACGAGGGCGATCCGTCGACTCCCACCACGATGGGGCGGCCGGTCGAGTTCGTGTCCATCATGAACGCTCACTTGTCCTCGGTGTCGAATCCGGTCGAGATGCCTCGGGTGCATTGGGGGCCGAAAGTGTGAGCCGAGAGGAAATGACTACCGCCCATGCCAAAACCTCTGCTCGTGACCTGCTGTCACCATCGGAGACATTGATCAGCCGAACGACCGCACGCTCGAAGCGTGACAACCCGGCGCGGTCCAGTTTGCCTCCGAACACGCGATGCTCGATTGCCCAGTCGGCCTTCGTCTCCTTCGGTTGAGTTTTGGCCGGGGTACTGCCGTCCACCGGACCGCTCGAGAACAGCCACACCGGCATGCTCTCCAGTTCGGCCTGTTCCCTGGCAATCAGCGAACGTGCGTCTCGAAGCCATCGGCCCATGTAGACGCCGCTGCCGATGATCGCGGCGTCGTACTCGGCGATGCTGTCCACGTCGCGGGCATCACGCACGTCCACTGTCGTCGTGCTGTCGTCGGTGGACATTTCGCGCAGAATCGATGCGCCCAGCCACTGTCCGATCTCTCGGGTGGCACCGTGGCGGCTTGCTGTTGCGATCAGGATTCGCATGTCGACGTCCTGTCAGTGTTGGTTCGGGTTCGGTTGAATCGCGTTGCAAGACCGTCCATCCGGGTCAGGTACTGCACTCGATCCATGTCGCCGCGCGCATATCGCGCGGCGAACAGCTCTTCCAACGTGTTGGGTCCGGCACTGCCGAGCGAAGGAACGAGAATCATGCCGGGGTCCTTGTCGTGGAGGGAGACTGCTCGATGATCACTCTGCGCTGCGGGACCGCCGCCGAGTAGGGACTTACGACCCACAGGAACGGCCGAAGGTGATCGACATGTCGGGTCGACGGCATCGACTCCGAACGCCCTCCACTCGAATTCGTAGAAAAGGACCTTCGGCAGTGGTGCGGGGGCATCCGACCGTGTCTCGGGGTCAGTCGCAACACGCACGCTGGTGAGGTGCGCAGATTCGACAGTCTGCCGCACCCGGCTACGAGGAGACCTGTTGACCATGGACCTGATTCACATCACTCGCATAGATCTCGTCGCGGCAGTGGGTAGCTGACATGCGCATCGTCATTGCCGTCGGCGGAAATGCGTTGCTCGGTTGCGACGAGCGCTCCGACACCGCCGGACTACTCGCGCATGTTCGTTCGGCGGCAATTGCTCTCGCACCTATCGTTCGCGAACACGAGGTCGTCATCTGCTTCGGTAACGGACCTCAGGTGGGGCCCCTCGAGCGGGAGAGCAGCTCGCACGCGGCACTGGTGCGCCCTTACCCGCTGGATGCAGTCGGAGCTCAGAGTCAGGGCATGATCGGTTACTGGCTGTCGCAGGCATTGCGCAATGCGGGCATCGTGAAACCGATCGTCAACCTGACCACGCAGGTACTCGTGGATCCGGACGATGTTGCGTTCTCCGATCCGACCACGTTCGTCGGAGCCGTCTACCCGGAGTCCGACGCCCGCTCCGCAGTGGACGAGTACGGTTGGTCCATCGCTCCCGACGGCACCGGGTGGCGTCGAACAGTACCGTCGCCCAGCCCGATTCGCGTGATCGAGCAGGACTCGATCACGCGTTTGGTCCACGCCGGCTCTATCGTGATCTGCGGAGGCGGTGCCCCTGTCGTCGAGGCAGCGAGTGGTCAACTCGACGGGGTCGACGCGGTCATCGACAAGGACCTGACTGCAACGCTGATCGCCCTCGATTGCGCCGCCGATCGGCTGCTGATCCTCACCGATGTGCCCGCTGTCGTCGACCACTTCGGCACCGCGCAGGCGGAGCCGTTGGGCACCGTCTATGTCGACGAACTCGATCCCGCCGCGTTCGCGGCCGGGTCGATGAGCCCGAAAGTGCAGGCCTGCAGTACCTTCGCCTGGGCGAGTGGGCATTCGGCATCCGTCGGTGCGCTCGACGATGCGCAGAACGTGCTCGACGGGATTTCGGGCACAAGGATTATCGACCGTCGAGCCGACGATATCGCAGCTGGGCGGCGGGCCATATGAGCCACAAGGGAACACAGATGGCCGTCCTCGTCCAGACGGCAGATCGCCGCACTCTCGAAGTGCTCGATACCGGCCCTGCGGACGCATTTCCCCTGGTTTACCACCACGGCACGCCACAAGGTGCGGTGGCCTTCCCGACTCTCGAACGTGCCGCGGCGGCACAGGGATTGAGGGTCGTCTCCTATTCACGGCCGGGGTACGGAGCGTCGACGCCGCGCCAGGACGGTGCCACCACGGCTCAGGTTGCCGACGACGCCGCCGATACCGCAACAGTGTTGGACCACTTGGGTATCGGAGAATTTCTCACAATCGGCTGGTCGGGTGGCGGACCGCGCGCATTGGCCTGTGCGGCACTGCTGCCCGGGCGATGCCTGGCTGCTGCATGCTGCGTCGGGATCGCTCCCGCCGCCGAGTACGACGGTGACATTCGCGACGGAATGGCCGAGGAGAACATCGACGAATACACGGCGGTCTTCGCCGGGGTCGAGGCATTGGAGTCGTTCCTCGACGTCAGAAAGGGCTTCTTCGGTGTCACCCCGGATCAAGTGGCGGCAGGATTGGGAGCATTGGCTCCGCCTGTCGACCGCGCCGCGCTGACGGAGGAGCTCACAGACTACCTCGCTGCATCGGTCAACGCGGCCGGCCGTCAAGGCATCGTAGGCTGGCGTGACGACGACCTGACTCACACGCGCCCATGGGGTTTCGACTTGCGTGCCATCACTACGCCGGTGTCGATCTGGCAGGGGAGCCTGGACACGATGGTGCCGTTCGCGCACGCGAGGTGGCTTGCGGCCAACGTCGCAGGAGCGCAGGCGCACCTGATCGACGGCGAGGGACACATTTCCCTGATGAGTCGGGTTTCCGCCATCCTGGACGACCTACGGAGTCTGGGTGCGGTGTTGCCTCGGGGCTAGATATGCAGGGCGCGCAAGTGAAACGACCACAGTGCTCGGTCGGCCGAGTCGGGGTCTGCGCCCAGCAACACGAAGGCCCTCCCATCGTCGACCATGGTCACCGTCAGCGGTGGTGACTGCGGATGCAGGAGCACGGAGTCGCCGACCGCGAGGGTCTGGAACCGAGGGTCGAGTCCCGTCGCCGAGGTGATGTTGCATCCGACCATGTTCTCCAGTCCGCGGTAGCTGTAGAAGCCTGCACGCTGTTGTCCGATCTGAATCAACCATGGCCACACCCGATCCGGCGTCGCATCGACATCGATCGCGTGGGTGTATGCCCACGCAGGGTGCGGCACGTTCTCGTCACCGGGCAGTGTTTCTTCGACCTCGGCTGGCGTCGCGCCCCACGTAGTGCGCCACCGGCGTAGGGGTATCGAAGCGAGGACATGGAATGCGATGAGTCCTGCACCACCGGCAGACTCAGCGAGCTCGTTCATTCCGGCGTCACGCATCGCGTCGGCGAAGGAGCCACGCGGCGAGTGCGAGCAGCAGCACCGTCCACAGTGCTGCAACCCCGAAACCCTGCCAGGGAGTGAGCAAGCCACTGGGAGCCTGTCGGGGTGAGGCGATGAGGCTGCCGGCCTGCGAGGGCAGGTACGCCGCGATGTGTCGGCCGACGGTGCCCGGGATGAGCTGGGTCAGCGGAGCGAGCACCAGGACGAACCCGATCACGCCCGTGATGGCTCCTGCCGTGTGCCGGACGATGGCACCGACGGCGACTGCCATGGCACCGAGCAGAGCAAGGTAAAGACCGGCACCGATCACCGCTCGCAGCACGCCGGGATCACTCAGCGTCACCGAGGCACGTGAATCCATGATGGCCGACCCGAGGAAGAACGTGGGAAATGCCGTGATCTCACCGATGACGAACACGACGGCCATGAACACGCCGGTCTTGGCGGCCAACATCGGTATTCGTGAGGGGACCGCCAGCAGGCTGGCCCTGATCGTGCCGCTCGCGTATTCGCTCGTGACCAGCAGGACTCCGAGGACACACACCGCCAGCTGGCCGAGCTGGAACCCTGCACCGAGGATCTGCCGCGCGGGGTCGGTGACGATCTGGAGCTGTGACGCCGGATCCACGTTGTCCCAGTAGGCGACCGTGAACCAGGTGAAGAATCCGGTGAAGCCCACCGTGACGATCACCAACGCGGTCAGCGACCAGATCGTCGAACGCAGCGAGATCAGCTTCGTCCACTCCGATGTCACCAGTCCGACAACGTCGGTGCGGTGGTGTTCGCGCTCGCGAGGTGCCGATGCGATGGGCTGTGCGGTGATGCTCATGTCGTCGCCTGTCCGAGAGAGTGGGTGACGAGGGGACGGTCGTGTTCGACGTCGTCGAGGTGGGTGAGGGTCATGAACGCTTCTTCCAGCGATGCCTCTTGCGGGGTCAGCTGATAGATCGCGATGTGCTGCTGGTGGGCGAGCTCCCCGACCTGGTGCGCAGACAGATCATGGACGGTGAGTTCGTCATGACCGAGGGCATCGCTGGAACCCCCGGCCGCAGCGATCAGAGCGGCGAGACTCGTCGCATCGGATGACGACACCAGCACGGTCGCTCGACTGCTGCGGGCAATCAGCTCAGCGGGAGTGCATTCTGCGATCAGTCGGCCGTGATCGATGACGATGAGATGGTCTGCAGTCTGAGCCATCTCACCCATCAGGTGGCTGGAGACGAAGACCGTTCGCCCCTCGCTCGCCAGGTTCTTCATGAGGTTGCGCATCCAGTAGATGCCGTCCGGATCCAACCCGTTGATCGGCTCGTCCAAGATCAGCACCGCCGGGTCGCCGAGCAGTGCTGCGGCAATCCCGAGTCGCTTCCTCATGCCGAGCGAGAAAGATCCGGTACGTTCGCCGCTGACGTCGAGCAGCCCGACAAGTTCCAGGACTTCGGTGATGCGAGACACTGGAATGCGCTGCGTCCGAGCCAGATACAGAAGATGGTTGTATGCCGATCTCCCCGGGTGGACGGCCTCGGAGTCCAGGAGAGTTCCCACGGTGAGCAGAGGTTTGCTCAACTGGGCATACTCGACGCCCCCGATCAGCGCGGTGCCGCCGCTGGGGCGGTCCAGACCGACGATCAACCTCATCGTGGTGGACTTACCCGATCCGTTCGGTCCGAGAAAGCCGGTGACGGTGCCGGGTTCGACGACGAACGTCAGATCGTCGATGACTAGTTTGTCGCCGTAGCTCTTGCTCAGTCCGCGTACTTCGATCGGATAAGGCATGTTCATGTCCTCGGGTGTCACGTGGTTCGCGCGGAATCAGGCCGTGGGCACGCGCTCGTCGATGCGGTGGACCTCGATGGTGCAGTCGTCGACCACTGCAGCGATCGCGGCCACGGCGACCAGAACGGGTGCGACGATCGCGACGGCAACCCCCGCAGTCACCGGTATCTCGACGATCGTGTGACCCTGGTCGTTCTTGACCACGATTCGCCGAATGTTGCCGTCGTGCAGCAACTTCTTGACCGATTCGGTCAACTTCGTGCCGCTGACCTGGAGTGTGTCGATCGTGGGGGCAGATGGGGTGAAGCCGGTGTTGCTCGAATCGTTCATGAACACAGCGTGCTGCGTGCGCCTCCGCCCGCGTAGAGCCTTTGGACCCACACTCGGCGGCAAAGGGGTAATACGCACTCCTTCACGAGCGTGCGGTCGTTCCGATCCGTGCTGCACTGGGCACGACGGTGACCGGACACGATGCGCGTGCCACCACCGATCGGCTGGTCGAACCGAGCATCATTCCGGCGAATCCGCCGCGACCGTGACTGCCGAGTACCAGCAGTTGAGCACCCTGCGCGTGGTCGAGCAGCGCGTGAGCCGGACGGTCTCTGACAGTGACGTGTCGTAGTGGCACTGTCGGGTGCCGCTGTGCGCAATCGTCCAGGGCACTGGCCAATACGTCATCGGCTTCGGGCCGATGGACCGCCCACTCGAGACCGGGAACCGACATCCCTATGGACAGATCGGAATCAGCCCATGCGTGCACAGCCGTGAGCGGTGCGCCCCGCACGTCGGCCTCTTCGAACGCCAGCTCCACCGCAGCCGTCGCGGCCGAGGTCCCGTCGACGCCGACCACAACCGCTTCGGACTGCGTGTAGCCACCCGTCGGCCACGCATGTACGACCGTGACCGGGCAGTGCGAGTGCGTACTCAATGCCACGCTGACCGAACCCAACGAGGTGCGCTGTGCGGCACCGAGTCCGCGCGTCCCGATGACGACCATCCGAGCCGTCTCGGACATCTCGAGCAGGATGGCAGCGGCGGGCCGGTCCGACAGCACTGCATCGACGGCGATGGCGGACACCGCCGACCCTGTGGGCCGGGCTATCGACATCGCCTCGTCCAGAATGCGATTCGTCTCGAACCTCAGATGCGCGGAAGTCTGTTCCGGTAGAGCATCGAGGCCGGTGAGAACCGTGGGGACGGCAGAGACGATCGTCAGATCGGAGCCGTGCAGTTCGGCATCGAGCACGGCCCACCGGACGGCGTCCATCGACGCTGCGGAGCCGTCGACTCCGACGACGGTGTGGAATATGCCCATCCGATGGTTCCCTTCGTGGTGGTGTCAGGCCTCCATCAGACGCTCGGGCCCGGCATGCCCGCGCCAGGACAACTACACCGACGTCAGGGACTTTCGTCTCCACTTTCGATGACCAAAGGTGAAGCTCCCGCGCCTGCCGGTCCGTAGTGTTGGGGGAGAAGCGCCCACCGAGGACGCGGGTGAGGGGCTGGACGTGGTCACAGTATTTTTGGTCGACGATCACGAGATCGTGCGTCGAGGTCTGATCGATCTCGTCGATTCCGATGCCGAGCTGTCCGTCATCGGTGAAGCCGGAAGTTGCGCACAGGCACTGGCACGGATCCCCGCCCTGAGGCCGGACGTCGCGGTTCTCGATGTGCGACTGCCGGACGGCAACGGCATCGAACTCTGCCGCGAACTGCTCGACCGACTTCCCGATCTCAAATGCATGATGCTGACCTCGTTCACCGAGGACCAAGCCATGCTCGACGCGATCCTCGCCGGTGCGAGCGGGTACGTCGTCAAGGACATCACCGGTATGGAGTTGACCCGTGCGATCAAGGATGTCGGTTCGGGGAGGTCGCTGTTGGACAATCGCGCAGCAGCAGCCCTGATGGACAAGCTGCGGGCGGGCACGGCCGCTCCCGGGCCGATCGACCACCTCACCGGGCAGGAACGCACCTTGCTCGATCTCCTGGGGGAGGGACTGACGAACCGACAGATCGCGTCGCGAATGTTCTTGGCAGAGAAGACCGTGAAGAACTACGTGTCGAGGTTGCTCGCCAAGCTCGGGATGGAACGTCGCACCCAGGCCGCGGTGTACGCGTCGAGATTGGCCGATACGCACCCCAGAACGGACACGCAACCGGGACTGTCGGATGGATGATCGGCACGGAGACAACGCGTCCGGGCTACCGCAACTCCGACTCGGAGAACTACTGGCAGAGGTGCAGGACCGCATCGGGCGCATCGCGGATGCACGCGTGCAGGCGGACGGCCTGCTCGACGCGATGTTCGTCATCACCTCCGGCCTCGACCTGGAAGTGACGTTGCGGTCGATCGTCGAGTCGGCGGTCAACCTCGTCGGCGCTCGATACGGGGCGCTCGGTGTTCGCGGCGACGGACACGATCTGAAGGCGTTCATCCATCACGGGATGGACGACGACGTGCGCGATGCCATCGGCCACCTCCCCACCGGCCGAGGTGTTCTGGGTCTGCTGATCGACCAACCGCACGTACTGCGACTCGACGACCTCTCGGCACACCCCGAGGCGGTGGGCTTCCCACCGAACCATCCGCCGATGAAATCGTTTCTCGGCGTGCCTATTCGGGTGCGTGACGAGGTGTTCGGAAATCTGTACCTGACCGAGAAGAAGAACGGAGCACAGTTCACCGAAGACGACGAGGTGGTCACGCGGGCGCTCGCATCGGCTGCCGGCATCGCGATCGAGAACGCGCATCTGTACGAGGAGTCACGGATCCGTCAATCGTGGATGGAAGCGATGCGGGACATCGGCACCGAGCTGCTGGCCGGGAGCGATATCGACGAAGTTCTCCACATGGTGTCGAGACGAGCCGTGCACCTTACCGGGGCCGACACTGCGTTCATCGCCGTTCCCGCCGACGCGGACCAGCATGCCGATGTCGTCTCCCGATTGAACATTTCGGTCGCCGAGGGGTACGACGCGGATACTCTCGTGGGTTCGCTCATCCCGATCGAGGGATCGAGTTCCGGTGCGGCATATCGCCTTCGGACCGCAACCCGCAAAGAGAAGCTGGACTATCGCCCCAATGCGCACGTCGAGGACACGTTCGGCCCGGCCCTGATCTCACCGCTGCGCGTTGCCGACGGGGTACGCGGGGTTCTGGTGACATTGCGTCGTAGGGGAGCGCCGGCGTTCAACGACTCTCAACTCGATCTCATGTCCAGCTTCGCCGATCAAGCAGCGCTGGTCATGCAGATGGCCGACACCACAAGGCGAATGCACGAACTCGACGTTCTCGCGGATCGTGACCGAATCGCGCGGGACCTCCACGATCACGTCATCCAACGGATCTTCGCGGCAGGGCTGTCGTTGCAGAGCACGGTGCAGAAGACGGACCTCGACGACATTCGTCTGCGTCTTGCTCGCACCATCGACGATTTGCAGGACACCGTCCAGGACATCCGCACGACGATCTTCGACCTGCAGAGCGCCACACATTCGACCACTCGTCTCCGGCAGCGAGTCAACGGCGCAGTCCTCGAACTCACCGAGAGCGTCCCCATTCGTGCAGTGGTCCGCATGTTCGGACCGCTGTCGGTCATCGACGGCTCCCTGGCCGACCATGCCGTCGCCGTCATTCGAGAAGCAGTGAGCAACGTTGTGCATCACGCTCGGGCCGAGACCGTCAACGTCACGCTCGCGGTGGGGGACGATGTCCGTATCGAGGTGTCCGACGACGGAATCGGATTGGACGAGAACATCACTCGCAGTGGGCTGGCAAATCTCGAGGCGCGGGCAGTCGACTGCGGCGGCTCGATGCTCCTGCGGGCCGCGACCGACACCGGTGGCACCGAGCTGATCTGGACGGTTCCACTGCCCTGACGGCGGACGACCTTGGTCACTTGTTCCGATGACCTCCGACTGCTGCGTCCACGGCGGTTGCGCTCGTAGCGTTCTCGTAGTAGACGCGCACCATCGAGAGGCATCTGATGAACACTTCACATTCCGCCGGACCCGTCGTGGTCGGCATCGACGGGTCGGAGACTGCACTCGATGCAGTCCGATTCGCCGTGCAGGAGGCACGTGGGCGGGGCACCTCGCTTCGCTTGGTCCACGTGATCGACAGACATGCACTGGCCGAAACCGTCTACGGCGCGCCGGATATCGACGGTGACTACGCCCGTGCGGTATTGAGCCGTGCGGTGGACGTGGCTGCAGAAACCGATCCGACGGTCGCCGTGGAATCGGTCGCTCTGCAGGGTCGGCCCGAATCGGTGATGTCGACGGAAGCAGGATCCGCGTCGCTGCTCGTGCTGGGGACCACAACCGGCAGTGCAGTGGCCGCCTGGGTTCTGGGGTCGATGGTCGGTGCAGTGGTGGAAGCATCGCCCCATCCCGTGGCGATCGTCCGGCACTTCGACGCCGAACGGGGCGGCCCGATAGTCGCAGCGCTCGGTGATGTCGACGTGTCGGCCACCGACGTGGTTGTGGCTCAGGCATTCGACGAGGCGTCGATCCGAGAGACCAGCGTATTGGCCGTGCATGCACAGGCTGTGTCGTCCATCCTCGCGTCTGCTCTCAGTGGCCCGGTCGACGGGCTACACCCCGAATCGGCCATGGACGTTCGGCTCGAACCCTTCGGTGCGAACTACCCGGGCATTCGCGTGGCGTCGGTGTACGCCGAGGCGGACTCGGGATCGGAGCTGGTCGCCATCTCCGAGACCGCGCAACTGATGGTGATGGGTCACGAGCGAGACCGAGTGCCAGGACGAACGTTGACCGCCGTACTGCGGCATGCCCATTGCCCCGTCCTCGTCGTCCCGCACGCATGAGTACCTCGAGGCGGTCTCCGATCGTCGTCGGTGTCGACGGCTCCGGCTCGTCGCTCGACGCAGTCGGCTGGGCCGCGCGTGCGGCGGAGCTGCGCGGCGTACCCCTGAAGCTGGTGTCCGCGTATCAAGTCAAGGCCCTGTACACCAGCTTCGTCGCACTTCCGTCCCACATCGGCTCGGAAGAGCATGCGGCCGCAGAGTCCATTCTGGCCTCGGCAGCGCTGGTTGCCCGCCGATCTGTCGAAGACCCGGATGCATTGCCGATCATCGTCGAACCGATTGTGGGGCCGACGATTCAGGCCATGCTGGAGCAGTCCTCCAGTGCCTCGATGATGGTGGTGGGCTCGCGCGGTAACGGCGAATACTTCGCCGAACTGCTCGGCTCGGTCAGCACAGCAGTGGCCGTGCAAGCGCACTGCCCGGTGGCCATTGTGCCGGGAAGCGTGGAGGTGCATTCTTCGCGAGGCCCGGTCGTCCTCGGAGTCGACGTGTCGGCGCACAACCAGAATGCCGTTCGGTTGGCATTCGAAGAAGCCTCACTGCGGGGAACAGGATTGGTTGCAGTCCACGTGTCGACGGACGAACTCGTCTCGTCGCCCGACGCTTCCGTGACCGACAGATCCGACGCGATCGTATCGAACGGCCGAACCATCCTGGCAGAGAGCATGTCCGGCTGGAGCGAGCAATACCCGGATGTGGAGGTACAGCAAACAGTGTTGCGCGGCAACGTGGTCGAGAAGATTCTGGAGGCGGCATCGCGCGCGCAGGCCGTCGTCGTCGGTTCGAGCGGCCGCAACGGTTTCAGCGACCGACTTCTCGGATCCACCGTCCGTTCGCTGGCCCACCGCGTCGACTGCCCGCTGATCATCGCCCGCGGGTAGCTCTCCAGGGATTCGGCAGTCACGACCACCGCCACTGCCGAATCTCCGGGAGGTCCTCGAAATACTCTCGGATGTAGGCGTCGTGGCGTGTGAGTTGGTCCTGGCAGTGCTGCCGCAGTCGCTCGGTTCCGGCGGGCGCGTTCTGCGCTCGGTCGAGTGCTGCGAGCGCGAGGTGGTAGCGGCTGATCTTGTTGAGCACCACCATGTCGAACGGTGTTGTCGTAGTGCCCTGTTCGATGAATCCGCGAACGTGGAATCGCTGGGCGGCCGGTCGGCCGTGCACCAATTGGTGTACCGCACGGGGATAACCGTGGAACGCAAAGACCACATCGACCGATGCGGTGAACAGATCCACGAACTGCTCGTCGGAGAATCCGTGCGGATGATCGACGACGGGGAGTAGCGCCATCAGATCGATGACGTTGACGACGCGAACCCTGAGTTCGGGAGTCCACGTACGCAACAACTCTGCGGCAGCGAGGGTTTCCTCGGTCGGTACGTCGCCGGCGCATGCCAGCACGATCTGGGGATCCTCCTCGGTATCGACCTCTTCGGTGCCGGCCCACTCCCAACGGGACGCACCCGCCGCTGCATGCGCGCGTGCCTCGGGCAGCGTCAGGTACTGCGGGTGACTCTGCTTGTCCACCACCAGAACGTTGACGTGACCTCGGCTGCGGAAGCAATGATCTGCAACGGCGAGCAGAGTATTGGAGTCCGGTGGCAGCCACACGCGTACCACGTCCGGTGCCAGCGGAATCACCGCATCGATCAGTCCGGGACCCTGATGGCTGAACCCGTTGTGGTCGTTGCGCCAACACGTGCTCGTGAGCAGCACGTTGAGAGACGCCACCGGTGCCCGCCATGCGAGTGTGGCCGCGTGCTGAAGCCACTTGGTGTGCTGGATCAGCATCGACACGCTCACCATTGCGAAGGCCTCGTAGCTCGCGAACAGACCGTGTCGACCCGACAGGAGATACGCCTCCAGCCAGCCCTCGCACAGATGCTCGCTGAGCACCTCCATCACGCGGCCGTCGGGGCCGAGGTTGTCGTCGAACTCGGTGGTCGGCAGCTGCCAGCATCTGTCGGTGGCCTCGAACACGGCCTGCAGGCGGTTGCTCGCGGTCTCGTCGGGGCAGAACAGACGGAAGTTGCCGCCGCCGTGGGGCTCGGCGTTGTCGAGGTAGATATCGCGCATCATCTCCCCGAGCACGGTCGTCGTCTCGTGCGACGTGCGACCCGGGGATTCGATGGTGAGCGCGTAGTTCTCGAGGTCGCGAATGACCAAGGGCTGCAGAAGCAGTCCGCCGTTGGCGTGCGGAGTGGCACCGAGCCGTTCGTCGCCGGACGGAGCCAGCTCGCGAACGGCTGCCACCGGGGCACCCTCGTCGTCGAACAGCGATCTCGGGTCGTAGGAGAGCAGCCACTTCTCGAGCAGAGCCAGATGCGCGGGGTTCTCGCGGACACCGGAGAGCGGAACCTGATGCGCCCAGTGAGTGCCCTCGATGAGCTTGCCGTCCACCTCGTGGGGTCCGGTCCAGCCTTTGGGAGTACGCAGAACGATGGCGGGCCATCCGATGTCGTGGTGTGGTTCGCCGTTCCGGGCGGCGTGCTGGATTTGCTCGATTGCATCGTGGGCGCGGGTGAGGGCTCTTTCGAGAGCCGGGAACACTTCTCGTGGATCGTCGCCTTCGACGAACAGTGGTGCCCACCCCTGGCCGCACAGGTAGTCCGCTATCGATTGATCGGTGCTGCGTCCGAGAACCGTCGGTCCGGAAATCTTTCCGTCGTTCAGATGCAGGATGGGCAACACGGCCCCGTCGCGAATCGGATTCAGAAAAGCCGGGATCTTCCACGAACCGGACAGGGGGCCGGTTTCGGCCTCACCGTCCCCGACGACACAGGCGACGATCAGATCGGGATTGTCGAACGCTGCACCGGCGGCGTGGACGAGGGCGTACCCCAGCTCGCCGCCCTCGTGAATGCTGCCGGGCGTCTGGACGCTGACGTGGCTCGGAATACCTCCAGGAGTGGAGAATTGACGACACAGCCGCTGGACGCCGTCGTTGTCGAGCGAGATGTCCGGGTAGATCTCGCTGTAGGTCCCTTCGAGGTAGGTGTTCGCCACCAATGCTGGGCCGCCGTGGCCCGGACCGGTGACGTACAGCCAGTCCGAGTGGGTTCGCCGAATCACACGGTTGAGGAGGGTGTAGATCATCGACAGTCCGGGGCTGGTGCCCCAATGGCCGAGCAACCGGGGTTTGATGTGCTCTGCCGTCAGTGGCCGACGCAGCAGCACGTTGTCCTGCAGATAGATCTGCGCCACCGTCAGATAGTTCGCCGCGGCCCAATATTGCAGGTCGGCGTCGAGATCGTCGGAGCTGTAACCGGTTTCGGTGCTGGGTGCCGTCATCGGTTCGTCGGTACGACGACGACGGGAACATCCACCGAGTGCAGCACCGCACGCGAGGTGGAACCGAGAAGCATCGACGCGAATCCACCTCGACCACGGCTTCCCACCACCACCAATTGGGCGGTCTCGGACTCACGGACCATCGCCCGAACCGGCCTGTCCTGGAACACCACTCGACGAATGGATACGTCGGGGTAGTCCTCGGACCACCCGGCCAAACTTTCGGCCAACGACGTCTTCTCCGCGAGTTCGGAATCGACCCACGGACCCACGCCGTCGCGGGTCAACACACTGCCGAGCTCGAGGTCGCTCCAGGCGTGCACCGCGACGAGGTCGACACCTCGCAGTGACGCTTCCTTCAGGGCGAAGCCGATGGCGGGTTGACTGTTGGGGGTGCAATCCACCCCGACGACGACCGGACCGTCGCTGGACTTGTTGGATTTGATCACTGCGACAGGGCATTTCGCATGCGTTGCAACTGCGGTACTGACCGACCCGATCAGCCCACCGGTGAACTCGCCGAGACCCCTCGACCCGACGACTATCATGGCGGGCGCGACGTCGAAATGCGTCAGGTTCTGTGCAGCAGAGCCGTGTTCGAGACGAGTGTCCAGAATCAGCGAATTGCCTGCTGCGGCCTTGTGCGCAACATCGACCGCGGCGGTCAGCACCCGCTTGGCCTCGACGTCCGGGTCGGTGAATGCGCCCATCCGGAGGCTGATGGCGTCACCGTAGGTTCCCGGCGCGAACAGCGAGGACGTGACCAGCTCGAGTGGGGCGTGGCGTCGGACAGCCTCGCGCGTTGCCCAGCGGACCGCGTCGAGTGATGTGGCAGACCCGTCGACTCCGACGACTACTCGGCTCGATGCATTCATGGCGAATTCCCGTCCATTGACTCACGTGTGCAGATACGGCTCGAGCTTGGCCCGGATCATTCCTCTTCGATAGAGGCGGAAGTCCTTCGGAGCGGGGCCGAAGTCCCTGGTGGCTACCCCTAGGGGGTATGTCTTGCTATCGTCGGTGACATGCACTCAGTGATCCGTCGCCGTCGCCCGGGCTTTGCCTCGGCGACCGGATTGCTGATCGCACTGTCGATTTTCGGCGTGCTGCTGATGCACTCGGTGACACCGACCGCGTCGGCGAGCAACGAACACGCTGCCATGGCTTCGGTGACCCATCACGAGGGTCCGGTGCAGGTGGCGGCCGGTGAACACGACTGCCCGTCGGCACATCAGATGATGCATCCGTGCGCGGGAACCACGGTGTCGTGGGCCGCGCTGTCGGTCCCGTCGACGGGCGTCGATGGCGTCCACCCGTTCATGTCGGAGGACGGTATCGGTGGGCGCACCGACTCCATCTCGGAGCGTGCGCCGCCGTGGACCCTCTGGGAGCTGGACAGATCGGTGACCTTGCGAGTGTGACAGGAAGCCCGGTGGACGCACGACCACCGGCGGATCGCTGTACCCAGATCCCTGTATTTCGCTCTTGTTCAAGGAGATTCACATGCGTACAACTCTCGTCGCTTCGCTGGCTGCCGCCACCGTGAGCGTATTCCTCGTCGCCGGCTGCAGCAACGACGGCTCCGACATGCCGATGGACGGCCATTCGATGGGCTCACCGAACTCGTCGGCGTCATCGACCCAGGCCGACGCGTCGGCAGATTTCAACGATGCGGACGTGATGTTCGCTCGGATGATGTACCCGCATCATGCGCAGGCGGTCGAAATGGCGGCAATGGTCGAGGGCCGCACCGACAATTCGGACGTCGTCGCGTTGGCGTCGGCGATCGCAGCCGCACAGCAACCGGAAATGGACCGGATGACCGCCTGGCTCGCCGAATGGGGTCAGCCCGCACCCTCGTCCGACATGGGTGAGATGAGCGGAATGGACCACAGCTCGGGCATGGGCATGATGTCTCAGCAGGACATGGATGCGTTGGCTGCTCTGTCGGGTGCGGAATTCGACCGCCAGTGGCTGACGATGATGATCGAGCACCACGAGGGCGCGATCGACATGGCGAACAACGAGATCGCGGACGGCTCGAACCCCGACGCACAGGAGATGGCACGCACGATCGCGGCCACACAGCAGGAGGAAATCGAGACCATGGAGGCGTTGCTCGGCTGATCCGGATCGAAGTGAAGTGCCGCACCCCCTGACCGGGGTGCGGCACTCGAGTAGGCTGCAACATCGGAGAGTCCCTCTCCTCAGGTCGGTCCGAGGGAGAACGTTCGTATGGCACGTCCACGGGTGTTGGTCATCGGCGGAGGATTCGGCGGGCTGCACGCGGCTCGACGCCTACGCGGTGAGGACGTCGACGTCACCGTGCTCGAACGCGGCACCTCCCACGTCTTCCAGCCGCTGCTCTATCAGTGCGCTACCGGTCTGGTATCCGAGGGCTCGATCGCCAGTCCGCTGCGTCACCTGCTGCGCAAGCAGAAGAACGTGCATGTGGCACTGGGCGAAGCGACCTCGGTGACCCCTCCTGCGGACGGCTCGGCGGGCGACGGCGGAGTGGTGACGGCGAGCCGATTCGACGGCTCGACGTTCGAGCTGCCCTACGACTACCTGGTCGTCGCCGTCGGAATGCAGCAGGCCTATCACGGCCACGACGAATACGTGCAGTGGGCACCGGGGATGAAGACCCTCGACGATGCCCTCGCGATCAGGCGAAAGCTGATCTCCGCCTTCGAGATGGCCGAATCCCTGCCCACCGCCGACGAACGCCGACCCTGGCTCACGTTCGCCGTCGCCGGGGGAGGCCCGACCGGAGTCGAATTGGCAGGGCAGATAAGAGAACTCGCCACCAGGGCGTTGGCAAAGGAGTTCGACGCGATCCATCCGTCGGAAGCGCGAGTGCTGCTCTTCCACGGTGGCGACCGCGTACTCGAATCGTTTCCCGACTCCCTGACGAAGAAGGCGCAGCGCACCCTCGACGCGGTCGGCGTGGAAACCCATCTCGGAGTTCACGTCACCGACGTCACCGCAACCGACGTCGAGGTGACGGCCAAGGCCGAACCCAAGACTGTCACTCGCTACGACACCCACACCGTGCTGTGGACCGCAGGCGTCGAAGCCGTTCCGTTCGTTGCGAAGCTCGCCGACGCGATGGGCGTCGAACAGGACCGATCCGGGCGTATCGCCGTGCAACCGGATCTCTCGATCCCGGGACACCGCAACGTCTTCGTCGTCGGAGACATCATGTCGCTGAACAAGCTTGCGGGAGTAGCCGAAGTGGCGATGCAGGGCGGCCGCGCGGCGGGCGCGGCGATCGCAGCGGACCTGTCCGGTTCTGCGCGTTCGGATTTCAAATACCGGGATCTCGGCACCGCGGCGTACATTGCGCGCGGACATGCACTGGTGCAGGCCGGGCCGCTACGCATGTCCGGATTCCTCGGCTGGGTCTCGTGGGGCGTCATCCACATCGCCTTCCTGGCCGGCAACCGCAATCGCGTCGGGACGCTGATCAACTGGGCCGCAACCCTCGCCACCGGAACCCGACGCGAACGGGCCATCACCTACGGCGATCCGGAAACCGCGCGTAAGCCGTACAACTGACCTGAGTGTCCACTATTCGGTCCCTCGCACGGAATTCCGCTGTCGAGGGCGAATTGTGGGCGCTGAGGTCAGTTCGCGTTGGTGCCGAATCCGGTCAGGTGCGGATCAGCCGACGTCGGGGATGAAGGCGGGGACCTCTAAGTTGAAGACATGATCGTGGATCGCTACGGGCCAGTCGTGGCAACGGTATGCGGCGGATTCGTTGCCGGATACTCGCTTCGCGAATCGCTCGGCCAGGATTTGTTCCACATCGAGTCCTCGGGCAAGTGGTACGGGGCATTCGTCACCGCGCAATGGGCAGGCTCGCTGGCCGTCCTGGCCGCGATACTCGTGCTCGCGCTCGTTCATCGCCGACGCCCCCGGTTGGCGGCTGCCGGAACAACCGTTTTCGGCGTTCTGTTGATGGCACTGCCGTCTTTCGTACCGATCGCGTCCAATCAAGCGGTGACGACCAACGCCCTCGGTGCCGGCGTTCTGGTCGGCGTGTGCGGATTCGTCGCCGGTGGACGCAGACTTCCGTCTGCCGGCATCGCAGTAGGGCTGCTGGGCTCGATGCTGTTCTACAACGCGATCTCGCCACTACGCGGACCGCGCGAGGGACGGTGGATGGATGGTTTGGGACCGCAGCACGTCGAATCGACCGTCCCTCTACTCCTCCTTCTCGCAACCACCGTCGTGCTGCTCGTGGCCGTCCGGCGCTCATCCGTCGGCCGATTCGAATCCTCCGACGCGGCGGCCGCTCTCGTGCTGGGATTCGTCTGTCTGACGGCCTACACCTACCTCGGCAACACGACGTCGACGGTGACCATGTGGATGTTCGCCGTCGCGATCGTGGTCCTCCTTACCTACGCCGTCGCGTTCGACCTCGGTGGCCGCGACGGCCGATACCTGATGCTGGGGTTGGCGATAGCGGCATCGGGCGTCAATGCACTCGGGTGGTCCGACGCGTCGTGGTGGGTACTCGTCGTGGCCGCTGTGTTGTTCGTCGGTGCGGTGGGAGTAGGCCTGCGACGCGATCTCACCACGGCCGCGCTCGTGCTGCTGGCCGTGGTGACGGCCACCGGTCTGCTTCCGATCGGCGACAGTGCGGTCAATGTCGTTGGAACCGTTGCCTATTGCACCCTGTATCCCGTCGCCATCGGCCTGGCCGTCGGGTCGATGCAACCCACCCGCACGGTGGCGTCGGCCATCGGTCCGCTGATTCCGTTCGCGCTGACGCTGTTCTGGGTCTCGGCTCCGGTGCCGCCGCGGCTGTTCGGTTGGACGGACGGGACGCCCGAGGACTATGTGCGGCCGGTCGTCTGGTTGTATTCGCCGCTGCCCGTGGGTGTGGTGGTCGCGGTGATCGTCGTAGTGGGTTGCCTCGTCGCCATTCGACACCATGACCACGAGCATCACGATCGCGTCTCGGATTCGTCCGGTCCATAACGCTCGGCACGTTTGCTCGAGGTAACGTCACCTCATCTTCGGCCGATGTAGAAACTCGACCGGTGTAACTCGACGAAAAGGTGAAACAGCGTGCCACGATCTCGACGACACGGCTTCCGGCGAATCGGTTCGGCTACGGCCGTCGCCCTCGCAGTGGCGATTCTCCCGACCGCGCTGATGACGCCCGTCGCGTCCGCAGACGAACTGCCTGCGGCCACGACGCAGTCGAGCAACGGATCGCGCATCGAGTCGGTGAACACCCTCGACAACAAGCAGGTTCAGCTCCAGGTCTTCTCCGCGTCGATGAACCGCACCATTCCCGTGACGGTGCAGCGCCCCGCCGACGAGAGCGTGTCGCGTCCGGTTCTGTACCTGCTCAACGGTGCAGGTGGCGGCGAGGATGCCGCATCGTGGCAGTCACAGACCGACGCCGAGGCATTCTTCGCGGACAAGAACGCGTACATCGTGACTCCGCAGAAGGGCAAATGGTCCTACTACACCGACTGGCTGCAGGACGATCCGAAGCTCGGCAGCAACAAGTGGAGCACCTTCCTCGGTGAAGAACTGCCCCCGCTGATCGACGCGCAGTTCGACACCAACGGCCGCCAGTCGCTCGCGGCGCTGTCCATGACGGGCACCTCGGTCCTCAACATCGCGATCAAGTACCCGGGTAAGTTCACCGGCGTCGCGGCGTACAGCGGCTGTGCGCAGACCTCCGACCCCATCGGTCAGCAGTTCGTCAAGCTCGTCGTCGAGACCTACGGTGGCGGCAACGTCGAGAACATGTGGGGACCGCTCGACGGCCCGGTGTGGCGCGAGAACGATCCTCTGCTCAACGCCGAGAAGCTCCGCGGCACGCAGATCTACATGAGCACCGGTAGCGGCCTGCCCGGCGCACCGAACGACACCTTCGCCAACCCTCGCCTGGACAACGACCCGGCCACGCTTGCCAACCAGGTCATCGTCGGCGGCGGCATCGAGGTGGCCACCAACTTCTGCACCTCGAACCTGGCCAAGCGCCTCGACCAGCTCGGCATTCCGGCCACCGTCGACTTCCGCCCGGTCGGCAACCACTCGTGGGGCTACTGGCAGGACGACCTGCACAAGTCCTGGCCGTTCCTGGCGGGATCGCTCGGCCTCTGATTCTCGTAGCACCGAACAACGGCCACCTGCACCTCGCGTGCGGGTGGCCGTTCTTCGTTGTCCAGGGCGGTGGATCAGCACCTGAATCGAACGTATGATCGAACGATGGCACGGCGCGCGCACCCTCGACCGGCGTCTGCCGTGCGCCCCTTCAAGCTGCTCCGACCGCCGCTGAAGGTATGGATCGACCTCAACATCCTGTACCCACTGCCACCGCACCACGCGTCGAAGTTCAACCCCGAGGGTTTCGATGTGCGACGCGTGGTGCCGGGAGATCTGGTCGAATGGTCCATCACCGTGGACGGGGATTGGCTGGGCCGCGTCACCTATGAGTTGATGTCACGCGATCGCAGCGAAACTGTCACGCACTGGGTGCCCAGTCGGGCGCTGAAGCCGCTCTAGATACGCGAAAGCCCCGCCTCGGTAGAGGCGGGGCTGTCTGCATGACTACCTTCAGAAGCTGTGCTTGCGGGCCTTCTTGGCGAGCTTGCGAGTGGTGCGCTTCGAGGGGACGAACAGGTGCGCGGCGCTGCGGCGACGGTTGCGTCGACGGATCAGGACGAACGCGACGGCTCCGGCTGCGGCTGCGATGGCTGCGATGACCGGAGTGCCCACCTTCGCGGCCTGCGCAACGTCGTCGCTGTCGATGTTGCGAACCGTGTTCTTCACGTCGTCGGCGACGGCGGAGGCTTTGTCGGCTGCCTTGTCGGCGACCTGAGAGGCCTTCTCCTTCACCTCGTCGGCATCGACGCTCTTGACCTGGTCCTTGACGGTGTTCTTGACATCCTCGGCAACGTCGGCGGCCTTGTCGGCAACGTCGGCGGCGGCATGCTTTGCTTCCTTGGCGGCACCGGACGCGGAGTCGGCGACGCTCTCTGCGGCATCGGAGACCTTGTCGGCGGCCTGGTGAGTGTTGGCCTTGGCCTGATCGGTGGCACCCTCGGCGCGAAGGCTGTCGTCACCGGTGGCCTCGCCTGCCTTCTCCTTCGCAGTCCCGGCCAGTTCCTCTGCCTTGTGCTGAGCCTTGTCGATGAAGTCGGCCATCGGTGCGTACCTCTTTCGTGTAGGTCGTCTCCGGACATCCGGAGCTGGGGGCGTCGCGGACGACGCCGATAAGTATGAGTCGAATCAACTGCTCCGAAACATACGTCCGACCGGAGTGCGATGGGTCACTATCGACGACGGGCCAGTCGGGCCGGGCTGTCCGTCATGGCTGCGGTGTCTATCGATGCCACCGGGGGCGCGTCGAACGAGGGCCGGTCGATCGGTATGCGCCTGCGAGTGAGCGTCGGTCGAAATCGAGACCTGAGCCGTTGGCGGTGAGAAGGGCGAGGGCCAGCGCGGCGACGGCTGCGACCACCAGCGGAGTCATCGGAGCCCGATTCGGGCCGTCGTCGGAGTGAGGGCAAGGGGTCGTGTGCGCTTCATGGATATCCTTCTGTAGTTCGTACTCCTGAGCCTGGCATTGACATCGACATTGGTCAATGGCACATTATTTGATGTAGGTCGCGGTGTCGTGACTCGAGTGCGGAACCGCGATGGCGTGCGGCAAGACAGTGAGGGATGACGTGACGGCAAATCCAAGTCGATGGCCCGAGGTCGACAGTTCGATCGATGACAACTTTCAGGACGTTCTCATCATCGGTGCCGGCATATCGGGCGTCGGAGCGGCATATCGCCTGCAGCAGATGGCACCGGAGCTCAGCTACGCAATCCTCGAAGGCCGCGAGCGAGCCGGGGGTACCTGGGATCTGTTCCGATACCCCGGCATTCGGTCGGACAGCGATATCTTCACGTTCGCGTTCCCGCACACGCCGTGGCGAGGGGACACTCTGCTGGCTCATGGCGAAGACATCCGCAACTACATCGTCGATACCGCCTGTGCGAACGGAATCGACGAGCACACGCATTTCTCGACCATGGTCACGGCGGCGAATTGGGACTCCTCGACGGACCTGTGGACGGTCGACGCCCTGACGAACGGTGTACCCACCACCTACCGCAGCCGATTCGTGTTCCTGTGCACCGGCTACTTCGACTATTCGGGTGGGTACACCCCCGACTTCCCCGGGGTGGAGAAGTTCACGGGACAGGTGGTGCACCCGCAGCAGTGGCCCGAGGATCTCGACCACTCCGGCAAGCGGGTCGTCGTGATCGGGAGCGGCGCAACCGCGATCACATTGGTGCCGACGCTTGCGGCCGACGCCGCGTCGGTGACGATGCTGCAGCGTTCACCGACCTATATCGCATCACTACCGATGACCGATCCGTTCACCACGCTCACTCAGCGTGTACTGCCGGACTCCCTGGCCCACAGTGCGCTGCGGTGGCGCAATGCGCTATTGATGGTCGGCTCGTATCAGTTGTGTCGACGCGCGCCGAAAACGGCCCGCAGGGTGTTCCGTGCGATGGCGAAGGCGCAGCTGCCGCGCGGATACGACGTCGACAAGCACTTCGAGCCGACCTATGCCCCGTGGGACCAGCGGCTGTGCGTCGTACCCGACGGCGATCTCTTCAAGGCCATTCGCAGCGGTCGAGCGACCGTGGTGACCGACCGGATTGCCGAGATCACCGCCGACGGGATCAGGTTGGAATCAGGTGACGAGGTCCCTGCTGACATCATCGTCACCGCAACGGGATTGAAGCTGCAGGCGTTCGGCGGTATAGAACTTTTCCTGGACGGCGAGCGGCTGGAAGTGCACGACAAGTTCGTCTACAAGGGCCACATGCTCGAGGACGTACCCAATGTTGCATGGTCCATCGGGTACACGAACGCATCGTGGACGCTCAAGGCCGACATGACGGCGCAGGCAGTAGCAAAACTGTTGGTGTACATGCGCTCTCACGGCTACACCCATGCGACCCCGGACCGGCAGGGCAAAGCCGTGGACTCTCGTCCGGTTGTCGATCTCGCCTCCGGATACGTCACGCGTTCCTTGAACGAGCTACCCAAATCGGGAACCGAACGTCCCTGGTCGGTGCGGCAGAACTACATTCTCGACAGGATCGACGCACGATTCGACGATCTGACGGAATCGATGACGTTCGGCCGTGCGGCGCACTCGAGGGTGGCTGGAACGGCGAACGTGTATCGCATTAATCCGAGAAAGATTGGTATGCAGTGACTTCGGACATCGATGGCCTGACCCTCGCACACACGATCCGGGGTGAGGGTCCTACATTGGTGCTCATTCACGGCATCGTCCATCGACAACATGCGTGGGACAGCGTCGTCGAGACATTGGCACGGCATCGACGAGTGGTGACGGTGGACCTGCCCGGCCACGGCGCGTCACCGGACTTGCCCACGGAGGAATTCGATCTGGGGCCGTGGATCGTGGCCGAGCTCGAGCGCTTCCTTCAGTACGTGGCGGTGGACGGCGAGAAGCCGCACGTGGCAGGTAATTCGTTGGGAGGATACTTCGCAATGGAACTCGCCGCCCGCGGGTCGGTCGCCTCCGCGACCGCGCTCTCACCGGCCGGATTCTTTCGCGGACACTGGGATCAGACCCGCGCGCTGCTCGTCTTCCGACTACTGCGAACGTTGTCGCGAGTCATCGCCCCGATCGCACCGGCCGTCATGCGTTCGGTCGTCGGACGCACGATCGCCAACGGCGTCTTCTACGCCAAGCCGTGGCGAGTTCCCGCAGCGACCGCCACGATCGACGCACTCAGCATCACCACCAACCGGGCGATCGACGCAGCCGGTAATGCAGTGCCGCGCTTCAGTATTCCGGTCGACGAGACCGTTCCCGTCACCGTAGCGTGGGGCCGTCGTGACTTGGTTCTGCCGGTCTATCAGGCACCGCTCGTGCGTCGAACCTTTCCGCAGGCCGACGTGACGACTTACCCGGGGCTCGGGCACGTCCCGATGTCGGACGATCCCGAGCTGGTGGCGTCGATTCTGCTGAGGGGATCACGAGCGGTACCGCAGTCGGCATGAGCGTGGTGGTCAAGGTGGACGGGCGAAGCGACCGGTGGCGCGATCACAGAATCACCCGGCGACGTGAACTGCTCGATCGAACGCTGACAGCGATTCGTGAGCACGGACACGACGTGGGTATGGATGCCATCGCGGCAGCGAACGGCGTCTCGAAAACCGTTCTGTACAAACACTTCGCGGACAAAAAGGGTCTCGCCGACGCTGCAATGGCTCGATACGTCGAGACTGCACTGGTGCCGCGGATCCAGGACGCGATCTCCGAGGACCACGACGAGTACCACCTCACCCGCGCGGTGATCAGTGCCTACGTCACGACGGTGGCCACCGATCCCGATATCTACATCTATGTCCACGCCAACAGCGCAGTCAGCGGCAATCAGGACATCATCACTGCGGCGGAGGATCTGATCGCACACCTGCTGGCGACGGTCATCGCCGACAGATTTCGAGAGCGCGAGTTCTCCACGCCCGGCTCGATGCCCATCGCTTTCGCCATGATCGGTGCGGTCCGGTTGGCATCACACTGGTGGATCTTCGATCGAACCATGACGGCCGACGAACTCGTCGACTACCTCACCATGATGGTCTGGGGCGGAATCGCGGGCATAGCGCGCGCTGCGGGATCGGCCGCGACCTTCACGTCGCAGCCTCACCCGTTGACGCTCGAGGGCTGAGCGTCAACCTCCCGCATCAGCGGTCGAACACCGCCCGAATCGCCGTCGAATCGGGCACGGACTGGCAGGCCAATCGGACGCCGTGCTTCAGTTCGTGCTCGTCGAGCGTCTCGTTCGCAAGCATCGTCACGGTGCCTTCGGTGAGCGTGTACGCGCAACCGCCGCAGGTTCCTTCGCGGCACACGTACGGCGGATCGAGACCCAACTCGAGGAGCCGGTCGAGCAGTTTGGTGTCCGCATTCCAGGCGAACTCGGTCTCCATTCCGTCGATCTCGACCTGAGCGGTGACTGAGTTCGCATCCGGTTCCCCGGATGCCGGCGCGTCGCCGGCCCGGAACGGATTGGCGTCGAAGGAAGAGAACACCTCCCGATGTGTTCTGCGCGGCGTCGTACCGGTGCGGGCGAGCCACTCCTCGGCAACGTTCATGTACTGCGGAGGGCCGCACAGGAAGGCCTCGCACTCGGCCGGAACTGGTGCATCCAGCGAGGCCAGTCCGGCAGCGGTGGGTAGCCCCGAGTCCGAGGTGTACCAGTGGTGAACGTCGAGACGATCGGGAAAACGAGACTGCAGTTCGGTCAGTTGCTCTCCGAAAATCACCGAGTCGCGGCTCTGGTTGGCGTAGACGAGGGTGATCCGATTGTCGTGCCGCAACAGAGCGGTTTTGATGATCGACATGATCGGGGTGATGCCGCTGCCGGCGGCCATGAGGACGAAATCCACGTCCCAGCTCTCGGGTCCGAACATGCCCGACGGTTTCAGCGCTTTGAGTCGCATCCCACGAACAGCGTTGTCGTGCAACCAGTGTGATGCAAGGCCGTCGTGGATTCGCTTGACGGTCACGGTGGGGAACGGGTCCCGTGCCGGGGAGCTGGAGAAGGAGTAGCAGCGAGCCACCGAGCCGCCGTCGGCGCAGGGAATCTCCAGGGTGAGAAACTGCCCCGGCTCGTACCGAAACTGAGCTTCTCGATGCTCGGGGACCGCGAATCCGAGGGAGACCGCATCCTCGGTTTCGTGGGTCACCTCGGCGATCTCCAACTCGAAGATCCTGTCCTCGGGACCGGTGGCAGACGTATCGGGGTCCGCCGATGGTGCGCTCCTGAACATCGTCACGTGTGCTCGCTCCTTTGCGCTCATGGTGCTGGTCGTCACTGTTACACACTTTGCCACTAATTAATAGGCCATTGACAAATGGCGAATAGCAGGTGAAGGTGACGAGGTGACTTCGACCACCAACGACGACTACCTGCCGCACGGTGCATTCAGTGCCGGGAGTCGTCGAACCCGTCTGGCTGCCTTGATGACTCGGCTGATGCTGCGTCCCATCACGAACATGCTCCCGACCTCCCGCGGCGGCATCGAGTTCTCCCGACGCCTCGTCGCCACCTCGATGAACCTGTTCGGTCCGGTCCCGAAGGGAACGACAGTGGACCTGGTGGCCGACGGCCCGGTGCGCGGCGAGTGGGTGCGAGCACCCGGCGTGTCCCCGGGGCCACGCGTGATCCTCTACATCCACGGCAGCGCCTACGTGATCTGCTCGGCGCGTACACATCGTGGTCTGACCGCGAGGTTGTCCAGGTCGACGAGTCTGCCGGTGTTCACGGTGGACTACCGGCTGGCCCCGGAACACCCGTTCCCCGCCGCGGCCGACGACCTCGAAGCCGCGTACCGCTGGCTGCTCGGCCAGGGGTACGACGCATCGAGCATCGTCATCGCCGGGGACTCTGCCGGCGGCCACCTGGCCGCCGACCTGATCATCGAGAACGACCGAACCGGGACGCCGCAACCGGGAGCGATGGTGCTGTTCTCGCCGTTGATCGACCTCGACTTCGAGCTCTCTGCGCGGATGGAACGCACACGCAAGGATCCGATGATCTCGGCGAAGGCAGCGCGAGGACTGGTCTCGCTGTACACCGACGGCCACGATGCGAATCTCCCGCGTCTCCGGCTCGATCTCGGACGTGTGCGGGAGCTTCCATCGACGCTGATCCAGGTGGGCGGAGCCGAGATGCTCCGGGGCGATGCGCGACACCTGCACTCCATGATCGACGCGGCCGGCGGAGAGAGCGAACTCGAAATCTGGCCCGATCAGATGCACGTGTTCCAAGCTCTCCCGAGGTTGATACCCGAGGCCGAGCATGCACTCGAGCATGCAGCCGAGTTCATCGGCTATGCGCTCGACAGCCAAGTTGTACAGGATGATTCGAAGGAACAGGTGAGCTGATGAGAACCAAGGCCGGAAAACCCTCGTACGGGTCGAGAGCGGTAGTGACCGGTGCAGGCAGCGGCATCGGGCGGGCGTTCGCACTCGAACTGGCTCGACGTGGAGGCGTCGTCATGTGTGCCGACATCTCGCTACCGAGGGCGCAGGAGACGGTGGCGATGGTGCAGGCACTGGGCGCGACCGGATACGCCGTCGAATGCGATGTCTCGATACGGGAGAACGTCGAAGAACTGGCGCTGCGTGCCGGCATCGAATTCGACGGACCCACCACGGTGCTCATCAACAACGCAGGCGTCGGCATCGGCGGAAAGCCCGTCGGCAACGTCGGTTTCGAGGACTGGAACTGGGCCTTGGGAATCAACCTCTGGGGCGTGATCCACGGGTGCGAGGTGTTCACGCCTGGGCTTCGGGCCGCCGGGGAGGGCGGGATCATCAACGTCGCGTCCGCCGCCGGCTTCGCTGCTGCGCCGCTGATGGGTCCGTACAACGTCGGCAAGGCCGCAGTGATGAGCCTGTCGGAAACGATGGCGGCGGAATTCTCGGGTACCGGTGTGCGGGTGTCGGTTCTGTGCCCCACGTTCGTCAAGACCAACGTTGCCGTCGACGGCCGGATCACCGCGAGTTCGTCCCGGCTGGCCGAGTTCGCGATGCGCTGGACCGGGCGTTCGCCCGACAAGATCGCTGCCCGAACGCTCGATGCCTTCGACCGGGGCCGGCTCTACGTCGTACCCCAGTTCGACGCCAAAGCCGTCTGGCGGTTCAAGAGACTGCTACCCGCCGTGTACGTGCGTTTTCTCGGGTTGCTCAACCGTGTGATGCCCGCCGAGCAGCAGCCGGCGAAAGACCAATCCCTTACCTCGACAACTACAGGAGCCTGACATGGCAATGGATTTCGATGACATGTTGACCAAGATCAAGGACCGTCAGTGGGCATTGGCGGACATCGATTGGGACGGGCCGGGTGCCGAGACCATCAGCCCCGAGCTGCACGCCAAACTCAAGCCTTTCATGTCCGATCTGATGTGGATCGAGAATGTGGGCGCTCGGGGCTTCGCGGCGATGGCGCTCAAGGCTCCGAACGAGACGCTGGCCGAGATCTATCGCTACTTCCACGCCGAGGAGCAGAAGCACGCCAATGCCGAGCTTGCGCTCATGCGGCGTTGGGGCATGCTCGACGGCGACGAGATGCCCGAGCCGAACATCAACGTCAAGCTCGTCATCGACTGGCTCGACAAGCATTCCGACGGGCTCTCCCTGACCGTGCTGGGCACCGTCATCCCGATGCTCGAGGTGGCGCTGGACGGCGCGCTCGTGAAGTTCATCATGGACGAGATCGACGATCCGGTGTGTCAGGCAGTGTTCAAGAAGATCAACTCCGACGAATCTCGCCATCTGGCGGTCGATTTCGCGGTCATCGAATTGCTCGGGCATTCCCGGATGCGCAAGCTGGTGGTCGAGACCATCGGGGCTTGGATGAACCCGGCCCTCATCGTCGGATTGCTGCGTTACATCCCGCTGCTGAACAAGATGCGCGACAACATCGTCGAGATGGGTGTCGACGAGGAACGGCTCTACACCGCGATGAAGCGATTCCGCAGTGTGGGGGAGCGTAGCCCCGAGGCGCTCCGCGTGCCGATGTATCGATTCGTGCAGTGGCACAGCAGTATCGTCATCAACCGCAAGCACCCATACCATCGCCTTGCGGACGGCCTGGTGAGGCTCACTCGCCGGTACCCGGCCAAGACTCTCAATTCCGAACCCACCTGGGCCAAGGAACTGACCTACGAGCCCGTCGCATGAGCGAGTTCGACGTGCGCGAAGGGGTACTCGACGCGGTGATCGTCGGTGCGGGATTCGCCGGAATCGGTACCGCTATCCGACTGCGCAACAGTGGAATCGAGAACTTCGCCATCCTCGAACGCGGCAGTGCCGTCGGCGGAACCTGGCGCGACAACACGTACCCGGGCGCAGCCTGCGACATACCCTCGCGGTTGTATTCGTACAGTTTCGCGCCCAATCCCAACTGGTCGCACACCTACTCCGGTAGCGGTGAGATTCTCGACTACATCCACACGATGGTGGGTGAGTTCGACATAGAATCGCGTATTCGATTCGGACACAATGTCGTCGACATCATCTGGAACGAGGCGGCCGGGCATTGGCACGTGAGCATCGACGGGCGTCCCGATGTTCGGGCGCGCACGGTGGTGATGGCGTCGGGCCCACTGGCCAATGCGAGCCTGCCCAACATTCGCGGCATCGACACCTACGAGGGGCACAAGATCCACAGTGCTCGGTGGGATCACGACTACGACTTCGAGGGTAAGAAGGTCGCGGTCGTGGGAACCGGGGCGAGCGCGGTACAGATCGTGCCCGAACTGGTGAAGATCGCCGATACGGTCAAGGTGTTCCAACGTACCCCGGGTTGGACGCTGCCCAGACTGAATCGAAAGGTGCAGGCAGGCACCAAGCGTCGTTATGCTCGATACCCGCAGACGCAGACCCTGGCGCGTTCGCTGTGGTTCTGGGGGCACGAGTCCGTTGCCCTCGGTGTCGTGTGGAAGACCCCGTTGACGCGCATCGTCGAACTGGCCGGGCGGGCGCATCTGCGTCAGCAGGTTCGTGATCCGTGGCTGCGGCGACAGCTGACACCTCGGTTCCGGGCCGGGTGCAAACGACTGTTGATGACCAGCGACTACTACCCGGCTCTACAGAAGCCCAACTGCACGTTGGTGACCTGGCCGATCGCGACGCTCTCGCCCAAGGGCATTCGAACCGTGGAAGGCATCGAGCATCAGTTCGACGCCATCGTGTTCGCCACCGGGTTCGACGTGTCCAACACCGGGACCCCCATTCCGATCACCGGACGCGACAGCCGCGTGCTGGCCGACGAATGGAGCGCGGGAGCCAAGGCGTACAAGAGCATTGCGGTATCGGGCTATCCGAACATGTACTTCACCTTCGGTCCCAACTCCGGTCCGGGGCACAGTTCGGCGTTGGTGTACATGGAGGCGCAGATCGACTACATCGTCGAGGCGATCTCTCTGGTACTCGACGGAGATCTGCACAGTGCCGACGTACGCCAGGACGTCCAGGATGCCTACAACGAGGACATGCAGCGCAAACTGGCGAAGACGACCTGGAATTCCGGTTGCAGCAGTTGGTATCTCACCGAGGACGGCTTCAACGCCACCATGTTCCCCGGTTTCGCCACCCAGTACGTCAACCAACTCCGAGGTGTCGAACAGGGCGACTTCACCATGGTTCCGCGCCGCGTCGAGCTGCCGCGGGAACCCGCACGGGCCGTCGCCCACTCCTGAATCGCTCGACAGCATGCTTGTCGATGCGACGACGTTCGGGTTCGGGTCCCCCTTCCGCCGCGTGGTCGACGTATATCCTGAGGGTCGACGCGCGGCGGAGGTAGGGAGCTCGGTGGAGTATCGAATCGACGACTTGGCCCGAGAGGCCAAGACGACCACTCGCAACGTGCGGGCGTACCAGGAACGCGGGCTGCTGCCGCCGCCCACGCTCCGAGGGCGAGTCGGTATCTACAACGACGGTCACCTGACACGGTTGAAGGTGATCGACTCGCTGCTCCAGCGGGGTTTCACCTCGGCGCACATCGCGGACTTCCTCTCGGGCTGGGAGCAGGGCAAAGGCCTGGAAGAAATCCTGGGCTTGCAGGAAATCGTGACTCGCAAGTGGTCGTCGGCCGAGACCACGGTCATTCCCGTCGAATTGATCGCTCAATTTCTCGGTGAGGACAACGACGCCATCGTTGCCCGACTCATCGAAGTGAAACTGATCAGGATCGACGGTGACCAGTGCGAGATTCTCGATCCGACACTTCTCGAGGTCTTCGTCGATCTGAGCCAGTACGGCTTCACGTTGGAGCAGCTGCTCGACCAGCACGAGAGGACCGCGTCGAAGATGAACGCGATCGCCGAGTCGATGGTGGGGAGCGTGACCGACCACCTGATCGCGCAACACGGTCCGGGTTGGCTCCCCAAGTCGGGAGAGGTGGCCGAAACAACCGAGATGTTCGAGAAGATGCGCAGCCTGGCGATGAAATCTGCGCAGGCAGAGCTGGCCCGCGCCCTCGATCGGGTCCAGGAACAGGCACTGAGTGACTATCTGTCACAGACGTTGTCGAGGCAGAACGAGTAGTCGCGGTTTGAAGACTGCGACAATCGGACATACCAGACTCTCGACAGCCGAACGGCGGCTGACCGCCTAAGGGGGCACCATGAGGTTCGTAACACTGATCGTTCTCGTCTGGCTGATCGTCGGCGCATTCGCGTCGTACCAGCGTGGATATTTCGAGAGCGCTCCGGAGAACTGCGGCGGAGCGGGCACCATCGCTCTCACTGTCGTCGCAGGACCGCTCAACTACTTCGGCGTCAACCCTGAGGTCACGGACTGCAACGTCAACGTGCCTCAGCCGAGTGAGTGATACGAGTCTCTGACCGCGCGCCCGCAGTGCACCTTCCCTAACCTGGTGAGGTGTTCCGTGGACGCTTGTTGCTGTATCTCGCCTTCGCGATCCCTGTTGTCCTGGTCTCGCTCATCGGCGTCGGCGGCTACGTCGCGTTCACCAAGGCTCGCGTCGATCCGCTGACCTCGGCCGACGCCATCGTCGTACTGGGTGGTGAGCACGACGGCCGCGAGGCGTACGGAATCTCGCTCGCCGAGCAAGGTCTCGCGAACACGGTTGTGCTCTCCGATCCTTACGGGGCCGGTGACGCGACGATGAAGAAGGCGTGCGCCACATCCTCGGAGAAGTTCGAGGTGCTGTGCATCCCGCCGGTGCCCTCGACCACACGGGGGGAGGCGATCTTCACTCAGGAACTCGCCCGCGAACGCGGATGGAACCACGTCATCGTCGTCACGTGGCGCTACCACTTACCGCGCGCCCGCTACATCTTCGATCAATGCTTCGACGGCACCGTCACCATGCGTCCGACGCCGCGGGCCTACGACTTCTCCCTCGTCGAGTGGGAATTCACGTATCTCTATCAAATTGCGGGATTCGTCAAGGCCGGAGTGCAGGGGCCGTGCGAGGACTCGGCGAGCGACTGACGGAGCCGAGTCAGAAAATCTTGTGATAGAGCGTGATGCCGGACTTCCACGCCAGGAATCCGAACATCACCGCAGCGATACCACCCACCATGTTCGCAGTGAAGAACGTTGCAGCGCTGCGGTACTGCTGCTTGCGGGTGAGCCGAAGCGTAGCCAGTACCACCGTGGCCAACGGAGCCACCGACGCCAGAAATCCGATGCCCACGAGCGAACGAAACCGGTCCGGTGGATCGAGAGCGAACACCAACCCCAACGCCGCGCACGCCACGAGATTGAGTGCGGACAACCGTCGCCTGGACCTGATCGCGTACGAGAACACGAACTGCCCGAGCGCAGCGAGCCCGCCTCCGGCGGCCACCAGGAGCATGGTCGTCATCGGATGCTGCTCGGCCTCGGCTTGGTGATCGCGGCTCCGAGCGCCATCGCGATCAGGGCCACGACCGGAGTCCCCAGCAGATACAGCACCGAATTCCACGCCCCGCGATGCGTCACCGCCTGAAACGCGTACAGGCCGAACGTGGTGAAACCGCACGCCAGGCCGAATACTCCTGCACGAGCAACCGGAGCGGGTCGGCTCCAGAGGTAGCCGAGCGCCGCCCCGACGACGAGACATCCGAACACGTTGACTCCGAACGTGCTCATCAACTGCCACCTCGGCGTCGCCCGCCACGTCCAGACCTCGTATCGCAGCGCCGCACCGACCGCGCCGCCGACCGTGACCGCGACGTACTCGCCGACCGAACGACGGCGGTCCGCGTCTTGCAGTCCTTCGATCATCGAAGCGAGCCTAATGGGAGTGCGGCAACTCGGCTGAGCGGAAGAAAGTCGGCCAAGGTGGGCCGGGGTAAAGTCTTCGTGTGACTGCGGACGATATGGGCCCTGGGCCCCAGCACTTCGATGTGATGGTGGAATGGCGTGATCAGGACGTAGTTCTGGCCGTGTCCGGTGAATTGGATCTCGTGACGGCTCCTGATCTGTCCGAGTCCGTTGCGCTCGTGCTCGAGAAGTCGCCGACGGCGGTGGTGATCGATCTCAGTGATGTGGGATTTCTCGCGTCCGCCGGAATGTCTCTGTTGGCGTCGACGCATCAGCAACTGGGTGGATCGGCCGGGTTTGCGGTGGTCGCGGACGGTCCGGCGACCGGTCGTCCCCTCACTCTCGTCGGTCTGGACGAGGTCTTCGGGATCTATGCTTCGGTAGACGAAGCATTCGTTGCGCTTCATGCGGGTAGATCCTGAACTTTTGGGTAGACGGGATTCATGATGGCGACTCTCTCCGGGGGTGACGACTCACGTACCGACAGTTCGATCTCGACGGCAGGTGCGCGAATGGAAGAACTGCTGTTCACCGACGAGCCCGCCGACGCGGATCGAGCGTCGGAGCTTCGTCGTGAGCTCGGTGATTGGCTGAACGGGGTGGGCATCGACGCCGATCGTGCGTACGACGTGGTGCTGGCCACCTACGAGGCCATAGCGAACAGCGTCGAGCACGCATATCGCGATCACACCGACCGCGGAACTCTCGACATTCGGGTGTCGTGTGCCGCGGAGGGGCGAATCGACGTGCGTGTGACCGATCGCGGGGATTGGGCATCGCACAACTCCGATCCCAATCGCGGGCGTGGTGTGCCGCTGATGCGGGCGCTTGCCGACAGCGCCGCAGTCACCTCGGACCAGAACGGTACGACCGTGCACATGATCTGGGACGCGGTCTAGGCCGACCGCCCTGACCTCCCTTTCCGGCACACTGGTGCCATGGTCGACGTGCAGCTCGCTACGGCGGAGAAGAAGAAGATAACTGTCCCGAATCTGCGGGTGCTGTGGCAGTTCGTTCGGCCGCATCGTAGGACACTGTCGCTGGGCCTGACTCTCGGCCTGATCGGAACCGGAGCCGCTCTGGCGACGCCGATGGTCGCCAAAGGAGTGCTCGACGGCCTCGGCACCGACGCGTCCCTGATACAGCCGGTGCTGATTCTGGTGGGTCTGCTGGTGGTGGGATCGCTGGTTCTGTATCTGCAGTGGATCGTGCTGGGAGTGTTGGCCGAACGCGTGGTGCTGGACGCCCGCAAAACCATCGTGCGCAAGTACTTCGGTGCCACGGTGGGAAGTCTGGGCACTCGTCCCACCGGAGAACTCGTCACTCGGGTCACCTCCGACACCGTTCTGCTGCGCGAGGCCACGTCGAATGCGTTGGTGGCGATCGTCAACAGTGTCGTCGGCCTCGTCGGTGCACTGATTCTCATGGCCGTGCTCGATCTGGTGCTGCTCGGCGCGATCGCCTCGGCGATCATTGCGATCGCGGTGTTGTTCGCGCGTCTGATGCCTCCTATCGCCGTCGCCCAGCGGCAATCCCAGGAAGCGGTGGGCCGCCTCGGCGGAATTCTCGACGGCACTCTGCGGGCGATCCGTACTGTCAAGTCCAGCAGAGCCGAGGCCCGCGAATCGGAGCGAGTCATCGCTGAGGCGCGCATCTCCGCCCAGCACAGCGTGCGGGCGGTCAAGATCTCCGCGCTGGCATGGACGTTCGCCGGGGGTGGAGTGCAGCTGGCGATCATCGGAATCCTCGGTCTCGGCGGATACCGCGTCAGCACCGGGGCGCTGGCCGTGTCGAGTCTGATCGCTTTTCTGCTGTACGCATTCCAGGTGATGGGGCCGGTGTCCACGCTGGCCACGAACATCACCGCGTTGCAGGCCGGAATGGCCGCAGCCGCTCGTATCCGCCAGATCGACGACCTGGTCACCGAAAAGGGTGAGACGGGTTCTGCGCAGTCGGTGAGGACCGACGCGCCTGCCCCGGCTCTCGAATTCCGCAGCGTCACAGCCCGATACGCACCGGGTAGGGAGCCGGCCGTGCGCGGTATCGATTTCCAGGTGCCTGCGCGTGGGCACACCGCGATCGTCGGGCCGTCGGGCGCAGGCAAGACCAGTGTCTTCTCGCTGATCCTGCGTTTCCTGACGCCGGAGGCCGGCGAGATCAGGCTCGGCGGAACCCCGTACGACGAGCTGACGATCGACGAGGTTCGAGCCCGGTTGTCGTACGTGGAGCAGGAGACGCCGGTGATCCCCGGCTCGGTCCGTGAGAACCTGCTCTTCAGCCACCCCGAGGCCAGCGAGGCCGACATCTGGGCGGCGCTCGAGTCCGTTCGACTCGATTCGACCATCCGTGCGCTCGACGAGGGACTCGACACCGACCTGATCGGATCGACCATATCCGGTGGGCAACGGCAACGAATTGCGTTGGCCAGAGCCATCGTTCGACGCCCTCAGATTCTGCTGCTGGACGAGGCGACAGCTCAGGTCGACGGCCGTACGGAGGCGGCCATCCACGAGGTGATCCGATCGATCGCGTCCGACGCCGCCGTCGTGACCATCGCGCACCGGTTGTCCACCGTGCTCGACGCCGACACCATCCTCGTGATGGAGGACGGAGTGGTCCGCGCCAGGGGCACCCACGAGGAACTCATCGAGACCGACTCGCTCTACCGAGAGCTGCTGGCCGCGTTGAGAATCGGCGACAACACAGCGTTGAGCACACCCAGCTGAGCAGGCCCGGAGCCTACCGCCCCGAGTCGGACTCGTCCTCGGACTCGGTGGTGGTGCTCTCCTCGTCGGACTCGTCCTCGGACGTGGTGGTCGTCCGGTCCGAGGACGGGGTGCGGCGCGGGCTTCTCGTCGTCGTCTCGGATCGATCCGGCGTGGTCGTGGTTGGGCGAGCGGTGGTGGGTGGTGCCACCTGCCAGGTGGGGGAGGGCGGCACGATGACGATCGTCGAACTCGGCGTCATCTCTACCGAACTGAGCTCGTCCGATCTCAGAGCCGGTGGACGCACCGTCTCACTCGTGTCGTCGAACGCGCCACCGAGCGCGCCGATGGTCAATCCGACAGCGACGGCCACCCCAGCGCTCGCTACTGCTGCCAACGCGATGACCTTGTCGCGCATGCACAGACCCTAACGCCGTGGCCGAACCCGGATGGTCGGCAATGATGCGAGAACGTTACCTCAGCGAGGGACGCGGTGAGGGATGGGCGTTCACTGCGGTGACAACCGCAGAACAGCGGGCAGCGTCTCCGCGATCAGCTCCCCGGCATGCTCGTAGACCGACGGATCGCGGCGGTACGGATCGCCGATGTCGAGTGTGTCGATTCGATGTACGGCCCGCGCGTCGGCGAGTGCCGCAACGGAGTGCGCACCGGACGCGGCGGCCAGGCCGGATGCCTCGAGCAGTGTGAAGGTGCGACGCATCTGCCGCGGTGCGAGTGCCAGAACGGCGTCACGGTGTGCCGCGGTCATCGTCAGCACCAGGTCGGCGTCGGCAGCGATGGTAGGCGTGAGGCGTCGGGCGACGAAACCGTCGGGATCGCCGCCGAGCTGCATCAGCACCGTCGCTGCTGTCGGGTCCATGGGGTGTCCGGTCAATCCCTGCGTTCCGGCGCTCGACGCGGTCAGCTCGAATCCGCCCTCGTGAGCGAACGCGGCCGCGAGGCGCTCGGCTGTGGGCGATCGGCAGATGTTCCCGGTGCAGACGAACAGAACGCGCATGATCGCAACTGTAGTGGTGTGGTCGGGTGCCGCACCGTGCTCCGAGGGACGCGCTACAGTGAGCCATTGGCAGGGGGATCGAGACCGGTTCGTGACATCGAGTCTCGGCGTGTGTTCACGGGGAAGTCGACCGAAGGCGGGTAATGACCGAAGTTCTCGGTGTGTCGGTGGGGGCCAGCGCAGTGCGCATGGCCCGTCCCGACGCGCGCCCTCAGAATTCGGGTCGCCTCGATTTTCACCACGACACCGTCGATGCCTACTGGGATCGCGCCGAGGAATTGGCCGCCGAGTCGATCGGGGTCGTGCTTTCGCAGCCCGGTGACGGTGGGCCGGTGCAGGCGACCGGCGTTGCGTACCGAGACCAGCAGCAGTTCGGTGAGATTCAGCAGGCGATGGCGAGCCAGCGGCTCTACAACTATCGACTGGTTCCCGAGGCGCGTGCGGCATTGCAGTACCTGGAGGCCTCGGGTGAGCTGGGACATTTCGGCACAATTGCTCTCTACGATCTCGGCAGCTCCGGGCTGACGATCAGCGTGATCGACCGCGGCACCGGGCAGGTTCTGCTCGCCGAACGCACCATCGACATCAGCGGTGACGACTTCGATCGGCTCATCTCGGACAACCAGCTCGCCAAGCAGGGCGTCGACATTGCCGACAACCAAGAACTGAGTGCATTCACCGCGCGGTGCCGCGTGGCCAAGGAGCAGCTCTCGACCAGCGGTGCCGTGTGCCTGCCCGGCGACGGCGGCGTGATCCTGATCTCGCGCGAGGCATTCGAATCTCTGGTGACCGTTCCGATCGAGTACTCGGCGCGGTTGGTGCGTGACGTGATCGGTCGTTCACCCAAGCACGTCGACGCGCTATTCCTCATCGGCGGCGGCGCACGCATTCCGCTGGTGGAATCGATTCTCGGTGCGTGGATCGGTCTCCCGGTCGTCACGCCGGCAGACCCGGAATCGGTGGCTGCCCGCGGGGCGGCACTTCTGGCGACTCCCGTGGCCGACGCACCGCGTCGACCGGCACCGCAGTCCGGGATTCGGCAGTCTCCCTCCGATCCAGCGTCTCTGACCGGAGCTCCGGATTGGTTGAGTCCCGAGCCGGCTGCCGACAAGCCCGCCGACTCCAAGCGCAAGGTGCGTGGAGCGGTACTCGTCGCGGGTGGTCTCGTTGCCGTCGCGGCTCTGGGATTGTCTCTCGGGTACGGCGGTGGTTCGACCGAACCGACGAGCGCTCCAGCGGAAACGACTGCTCCGATCACGGCGGTGCCCACCACGCCGAGAACGACGGTCCCGCCCACCACTGCGCCGCCGACCACCACCGTGCCGCCCACAACCGAGGCCGCGCAGGCTCCGGCGCGCACCTACTCCGAGCCCGAGTACGTTCCGCCTGCTGCGCCCGCACCTGCTCCGCCGCCGCCGCTGATCCCCGGCCTTCCGCAGATTCAGCTGCCGCAGATCCAGTTGCCGCCGCCACCGGTCATCCAGTTGCCGCGTTTCTAGCCCGCTTTCGGCTCAGGGCAGCTGGACCTCGGCGAGAACCGCCAGGTGATCGCTCTCGGGGATTGCGAGTGGCTGGACCGACAGGGCACTGACGTTCTCGCTCGTCACCACATGATCCAGGCGTGCGAGCGGGCGCTCCGAAGGGAACGTGCGAAACAGGCCCGCGCCTGCTGCGTCGGCCGCGTCGGAGAACGGCGACGAGGCCAGGGTGCGGAACTGCCGGTGATCGTTGGTGGCGTTGAAATCGCCCGCCACGATGACGGTGCCCTGGTAGCTCTCCATGATCGATCGCATCCTGGCCAGGTCGGAGTCCCATTCGGTGGTGTGTCGCGGCGTGGCAGGCGACATGGCATGGAACGAGACGAGGGTCAGGTCCTGTCCGTCGACGGTGGTGCCGGCCTGCACCGGTACGAACCCGAAGTTGTCGAGTCGGGTGCCGTCGGTCAGCGGGGTACGGCTCCACAGCCCGGTGCCGTCGGCCACCGGGAGCGCGGCGGTGAAGGAGAACGGGAGTAGCTCGTCGATGCCCGCTGCCTGCAGATCGGTCACTTCCTCGGGCGTCAGTTCCTGGACGGCGAGAATGTCGACGTCGTTGCTGCGCACCGCGTCGACGATGGATGCTGCGTCGGCGTCGCCGTGCGCGACATTGATCGTCAGGACCGACAGTTCCGGTCCGGTGTTGTCCGGGCCGTCGGCGAGGAACATCGGGACCTGAACGCCGACGACGGCGACAGTGACCACCACGGCGACGGCAGATCCGAGACGAGAGCGTGCTGCGGCGAACAGGATCACGGCGAGGATCGAGGCGACGCCGAGGTACGGCGCTCCGACGACGAGCGCTACAAAAGTGATCTCGGTCACACCGAACTGGCGGACGGCAAACATTCCGAGAGTGACTGCCACCAGAGTCCAGCCGATGACCAGCGCTGCGCTGTTGACGAAACGGCGCATTGCGCTCGTGCCTCCTGTTGCGTGCTCCCGAGTTGGGCATACGTGTGGCGGGTGTTGTCTACACTCGGCATGTGCCCAGCTCAGAGCCTCTGTGTAAGTGCAATCACGACCAAGCTGCGCACCGGCATTACCGGCGTGGAACCGACTGCTCGCTCTGCGATTGCCCGCGATTCCGGGGTCGGATGTCGCGGCTGCTGAAGTGGTGGCCTCGGAAGTAGTTTCCTCGGGCAAAAACAATCTTACCGTCCGATCCAGTGCGAAGAACAAACCGATTCGCTAGGATTGGAACCTGGATACAGGCAATACGGACAAATGCGGCTCGGGGACCGTCCGACATTCGATCCGGTAGGAGAGACCTCATGTCGAACGATGCAGTGCTGGACCGGCTGGGTACCAGCCTACGAGTCCTCGAACTCGACCCCATCGGTTACCGACCACACCCGATTCACAATCACGACCGCATCTGGACCGAAACCAATTGCTATGTCGATCTGTGGATCGAAGTGCTGCATTCTCTCGGCACCGATCCCACTCCTGCCCTCGCCTTCGTGCTGAGCGCGGGATGCGACGGGCGGCAGTGGGATTTCGTGAAAATCGCACCGGAGGACCTGCGGACCCTGTACGGCATCGGTGTGGCCGAGATGAACGTGTGGCGTCCTGTCCTCGAACACGTCGTCGAGGGTCTGGAAGACGGCATCCACGTCACCGTGGAGGTCGACGGCTTCTGGCTGCCTGATACCGCAGGGACCAGCTATCGCAATCAGCACACCAAGACCACTATCGTCCCCAACCTCGTCGATCGCGACGGCAAGGTGATGGGGTACTTCCACAACCGCGGCTACTTCGAGCTCACCGGGGCCGACTTCGACGGGATCTTCAACCTCGCGCCCGAACCGCACGCCGAGGTGTTGCTGCCGTACGTCGAGCAGATCCGGGTGGACCCCGCAGTGCTCGACGCCGGGTTCGGTGACCGCGACCTCGACGTCGCCCGCGCTCACCTTGCTCGCCGAGCTCCCGGTAACCCGGTCGAGGCGCTGGCCGGACGCATCATCGCCGACATCCCGCTCGTGCAGACCGCGGGGCCCGACGCATTTCATCTCTGGTCGTTCGGTCTGCTTCGTCAGTTCGGTGCCACTGCAGAGCTCGCGGCCAACTACGTGCAGTACCTCGAAGGTCGAGGAGTGACGGGTGTTGCCGATGCCGCACAGCACTTCCTCGACGCCGCGTCCGGGGCCAAGGCCGTTCAGTTCCGAATGGCGCGCGCTGCTCGTGGCCGGGATGTGGTGCTCGACGAGCCGCTCATCGAGATGAGCAAGAACTGGTCTGCGGCCATGGACATCGTTGCAGGTGCATTGGGCACGTGATCGATCTGCTCGACGGCGCTCGGTGGCGGCTGGCCCGAACCGATGCCGGCTCCGTTCTCGACCCCCGCGACCTGACGCACGATCTCGAGTGGTTCGACGCCGTGGTGCCCGGCACGGTTGCCGCCGCGCTCGGAGACTCACTCGCGGTGAATCCGGACGATCACGACTGGTGGTTCGTCGCCGACGTCTCCACCGGTGACCATCGCCGGGTGCGGCTGACGTTCGGCGGCATCGCCACCCGTGCACAGATCTGGATCGATGGCATCCACCGCGCGAGCGTGGCGTCGATGTTCGTTCCCGAGACTCTGGATCTGACGGATTGTGGTGACACCGTCGCCATCGCCGTCCACATCGAATCGTTGGCTGCGCGTCTGAAGTCTCGACGCCCCCGCGGTCGGTGGCGATCCTCGCTGGTCGCCGCGCAGGGGCTGCGACACGAGCGGACCACGATGCTCGGTCGCGCACCGGTGTACGGGCCCCTTCCGGTGCCCGTCGGACCGTGGCGTCCGGTGTCCATGACAGTGGTGCCCGACGTTCGTGGAGTCGAACTGTCGACCGCGGTGTCCGGTGCGGACGGCATCCTCACAGTCCGCGCCGAGCTGGATGCTCCGAGTGTGGCCCGAATCCTGATCGACGACAAGGGCTTCGACTTCGGAACGGTCGAGCGCATCGACCGCTCGGTGACGCTGCCCGACGTCGAACTCTGGTGGCCGCACACGCACGGCAGGCCGCGTACGTATCGCGTCGCGCTCGAGGTCGACGGCACCGTCCGCCACCAGGCCGTCGTGGGGTTTCGCACGACGCACCTGGACCGGACGGAGGGCGGCGCCGTACTGACGGTCAATGGCGAGCCCATCTTCTGCCGCGGTGGCACGTGGACGCCGCTGGATCCGGTGCGGCTGTGGTCGCCGGAAGAAGATCTGCGGGCAGCGCTGGAGCAGCTCCGTTCGGCGGGCCTGAACATGGTGCGGGTGGTCGGAACCCTGGTCTACGAGCAGCCCGAATTCTGGCTTCTGTGCGCCGAACTGGGCATCATGGTGTGGCAGGACGTCATGTTCGACACCCTTGACCCGCCTACGGACGAGGCGTACATGGCGCTGGTGGACCGCGAGCTCGACGCGTTCGCCGCTACCGTCTCGGCGAACCCGGCTCTGATGGTCGTCAGCGGTGGAAGCGAGACGCAGCAGCAGCCCACGATGCTGGGCCTCGCGGCCGAGGATCAGCGAATGGTGCTGCTGGACAAGACAGTTCCAGACTTCATCGCCCTTCGTTTGCCCGGAGTCGCCTACGTGACATCGAGCCCGTCCGGGGTGAGCGATGAACTGCACACCCACGTGGGCGACGGCATCGCGCACTACTTCGGGGTGGGCGGCTATCTGCGGCCGTTATCCGATATCCGTACTGCAGGAGTGCGTTTCGCGGCAGAGTGCCTCGCCTTCTCGGTTCCCCCGGAACGAGGGCAGGTGGAGAAGTTCTTCGGGTCCGCGGCCGTCGCCGGTCACCACCCGGACTGGAAGGCGGCAGTTCCACGTGATCGCGGCTCGTCCTGGGACTTCGAGGACGTGCGAGATCATTACGTACGCACGATCTTCGGCGTCGACCCGCATCTGATTCGCCGTGACGACGCCGAGCTGTACCTCGACTACGGCAGAGCGGCGATCGTCGAAGCGTTCACCGAGGCGCTCGGCCACTGGCGTCGGGCATCCTCCGGGTGCGCCGGAGCCTTGGTGCTCACGTTGCGGGATTCGGTTCCCGGTGCCGGCTGGGGCATCGTGGATACCGCCGGTGTGCCGAAGGCTCCCTTCTATGCGTTGGCACGGGCCAGTGCCCCGGTGGCACTGCTGTTGTCCGACAACGGGCTCGACGGCTACTCCGTGGAACTGGTCAACGACGGACCGGCATGCTCGGGCAGTATCCGAGTGGTGCTGCACGCCTCTCGCGGCAGTCACGAGTTCGAGCAGGCGGTGACCGTGCAGGCGAACGCGTCGATCGCGCTGACGGTGGACTCCATCGTCGGCACCTTCACCGATGCCAACCATGCGTACCGTTTCGGCAGTCGAACCTACTCCGCCGTCACCGTGCTGTTTCTGAACGACGATGGCGTCGAGGTGACCCGAACCACCGCCCTCGTCGGTGCGCAGAGCCGTCAGAACACGGTGGGATTGAGCGCAGAGGTCGTCGAAATAGATTCTGGAACATGGGAATTGACTGTCCTGTCCCGCTGGCCGGCGCAGTACGTCTGCGTCGACATCGACGGATTCGAGGCGTCCGACTCGTGGTTCCATCTGGCACCGAACGAACCTCGTACGCTGACTCTGGTCGGACGTGGCGCGAGTGCGCCCCGCGGACATGTACGCGCCCTCAACTCCGTGGAGCGGGCCTCGGTGGTGCCGAAGGTCGTGAGCGGAAATTCGTAGTGGGCTACGAACTTTTGTGCACCTGCCGCTAGCGGCTCGTGCTGAGCTTTCCACGCGCATAGCCGATTCCGGCTGCGCCGACACTGGCCACCACGGCCATCGCACCCCACGCGCGCACCGGATTGCCACGGGCAGCAGCACTGGTTTCGCGACCGACTGCGCGAGGCAGGATCTTGGCGGTGTACGCACGCTCCGACGACAGTGCGTCCTCGGCACCGATCAATCGGGCGATGGCGGCCTTGGACACTCCCTCGGCGTAGCTGCGCGTGATGAGATAGCGCGGACGAGTGCGGTCTGCACTGACCGTGTGGTCGACGACGATCGAGGGATCGAACACGATCTGTGCATCGGGATGCGTCTGACGCAGCCGGATGCACAGCTCCGTCTCCTCGCAGCCGAGCGGGACACGCCCGATCCGGCCGATGCCGGAGACGAATCCCCCGAGCGCAACGACGGGCTCACGGCGGAACGACATGTTCGCGCCCATGAGATTGCGGACCTGAGCGGTTTCCGTTGGCTGCCCGCGGTAGGTGCACCCGACGACCCAATCGAGTTCGCCGGGTTCACCCACTACCTCGGCCGGTAGGAAGGCCGGACGTTTGTCCGGCCATACCGGGTATGCAGAGCCCCCAACGGCGTACACGGCATCGTCCGAGTAATGGGACAGAATGGCTCCGAGCCACTCTGTGGTGCGCGGTGATGCATCATCGTCCAGGAACACGACGATCTCACCGCTGGCAAGGTCGAGCGAGGTGTTGCGCGCTCCCGAGAGGCCGCGAGGGTGGTTGTTGTCCACCACGTTGACGGTTCGGTGCAGCGGCAAGAATTCGGTGCGTGCGCGCTCGGCCAGCTGCGCATTGTGATCGATGACGATGATCAGTTCTTCGGCAGGCACATCCTGATCGAGGACGGCCAGCACGGCGGCCCGGAGTTCGGTCCACCGAGCCAACGTGTACGCGCAGATGACAACCGACGAAGTCGGCAGACTCACGCCGTTTTCTCGCGAAGCTCGAGAACCTCGTTGTAGGACTGCAGAGCCTCGAACTCGAGGTCCATGTCGGTACGCGCATCGATCGACTCTCGCGACGGGCGGACGATGGACTTGCGAGAGATCTTGCGTGCGCGCATGCGCTCGGTCATCAGGGTGCGCAGCACCCGGAAGCCGTCGGAGAAGGTGCGCAGGTTGCTCTGGCCGTAGATGCGGGCCAGCTCGACACTCGGGACTTCCTCAATCCGCACGGACGCCTCGGCGAAGCGGCAGTTGATGATGGTCTCGATCTCGAAACCGTCGCCCCACAGCATCATGCCTTCGGCACCCGGCTGATCGACGACGGGCAGGTCGAGGACCGGCACCAGATCTCGCCAGAAGGCATTGTAGCCGTAGCAGAGATCCGAGAAGCGCGTTCCGAAGAGTGTGTTGGCCACCAGATGCAGGCCACCGTTTCCGGCGCGTCGCAACGGGGTGATGTCGTGGCTTCCGCCACCCTCGCAGAACCGGCTGCCCTTGGCGAAGTCGGCACCGGCGATCAAGGCGTCGACGAAGCGCGGGATCTCGGCCGCATCGGCGGAGCCGTCGGCGTCGAACATGACGATGATGTCGCCGGTGGCAGCCTCGAAGCCGCAGGCGAGCGCGTTGCCCTTACCCTTGCGGGTCTGCTTGATGATCCGAATGTCGCCGCGAATCTCGCGAGCGGCATCGATGGTGCCGTCGACGGACCCACCGTCGACCAGCACGAGCTCGTAGTCGTGGGAGAGCAGTGGGAGGACGTGACGAAGGTTTGCGGCCTCGTTGAGCGTCGGGATGACGACACTGACGCGGGGATTCTTACGATTCAACATATCCATTCCACATGGGTCGAGTGCGGTGGGCAGATGTCTCCGAACTCCGTGAATCGACCCCCGCCGCATCCACAGACAGTGTCTTCGCGTTCGGTCCGAAGCGTAAGAACCTGTTTCCATTGACTGAAAGCAAGCTTAAAAGAAGCTAGGAGATTGTCAAGCTGCAATCAAACAATCCGAAAGATTGTTTGGAGATGCACGTCATAGTTTGTGATTCGATCAGCTGGATCGGTACTGGTAGACGATCGTGTTGGTGTCCGCGTACCGAACCGACCACGCGGAGTTGGTGGCGAGCCACTGTCGGAAACGCGCGACCGAATCGTCGGCGACGAATCCGTAGTACTGCATCGCTTCGAGCGATTGACGGGTCAGCACCATGTATGTGGGGGTGTCGCTGCTCGACGCCTTGTAGTCGAGATCGCCGAGCTTCGCGGGTGTCGGAAAGCCCTCCATGTACTCCGGGCCCAGCGCGTAGAGCGGAACGTCCCAGTAGTCGTCGGCCTCGGTCAGGCGGCCGTAGTCCGACGTGGACCTGGCTGGGTAGCCCGTGGAGTACAACATCGTCACCGAGGTACCCGGCGGTGCCTGTGCTGCCACCGCGCGGGCGTCGTCGATCTGTTCGCGATGCTCGAGCACGATCGGCCACAGACCGAAGTAGCTCTGCAAACCCAGCACGGCTGATCCGAGCGCTCCGGCCACGGCAACTGCGACAGAGGTCCGGGCAGTGATCCTGCGGGCCCTGGACGGTCGATCCTGGGGCGGCTCACGGTCGAACAGCGCCAGGAACAGTGGAGTGATCAACAGAACGCAGCCGGGAATCGCGTAGAGGTACACCCGGAAGATCGCCTCGCCGCCGTAACTCTGCCCGGCGAGCAACATGATCGATCCGAATGCCATCACCATCGGTGCCCAGAACGTCTTCTTCGTCCGCCAGGCGTAGATCGCCGAGACGAACGCCAGCGCGAACACCCCGCCGGACAGGGCGCGGCAGACCAGAGACGTGATCTGCTTGCCGAGCACCCCTTCTTCCTTGACGTTGCTCGCTGCGTTCTGCACGGGATCGAACCCCTGGAACAGTCCGTACGGTGCCACGATCGGCAATCGCGGATACAGGTATCCCAACAGGATGATGCCGAGCGGAATCATCAGCCACCACGGCTTGGCGCGTCGGGTCACCAGCAGAACGCCGGTCACGGCCATCAACCAGTACGGAGTCAGCTGGTGCGTGGGCACCAGCGCGGCGAACGGAACGATCGACAAGAATGCCGCGGACCTGGTGAGCGTCGAGGACATCAGCAGCGCCAGGAAGCCCACGGCGAGCAGTACGGCCCACGCCTGCGGTGAGTAGTAGTCCTGACCCACCCAGTTGATGACCTCGGCGAGCATCGCCGCCGTGATCGCCGCGCGTTTGTCGAACTTCATCACCCGTGCCAGTCCGTAGACGGCCGCCGCGAGAACCACGTGGACCATCGGCGCGAACACGTGCGCCAGGGAGAGCGTGTCGTATCCGGTGACGTGTTGGAACCAGGCGGATACGAGGAAGAAGCTGGGCCACTCGCTGTAGATGTCGACACCGGTCGGAGTCAGCCGGTTCATGTCCAGGACGAACTCGGTGACCGCGACGTGCTTGTACGTCCAGTCGTAGATCGGAGCGGAGGTGACGAGGGTGACCGTGAATCGCTGCACCACGATGGCCAGGCCGATCGCGGCCAGCATGGTGCGCAGCTGACGACGTCGCAGCGCGATCAGGAACGCCGCCATGATCAGCATCATGCACAGTACGAGCCCTGGGCCGGTTCCGGCGGTCAGCAACCCGAACTGCGAGTACGTCGCGCGCTCGAGACCCGGCAGCAGCGGTAGCCACAGGAAGAACGCCAGCGCCAGCATCAGGCCGGCCACATTGCGTCGCAGCGTCTCTCGGTCGGTCAGCGCGAACCGGACCGAGGTGATCGCTGCCGTTCGCGACGACGGTGCGGCCACCTCACGTGCCCGCGCGATCCACCACGACAGGTCGGGGCGGCCGTGCTTGCGGTACCACAACACCGACGAGCCGATCAGGGCCACGCACAGCAACAACGTCCACATCCGGGGCGACCAGCGGTATCCCCACATCGCCACCGACACCATCAGCGTCACCACCGAGATGCTCAGAATCGGCAGTGCCGCAGGGACCGCAGTGCGAGGAATGCGGACCCACGACAGGATCGCGGCACCTGGACCGAAGAACAGCAGGACCGCGAGCAGGACGACGCGAACGAGCGTCGGCAGTGCGATCATCGAGGTCAGGCCGGACAGTGCGGCGAGCACGCTGATGTCGGAGTAGCGCAGTCGGCTGCCCGCACGCCTGCGTGTGCCTGCAGCGGAGTCGGTGGTGCCGACGGGCCAGTCGAAGGTCCACTCGGACGGTACGAACAGTGTGTGCCGTAGATCCGCCATGGACCGGAATCCGGAATCAGTCGAGGACCGGCTCACGGCTCACCCCCGCCAGAGGAGTGCGTTCGCGACCTTCGCGCCTGCTGCGGCGAATGGCCGCAGGACCCTTGGCGATGGACAGCAATTCCATTCGGCCGATGCCGTCGGGCAGATCGGCAGCGAGATCGTCGGGAGGTGAGGCGACCTTGCTCATCTTGGCGGACAGGCGAATGGCGCTGCCGAGTCGGCGGACGGCGACCGTGGCGGCCAGCGTCGCCGATCTGCGGTTCGTCGCGACGGTGTACAGCCACGCACCGAGGCCGAGACCGTAACCGCGGGCTTGCACCGCCAATGCCTCGGAGTCGGCGCGGTGCCGGTGCCACACGATGGCGGCCGGCTCGTAGACCAGCTTGTCGCCGGCCATCAGAACCCGGAAGAACATGTCGAGGTCCTCGCCTCCGTTGGTCGGAGATCCGACTCCCAGCGACTCGTCGAATCCGCCCAGATCGAACATCCGCTCTCGGGCGACCGCAAAATTGGCTCCGGTTCCGTACATCCCCACCTGGAACGGAAACAGCGGTACATCGGCAGGCGGATTCTTCAGGTCGTACACCCGAGGCGTGACCGAACTCGCCCACCCGACGCGGCGATCGAAGTACGCCTGCGCCTGAGTCCTGATCTCGCCGCTCGGCACGATGCCGGACACGCACGTGACCCCATCGGTCCGCCCGAAGCCGCGCGCGATGCTGCGCAACCATTTGGCGTCGACGGCGACGTCGTCGTCGGTGAATGCCACGATGTCGTGCTGCGCGGCCCGCAACCCCGTGTTCCTGGCCCTCGACAGGCCTGGCGTCGGCTCGGACACGACGCGAACGCGCGGGTCGCCCAGCCCGCGAACGTACTGCTGAGTGGCGTCGGTCGGGGACGCATTGTCGACGACGACCACCTCGAAGTCGGGGTAGTCCAGGCCCGACACCGATGCCAGCGCGCCCTTCAGATGATCGACTCGGTCGCGGGTGCAGATCACCACGGTGATCGGCGGTAGCGCCTGGTCGGGGTCGGGCAGAGCGTCGTGCACCGGAACCTGGGCGAGCGACATCGCCGCTCGTCGCACATCTGCCGCCGTGACCGCGCCGTCGACGACATCGAGTTCGACGAAGCCGAGTGGATCGAGGCCGCGTCGGATCAACAGCCGGGCGCGGCGATAACCGTCGGAATCGTCGAGAGCGAGGGAGAGGGGAAGATTCTGCTCCAGGTCGATGTCACCGATCCACACAGCACCGTCCCACTCGGGAGACTGGAGTCTGGGGAGCGCGGGAGGTAACACGGAGGGGGTCCTTTCGGGTGACACGTCGGGTCGGATTCAGCGAGGTCTCGGTCAGTGAGGTCTCAGTCGGCGCGATACCGCACCCAGTCGACCTTCATGGTCGCCGGGAACGGCGTCGAGTCGTCGGTGGGGCCGGGCCAGTCGCCGGCGACGGCGACGTTGAACAGCAGGAAGAACGGCTTGTCGAAGACCCAGTAGTCGGCACCGCCGATCAGGTCGGCCGGGGTGATGGTGGCCAGGGTGGTGTCGTCGATTCCGGTGGTCACCCGGCCCGGTGATCGCTCGACCCAGTAGGTGTGGAAGTTCTCCGACAGCGGCTCCGGCGGAATCCCGCCTGCATCCACCTTCTGGCTGGTCAACGAATCCGGCTGGGGCGCATGGATTCCGGTGTGGTACTGATCGGCCTGGTTCAGGGTCTCCATGATGTCGATCTCGCCGGACAGGGGCCAGCCGACGGAGTCCAGGTCGGTACCGAGCATCCAGAATGCCGGATGCAGGCCTGCTCCGGCCGGCATCTCGATCCGAGCTTCGATGCGGCCGTAGGTGAACTCGAACTTGTCCTTGGTGGTCACCCGGGCCGAGGTGTAGCCGTCACCGTTGCGCAACGCGTTGACGACCATGTGGCCGTCTCCGTCGAGAGACGAGTTCTCGGTCGAATCGGTGTAGTTCTGCTTCTCGTTGTTGCCCCAACCGGTCTGTCCGACGTCGTGACTCCATCGGTCGTCCGCCACCGCATCGCCGGCCGTCCCCGAGAAGTCGTCGTAGACGGTGTATCCGGGCTTGGCCGCAGCGGTGTCGGACTGTGACGTCGTCGACCCGGTGCCGTTGGCGATGGACTCGCTCTCGATGTCTGCTCCGTCCGAGCGTTGGGAGAGCCCGTACACGGTGCCGGTGGCGACCAAGCCGAGCACGATCAGGAACGCCAGCACAGACGGCAGGCGACGTCGCGGACGCTCGACGATGAGCCCGGTTCCGGGTAGCCGCGATACCTCGACTGTCCTCGTTCCGGACTCTCGGCTCGATGCGGCGTGACGATTCACGCGGTCTCGTCGACGGTCTTCGGTGCCCGCGTCGCGTTGAACTGCGAGACCGACAGTACGACTACGCCCACGAGCAGGGCATAGGTGGCGATGCGTTCCATGGAACCGATGCCGAGTCCGAATTCGTGACCGCTCATGTAGGCGAAGTAGCCGGCCAGGCCGACGGCACCGAGCGCGGTGACCGCGACGCGGATGCTGCGTCGCAGGCTCGGGTGCCCACCGGCGATGACGAGGCCGAAGTTGCCGAAGATGAAGAAGACGGTGGCGCCGAACGAATGGATCGGGTAGTTGACGCCCTGATTGACCACGCCCGCGGTGATGGCGCCGACACCTGCGACGACGAAGAACGACGCGGCTCTGCCATCGATCCGGCGGACGATGTACCAGGATCCGCCCACTGCCGCGATCGCCAGACCGAACAGCACCATCGAGGCGTTGAGGAGAACGTAGAGCTCGCTGCACGGCCAGTTGCCGGTGGGCCCGCAGAACGGAATGCCGAGCTCGCTGATGTAGTTGTTCCGGTAGCTGTAGAGCCCGCGCCACGTGGCCGACACGATGTACTCGACGAGGACGAACTGCACCACCGACAGGCCCGCCCAGCGAGCGACATGGGCGACGAAGCCCGATCTCGACGGAGCCGACCGTGCGATGGTGTTCGACGTGGGGCGCTTGGCTTCGGGTTTCGTGGGGCGCTTCGCTGCGGTGGTCATGCGGTCTTCTCCTGAGGGGCGAGCAATGCGAGGGGGTCGGCTGCGACGAGACCGAGTGCGGCATGCACCATGTGGCTGTCGAAAACGTTGTCGTGGAACGACGCCGAGACGAACACGACCGAACCGATGGTTTCCATCGTGATCATCACCGACTCCGGTCGGCCCGGATCGGCGATCACGAAGAAGGCACGGTCGGCAGGCTCGGCACACCAGGAGACCTGCTCCAGCTGCCGGACTCGACCGACATCGGAGTACATGAGTCTGACCTTCGGCTGCACCGGCACGCGGTCGTCGAACACCCCGGACACGGCCTTCTGTTCGCGTTTGTACTTGATGGTGCTGATCGTCGCCGAGGCGATCGGACGGCCCTTGGCGATGGCCCCGGACAACGCGTCGTGTACTTCCCTGGCCGAGGTGGGATCGATGTCGGAGAACCCGATCCCGGCAGCGAAATTCCCGAGAACGACGGTCGACGGCGGAAGGTAGCGGCGGCAGTCGAACAGAAATGCTGCTGACCGATCGACGGGAAAAGATGTACGTGCGAACGCTGTGGCCACGGCGGCGCACATCACCGCACTGACGCTCGCGCCGGGCAGATGGGTTTCTCGCCACCGGCGGATCGCGTCGGTGGTCCCGTGCCGGGTCACCGCCGTGGCCACCGCGGCGGAGGGTGCCCAGGGCCGAAATGCCGTCGACGATGCGGCGTCGGATATGCCGAACCGGTCGGCGGCTTCCGGAACGGTGCCGGGACGAACGCGGCCGTAGATCGTGTCGACTACCTTCCTCGGGTTGCGAACGATCCAGCGCAACAGTGCTTTTCGAAGCGGATGACCGTCGACTGCGCTACTGGCCCAGGCCGGGAACGGTGCATCGGGAGTTGCGTCGGCCAGGTACGCGAACAGGTCGACCGGCAGCAGAGCGTCGCCGAGACCGTGGTTGAGATCGAGGAACAGGTAGCGGCCGGCCAGCCGAATCCGGAGGGGAATCTCGGGCCTCGACGCGTGCGAGAACTCGGTGAGTTCCTTGGTCAACTGCTGCCGGTCGACGGCGGGACCCTCGGTGATGTGCTCGAGGACCCGTCCGGGCTCGTAGCTCCAGCCTGCCGAAGAATGGTCGGCCCGCAGTCCCAGTCGAGTCGCAGGACCGAGGGATGCCAAAGCGAGCACGCGGTTCTGCACTCGTGCGAGATCGCCGAAATCCGCAGGCCCCAACACGGTCACGATTCGAGAATCGGACCGCAGCATGTCCAACGAACTGGCGCGATAGGTCTCGGTCATGGTGCCGTCCTGTGTTGAGCGTGGACCGGAATGCGACGCGGTGACGGTTGGTCGTGCTGCGGCGGACCGTCCTGACGCTCGCGACGAGGAGGTTCGCCCTGGCGGAGTTCTCGGGGCCGCGAACCGGCGTCGTGATCCTCGATCGGGCCGTGCGGTCCGGGTGAGCCCGCCGGTCCTGGATCGTCGTCGGATTCGCCGTCGCTGCCGGCGGACAACTCACGAATCCAGCGGACGAGCGGCACGATCAACACGACGGCACCGAACCCCTCGGCAGCGAGGTAGGCCCAGCCGACGGCCGCGATGCCCATCGACGACGACAGTGCCACCGACCCACCGATGATGATCGAGGTGGCCACCACCTGCACGATCACGGCCAAGCGCATGCGTCGACGCACACGAGCCAAACCGTCGTACAGGGAACCGACGACGGAGAGCGGGATGGTCAGCGCGGCCAGCTGCACGATGATGGTGCCCTGATCGCGGTAGCCCTGGCCGATCAATCCGAGACCGAACGGTGCGACGAACGCCAGGAAGATCGACCCTCCCACTGCGACGATGCACACGAGTGTCATGAATCGTTTGGTCAGGCGGTGGAACTGCGCGGGGTGAGCCGCGACCTCGGCCACGTACGGGCCGATCAGCACGCTGATCAGGATGTAGAGGGCGCTGACGATCGACCAGGTGAGGGAGAAGTACGCGTTCTGTTCGGCACCGAGGGTGGCGACGACGATCATCGGTACGAGCAGCGGCGCGAGCGAGCCGAGCGCGGTGATGCCGTACGCCGAGCCGAAGTAGGACCACATCTCGCGCCTGGGCGGCAGATCCGGCTTGCCTGCGTACCGCTGCTCGGTACGAAGGTTCTTGAAGATCGCACGCAGGACGAAGATCGACGCCACGATGGCGGGAACTGCCCAGGCGGAAATGATCGAGGTACTGCGCTCGGTGGAGAAGAGCGCCAACAGCAACACGAATTTGACGACGGCATGGAAGACGTTCTTGCCCGCCGCCCAGCGTGCGACGCCGAGACCGGACGAGGTCTGATCCTGGAGTGCGAACACGGCGAGTACCGCGACGAAGAACGGGAACGAGACGATTTCTGCAGTGTTGGTGAACATCTCGTCCACCGGAGCAACCAGCAGGAACCCGCCACCGAGTACGAACGCGAACGCGGTGACCGTGATGTATCCGCGCACGATGAAGGACTTCGCGAGCCGACCCGAGATCGGGAGAAACCGCTCGTACATCGAACCGAGGCTCAGGTTGGACAGTGTCGAGAGCATCACCGCGGACGTGATGACCGCCGACGCGCTGCCGACCTCGGCAACGGGGTAGAGCCGTCCGGCCGCAGCCCAGAACAACAATCCCAACGCGCCGGTGATGACAGTGGAGAGCATCAGGGCCATCGAGTTGAGCGCGAGGTTGCGATCGGAGGCCTTCGATCCCGGTCCCGTCTCGGGTGCCGCCTGTTCGACGACGTCGGCAGGAACATCGACCGAGTGGACGGGATTGTGCCGAGGCACGGTCGGCACCGGCATCGTCGGGCTGTTCATCAGACCCAGGTCGAATCGCGCCGGTTCGACCGGGTACCACCGAAGCTGTTCGAGCTGCTCGTGTCTGGGTGGCGCAATCCTGGGAGCGCGGTGCTTCACAACCGAACCCGCCCTACCGGCACGGGCGGAGACGGAGCGGCGATCTCGATATCGAAGGCCGCAGAGGTGGCCGCCACGAGTTCCGCTCTCACGTTCTCGCGCAGATCGCGACCGTAGAGCGAGTGATCGCCGGACTCGAAGGAGGTGACGGTGGGGACGGACGATCGACGCTGCAGCCGGCGCATTCCCTCCGGACCACGATTGGCCTCGAACCAGGCGGTGTCGCTGGGGGAGAGCAGCACTCGCGTCTGCACGTGCCGGTCGGCCAGGATGCGCAGCGAGATCTCGGGAACCTGGATGAGCCCGCGTCGCCCCAGCCAGATCCACAGGGCATACGGCATGCGAGGCTGCAGTGCATCCTTGATCCGCACACCCCGGTGGTGCAGACGATCGAGTGTGCGAGCACGCAACCCCGCCTCCTCGATGTGCATCGAGGAGCGTTTGACGAATTCGAGGCGACGGGTGGTCCAGTCCAGGGTGTTGAGCAGCACGGCAGCACGTACCCCCAGCTCACGGGCAGCGAAGCTCGAATACCATGAGCCCGAACACATTCCGGCTACCAGAACGTTGTCCGGGGAGGTTCCCGACTGTCGGACGGCGGTGAGTGCGTCCTCGTTTCCCTCGTCGCTGTAGAGGCGGGTCAACTCCCCGTCGGTGACGGCACCGGACTCGCCGGTTCCGCGTCGATCGAAGCGCACCGTCGATATCCCGAACCGAGGCAGCAGCCGAGCCAGTTCGACCCACATGCGCACCGGGCCGACGCGGTGCTCGTTGGCGGTGGGGTACAACACCACGGTCGGGCCTCCGGGCAGGCACCGATCCGAGGTGGAACGAATCGCGAAAAGTTCCTGCGGGCCGAGGTGTTCGATGCTCTCGTGGATTCCGTCGACCACGAACCGCGACCGATGCGGCACCTCCACATCGTGAGTCGGTGTGATGGGGAACTTCGACGCCGTCCACGTCGCGAGGTGACCGATGTCCGACGTCGGGATGATGACCTCGAAATCACTGGGCTCGAGAAAGTCGTCGTGCGCGGTCAGGGTGTGCTCCTGAGCCGAGAGAGTCTCGACGAGCTTGCGGACCGGCTTCGAGTCGCTTCGCTCGGGACGGGTGGCGACCAGCACCGGTGCGTCGATTCTCGTCTTCGCGGCATCGAGTGCGGAGAGGTTCGCGGCCGAATCCGGATGCAGCACAGCGCCGATGATCGACACACGGGGGTCGGCATCGGAGTCGGTGGTGACGCTGACCGCGTACAGAGCGCGCTGCTCGTGCAGATACGACCGGCCCTTGACGACCGGATCCCACAGCGTCAACGCGGTGAGCGAGCCGCACTCGGCGGCCACCGAGCATGCCAGCAGAGCACCGGCACGCAACCCGACCAGACCGACCTCGCGTGGCCCGCATCCGCGAACGTAGTCGACGGCCTCGACGATGCTGCGCTGCCAGCGTGCGACCGCGTCGGGCCGATCCTGATCACCCCACGAATCGCCGGTGCCGCTGTAGTCGAACCGCAGCACCAGAAGTCCCTCTGCACAGAGCTTCTGCGCGAGCAGCGTCATGCCGCGATACGAATCGACCTGCTCCTTGCCCAGGGGCGGGCACAGGACGACGCCGCCGCGCGCCCGCCCGCCCGACGGCACGTGGACGGTGCCGAACAGCGGCGCGTCCGACGGCCCGAACCACATCGGGTACTTGCCGCCCGCAGTACGCGAAGAGGACTCGGCGGGAACCGATCCGTTGCGTAGGGAAGCGGTGCGGGGGCTGTTCACAGATTTGGTCCTTCGTGTGTGTACACGGGTGAAGCGGCAACGATCAGTGGCGCAGTGCAGCCGGCCAGGCCGAACGATCGAGTCCGTGGGTGCGGAGCAGTGCCAGGGCGATGCGTTCCATGCCGAACCCGACACACGCGCTGTGGGCGGGCTCGCCGTCGACGGTGGAGATGTCGAAGGTGTGCCCGAAGTGATCGCGGTGGCAGTTGCACGAGACCACCGCGGTGCCGTCGTCGAGATCTCCGTAGAGCTTGACGACCAGTTCGGTCTTGAGGTTCTCGTTGCGCTGGTTCGCCGCCAGCATGCGTCCGGCGCGACCGAAGAACGGATCGTTGGCGATGACCGCCTCGGCTTCCAGCCCCAGATCGGCCAGTACCTGCAGGCCGCGCGGCACCCAGCGTTCGCGGTGCGCGATCGCCTCGTCGGGGGTGCCGACCCGTACGAACTCGTGCATCCGAAACGCTTGCATCCGAGCCGGATCCACCGCGGGCTCGTGCCGGAAGCAGTAGCCGTAGATGTCCATCAGCGTGCCCTCGGCAGGCAGTGTGCCGGTGAGCATCGAGTACGACGGGTGGCAGGCGGCCGAGACCAGCATGGTGCCTGCGGAGTGGAGGAAGTGATCCCAGTCCTTGCCGTCGGATCTCTCCGCCAACAACGCGGCGTGTTCCTTGTTGTCTCCCTCGAAGGTGTTGATGGCACCGGTGAGGTTGGGGAACGACGCGATGTAGTCGGTGCGCTCGAACGCTTCCCGTGGAAATACGGGAGCGAACCGGAACCGCGTTGCCTGACGGCCGTGTTCGGCCAGCCCGGCCTCGGTGACACGGGCATCGACGAACTCGATGATGTCCTCGAATTCACCGCTGCGCCCGTACAACCCGGGAATCGAGCTGGGTACCAACAGGCCGGCGTCGATGAGCTCGGCGCGGAAAGCCGCTCGGGCGGAGTCGAGTTCGCTGAGTTCGGTCTCCGGTGCGGAGTGGGTGGTAGTCATCACTTGCCCTTGTAGACGAGGGAGAGCTGGGCGTTGTGTCCCAGGATGCGTTCGTTGCTGACCATGATCGCGGACCCGTGCGCGTCGCGGAGATGACGGCCGATGCTCATCTCGCCGTCCTGTCGGTAGCCGGAGATGCCGCAGATCTGCAGTGCCTTGCCGACGATGTCGATGACGAGCGTCGAGGCGGTGACCTTGACGTTGTTGATCTTGAGCGCAAAACCGATGGCTCCGAGCTCGGCCGGACTGTCTGCAACGGCCTCGAACTTGGCAGCGGCACCGAACACGGTGTCCACGAGCTGCTCGTGCACCACCGTCAACTCCGCCAGACGCAGCGCGCTCGGCGGCGGCGTTCCCGGTGTCTTCCTGGCAGCCTTCTGGACGGATTTGCGGGCCTTGGTGACGGCCGCGTCCGCGATGCCGAGCCACGCCGATCCCCACAACACGTGCGCCACCGGCAGCATGGTCTGCGCGGAGATGTCGCCGTAGTTGTCGCCCAGAATGTTCGACGTCGTTGTGCGAGCGGCCAGCATGAAGCCGGGGCTGCAGGTGCCGCGGAAACCGAGGGTGTCCCAGGTGCCGGTCTTCTCCAACGTCACATCGGGCTTCTCGCACACCACGAGCACCTGATCGCTCGGCGGGCTGTCGACACTGCGCCGCGCGGTCGCCAACACGATCTGCGCGTACTCGCCGTAGGAGATGACCGGTGCGTTCTTGCTCAGCGTGATCTGCTCGCCGTCGTACTCCACCGCACAACTGCTCGAGCGAACGTCGCCGCCGATGTTGATCTCGGTGGTGGCCGACGCCACCAGAATACGATCGGTCACGATGCGCCGTTGCAGGTCGGCCATGGCGTCGGACTTGCCGTGGCGGACGATGCTCAGCACCTGCGACTGGTGCATCACGAAGATCATCGCCGTCGACGCGCACTCGGCACCGAGGGCGCGCGAGATCCTGGCTATGTCGGTCAGTGTCGCGCCACCCCCGCCGAACTCCCGCGGAATTCCGACCCCGAGCAGGCCGGCGTCGCGTAGCGCCTCCACCGATTCGGTGGGGAAACGGGCGTCGCGGTCGACCTCGTCGGCATAGGTCCGCAGTACGGCCAGCACGTCGGTCATCGACTGGTCGATCGAGCTCTCGTAGACGGTGGTCATGGCTTCAATCCGTCAGCTGGGCGATGGCCGCGGAGATCGCGTTGATGGAGCCGAACGTCGACTTCTGCAGCATGGTGTCGGGGAACTCGACGTCGAACTCGTCCTCGAGCGCGATCATGACGTTGACGCTGGCGTGCGAGGTGAGGCCGCTGTCGTAGAGATCGGCAGCTTCGTCGATGCCCTCCACGGGAACCGGCAGCTTTCCGAATTTCTCCAGAACGGTTCGCATTCTGACCACGTCGTGCGCATTGAGCGTCTGCATCGAAAACCTCCACCGATCGCGTTAACCACGAGACCGGACGGCCTCGTCGTCGACTCAGGGTCGGCCGACAGCGCGCCTACTCGACCCTAAGTCTCCCCAGACCCTTCTAAACAATATCGCAGATTGTTTAGTAGCGTTACCTCCGATGCCTTTGTCGGTATTTCGGTCGCCGTACACTTCGAGTGGAGCGGGGGCTCGTACGGACGCCGGATCGGGCGTCGAAACACAATTTTGCGAAGGACTGTCTGGTCGATGGGTGGAATCTGCGGGGTGTCCGTGGGTACCGGTGCGGTGCGCATCGCGTACGTCGCAGACGGCCGCCGCGTCGAGGACTCCATAGACGCCGAGGGGGCACACGACCTGCTGCCCGGCAAGCTCGTCGACCTCGGGCCGTTCGAGGACATCGTCCTGGCCGGATGGGATACCGCAGCCGTCACGGCGTTGCTGGAGACCCTCGGTGACGGCACCGTGCCGAGGGCTCGGATGGTCGAGGAGTCCCACGCCCTGCTCGCGTACGCCCGGACGGTTCCGGAACTGGAAGACAAGGACTACGTCCTGGTCGTGGACCTGGGCAAGAAGGGGCTTTCGGCGACCGCACTCGACGTTGCGGGCGAGTACGTCGAGTGGACCGCGCGCACCGTGGACATCAGCGGTGACCGCTTCGACGAGGTGGTCCGAGGCATCGTGATGGCCAAGGGCATTCTGCCTGCACCGATAGGGCCCGAGGGCGACGAGGAATACCAGGCGTTCTTCCGTGAACTCAAGGAGCTGGTGAGCTCGTCGGTCGGCGTCAGGGCACCGAACCGCGGCCCGATGTTGCTCAGCCGCAAGGAATTCGAGCGCGAGATCACCCCGCTCGTCTCCGATGCTCTGGACTGGGCCTCCAAGCAGGCACCCGATGCGGTGCTGCTGATCGGCGGCGGCGCCGCCATCCCGGCGGTGCGCACCATCATCGAAGACAAGTGGAACGTTGCCGTCCACGTGCCCGACGCACCCGCAATGGCCGTCGCCACAGGTGCTGCGCTCGACGAAAGGCCACCCGTGGCCGCGCTCGACGCGGATGTGGGAATCATCACCGTCCCCGACGATGCGTCGGAATTGCTCGATTCGCCCGAGACGTATTTCGCACCCGACGCAACAGGCTTCGGCACGGTCGAGGAGTGGATGGTCGACGGCCTGACCGTCGACCAACTCGCGGTCGAGGATCTCGCGATCCACCCGTCCGTCTCGGACGTCGATCTTGCGGAACCCGATCTTGCGGAACCCGATTTCGACGACGCCGATTTCGACGGCGAAGTGTCTGCGCGGCCCACGGTGCTCGAACCCCAGGTGCTTGCACCGGAAGTTCTCGCACCCGAGGTGCCCGAGCCGGGTGTCGTCGCCGAACCGATTCGCCGTGGCTCCCGGACCTGGCGGGTGCGCGACGCATCCGTGCTCGCCACCGTGGTTCTGATGATCGTGGCAGTGGTGGGGCTGGTCTACACCCGAGGAAACACTCCGCCGCCCACGCCGCTGATCGACGAGCAAATACCCATCGATTCCACGTTCGCCGCCGCGCTCTCTGCGGCGGCAGAGTCCACCGACGCGGCTGCTCCCGGTCCCGTCGAGCTTCCGGTCCTCGGGCCGGCCCGCTTGTCCGATGCCGACCTGTACGAGCGGACCTTTGAGTACAGCGGTGAGTTGTACCGACCGTCCGTCGATTCGGTGGTTCCGGAATAGGCCGTAGGTCCGGATCGGGCCGGCCGGGCGGGGAGCCGGACAGGTTTCGACGAATGCGAGGGCGTGCACCTTCGGGGCGCGCGACCCGTCGATCGATCCGAGGCGGTAGCCTGGCGCACTGGACGAGGTGTATCGCGTCCGAAAACATTTGCCGATCGAAGTGAGGCCGACCACCGTGACTGTGCTGCTTGGGGTGTCCATGGGGACCCGAGCCGTGCGCACGGCGCAGCCCAGGGCCGAACAGTTCGGAACACCGGCCGCCGACCCCTCCGGCCTGGTCAGCGACATCGAACGGCCGCTGTTCTTCCGCAACGAAGTCATCGACAGCGTCGGGGGAGACCTTCCGCACCTGGCCGTCGAATCGATCGGTGCCGCGGCCGAAACCGAGCCCGAACTCGCCACCGGTGTCGCGTACCGCGACCCGCGCCAGGCCGACGCGCTGCAGGCGGCCCTCGCCGGTGCGCACCTGCACAACTACCACCTCGTGCACGAGGTGGAAGCTGTCGTCGAGTACCTCGCGGCGACGGGCGAAGCCCGCAACTGCAGTTCTGTCGCGCTGTTCGACCTCGGCAGCTCCGGCTTGACCGTCAGCGTCGTGGACCTGGTGCAGCGAACAGTCATCGCCTCGCAGCGCTCGGGTGAGTACAGCGGAGATCTGCTCGACGCCTACGTGCGCAACAACCAGCTCCGCCGCCTCGGGAAGAACCCGACCGACCCCGACATGCCGCTGTTCGAGAAGCGTTGCCGCATCGCCAAGGAACGCCTGTCCACTCAGGACGCGGTGTGCTTGCCGGATGCGAGCGGCATGATCCTGCTCTCGCGTGAGAACTTCGAGTTGCTCATCACCGACCTGGTGGACGAAGCCATCGAGTTCGCGCGCGGAGTGATGATCGGCGCACACGTACCCATCGATGCGGTCGTCCTGATCGGCGGTGGAGCGCGCATGCCGATCGTGCAGAATCGCGTCGGCCCGTTGCTCGAGCTCCCGGCTCTCGTTCCGACCGAACCCGAGACCGTTGCGGCACGTGGAGCAGCGCTTGCGGCTCGGCCGCACTCGCGGACGCGAACCGGAGCGCAGGGAAGTCCCCGTGCGGATCGCCCGGTCGCGGACACCGTGAACCCTGCCGCGGCGATCGTGGCCGACCCCGGCTCGCGGGTGCGTCCGCCGGCTCCGTTGCCTTCTCCGCCGTCTGCCCCCGGCCGACCGGTTCCGGCTCGTCCGTGGATCGCGTCGGCCCCGGCGGGTGCTGACGCCCCGGACGCAGCCGCGGCGGGCGGTTTCGAGTCCTCGAGATTCACCGATCCTGTCGAATCTTCCGATTCTGTTCCCGTCGATTCGGAATCGCCGCTGCCGGTAGTGGATGATGTTCTCGACGACCACGTGCAGGGGGCGCGGGTCGACGGGGAGGTCGTTGCGTTGAGCTCGAACACGGGGGAGCGGTCTGCGGAGAACTCGGCCGAGGTGCCCGAGGTGGCCGCCACCGTTACATCAGGGTCTGCTGCATCCGATCCTGCTGTAGCAGAGACTGTTACGCAGACACCCACATCGAAGATCGGCACTGATTCTGCCGCAGACGACGGCAAGCCCGTGCCGTTCCAGCTGAAGAACGTCTATTGGCTCGATGCCGATTACGACGACGACGACGGCGAAGACGATCGCACGCGGGCGCGACGGAGGCTCCGAACCGGTGGTGTTCTCGCGCTCGGTCTGGCTGCAGTGGTCGGCGTCTCCGGCTTCATGCTCACCCAGCAGAACGCACCGCAGGTGGTCGACACCTCGGTCAGTCGCACTCAGACCGACGCTCCGGCCGTCACCACCGCGCCGCCGACGCCGGTGATCCCTGCGCCGGTCCTGCCGCCGCCCGCACCGGAGACCGCCGTCGAGCCGACCACGGTGCCACCGGAGACCGAGGTCTACCAGGAGCCGTGGACGCCGGAGCCGACGACGACCACGGCCGAACCGGCACCGCCGCCGCCACCCGTCGAGTCCGTTCCTCCGACGACGCAGCAGCCACCGCCGCTGATCCCGGGCCTTCCCGACTTCACGTTGCCGGTGTTCCCTCCGCTCATTCCACCCGCTCCCTGATCGAATCTACTTGTCCGCGTGCGTATTTCGCGGTCGTATGTGCTCGAAGATGAGGATGGTCTCGGTGGCGGCGACGGCCGGGTCGGCGCTGAGGTTCTCGACGACGAAGTCACGCAGCGTGGCGGTGTCGACGGTGGCGACGTGCACCAGGAAATCGTCGGCACCGGCAATGAAGTAGATGTTCAACGTCTCTTTCCGTGAGGCGATCTTCGATCCGAATTCGCTGATGCGTCGTCGAGCATCTGCTTGCAGCCGGACCGAGATCATGGCCTGGATGTCCTGGCCGAGAGCCTCGGGGTCGATATCGGCGTGAAAGCCGCGAATGACCCCGCGTTCGACGAGGGCGCGCACCCGCCCCAGGGCAGTGGACGGCGCAATCCCGGCAGCCGCAGCGAGTGCGTTGTTGGGTGTTCGAGCGTCGCGGCGTAGCTCGTCGAGCAGGATGTGGTCGATTCGATCCAGGGGGATGGGCCGAACATCGTTCGGCTGGTGCCCCGTGTCGCCCGTCTCGAATGAACTATTGCTGACCATTTCGGGAGTCTACAGAATTATGTTCACATCCGTTGCGGGTATTTCGTAGATAATTCATAGTTGGCCTACAACCGGTGGGGCCACGGCTCCCATCGCCCAGCATCGAGGAGGCCGTCATGAAGATCGGAATTCCACGCGAGATCAAGAACCACGAATACCGGGTGGCCATCACCCCGGCGGGCGTGCACGAACTGGTCTCGCGAGGACACGAAGTGATCATCGAAACCGAGGCAGGGGCCGGATCGTCGTTCACCGACACCGACTACAAGGCCGCCGGCGCGCAGATCCTCACCGACGTCGCCGAGGTCTGGGAGACCGCTGATCTGCTGCTCAAGGTCAAAGAGCCCATCGCCGAAGAGTATTCACGCTTGCGCAAGGGGCAGGTGCTGTTCACGTACCTGCATCTCGCCGCCTCGAAAGCGTGCACCGATGCGTTGCTGGAGTCGGGCACCACTGCCATTGCATACGAAACCGTCACTGCTGCAGACGGTTCGCTGCCGCTGCTCGCGCCGATGAGCGAAGTTGCCGGACGCCTCGCGCCCCAGGCCGGTGCCTACCACCTGATGTCCAGTGAAGGCGGTCGCGGAGTTCTCATGGGTGGAGTTCCCGGAGTGCGCCCCGCCAACGTCGTTGTGATCGGAGCCGGCGTGTCCGGAAGGAATGCCACCGCAATTGCTTTCGGCATGCACGCCGACGTCACCGTGCTCGATCTCGATGTGAAAGCGCTACGCGCCATCGACGATCAGTACCGCGGTGCCGTCAAGACGCTGGTGTCGAACGCATACGAACTCGAACAGGCGGTTCTCGCAGCGGATCTGGTCATCGGTGCTGTACTGGTGCCCGGAGCCAAAGCGCCGAAGCTGGTGTCCAACAGTCTGGTTCAGCGGATGAAGCCGGGTTCGGTTCTGGTCGACATCGCCATCGATCAGGGCGGCTGCTTCGAGGATTCGCACGCCACCACGCACGCAGACCCCACCTACAAGGTGCACGAGTCGGTGTTCTACTGCGTCGCCAACATGCCCGGTGCCGTGCCTCGGACCTCCACCTACGCGCTCACCAACGCAACGTTGCCGTACGTCGTCGCACTGGCCGACAAGGGTTGGGAAGCTGCCTGCGAGGCCGATTCGGGACTGAAGGCGGGACTGAGCACCCACAACGGTGCCCTGCTCTCGGAGACCGTCGCCGCTGCATTCGCCTGAGCGGCTCCGCCGCATGTGCACGGAAGTTCGGCCCCTGCTACGAAGTTCTGCTCACATGCGGCGAAGCCGCACTACGCGCTGTGCCGGCCCGAGCCCCGGGTCTTGCGGGCCGGTGCCGCGGCCCGGCGCTGTGCTCGGTTGGATGGCCCACCCACGGTGATGGGACGCGCGAGCAGCACGGCGATCGCCGTGGTCAGCGGGACCGAGAGAGCCAGCGCGACGCCGCCCACCGCGGAGCGGACGATCTCGATGGACACCGAATCGCCGGTGAGAACGTCCTGGATGGACCGGTCGGCGACGCTGAAGAGCAGTAGCAGCGGCAGCGCGCCACCGGCGTAGGCGAGCACGAGGGTGTAGACGGTACTGGCGATGTGGTCACGGCCCACCCGCATCGTGGCGGTGAAGATCTCGCGCCGCGTCGCCGTCTCGTCCACCGAGGCGAGCTCGAAGGCCGCCGACGCCTGCGTGATCGTCACGTCGTTGAGCACTCCGAGCGAACCGATGATGAACCCGGCCAACAGCAGGCCGGTGACGCTGACATTGCCGATGTACGTCTGCACGGCAGTGTTCTGCTCCTCGGACAACCCGGTGAGATGGGTCATGCGGATCGCGACGTAGGACAGAACAGCCGCCAGGGCCATCGACGTGAGCGTACCCAGCAGCGCCGAGCTGGTGCGTAGATTCACCCCGTGCGCCAGATACAGCACGGCGTAGAGAATCACCGCACCGGCGACGAGGGCGACCGGAATGGCGGGTGCGCCGTCGAGCAGGGCGGGCAGCATGAACACCACCAGCACCGCGAACGCGAGAAGCAGGCCGACCAGTGCGCGGAACCCCCGCCAACGGGCGACGACGCAGATGACCACGGCGAACACGCCGACGATCAGTGCCAGCGGCAGCCCTCGGGAGTAGTCGTTGAAGGAGTAGCGGACTCCTCCCGACGGGTCGGTCTGCACAACCAGACGGATGTCCTCGCCTGCGCTCAGCGTCGGTTGGCCGGGACCCGGCGCGATCTCGAGTACCGTCCTCTTGCCTGCGTCCTCGCCGGTGGTGATGTCGACGATGCTGCGCTGGCATTCGTAGGAGTCGTTGACCGCAGGTGTCGGGTCGCCGGTGAATGCTCTGCCTGCGTCGGGACTTCCGCAGGTCCCGATGCTCTGCGAGGTGATGGTGCCGGCCTCGGTGGACACCGCACCACCGCCGGAGGTCTGGAACGGCAGTGGGATGTCGACACTCTGCTGGCTGGGCCACAAGGCGATGGCTCCGCCGATCACGGCAATGGCGATGGCGACCAACAGTCCGACGACGACCTTGGCCGCCACCGGTCCCAACGGAGCCGGAGTATCGCTGTGGCCGTGCCCGTGTCCATGGCCTGCATAAGCGTCGAGGCTTGGCCTGTTGCCATCGGGAGACGTGCCGTGTGGTTCCACGGTGCAAGGCTAGTACGGGCCGGGATGGTGGCCGATGCGAGGAGCTCGGTGGCGGGGAGCAGGGGGGCGTCCCCCGCCACCACCTGACCGACCCGGGGGGGGAGGGGTACGACCAGGGCTCGCGGGCACCGAAGTGCCGTCCGCCAATGTACAGATCATTCGTCGTTCAGGCGGGACCGCCCCGATGTTTTGTGCGTCACTTTCAACTACTTGACGGTAACTTCGCGGCTCATTGCTTGTACGACGCGAGGAAGTTACCGAACCTCTCGATCGCCACGGCCAGGTCTCGCGCCCACGGCAGCGTCACGATGCGCACGTGGTCGTGGCCCGGCCAGTTGAAGCCGGTCCCCTGAACCACAAGGATCTTCTCCTGCAGCAGCAGATCCTGGACGAGCTTCTCGTCGTCGTAGATTTCGTGCACCTCGGGATCGAGCCGCGGAAACGCATACAGCGCACCCCGCGGTTTGACGCACGAGACGCCGTGAATCGCGTTGAGCTTCTCCCACGCGACGTCACGCTGCTCGAGCAGACGGCCGCCGGGCAGGATCAGATCCTCGATGCTCTGATACCCACCGAGTGCGACCTGAATGGCATGTTGTGCAGGCACATTGGGGCACAGTCGCGTCGACGCGAGAAGGTCGATGCCCTCGATGAACCCTGCGGCGTGTGCCTTCGGTCCGGTGATCGCGAGCCATCCGGCGCGGTAGCCGGCCACTCGATACGCCTTGGAGAGTCCGTTGTACGTCAGGCAGAGCAGGTCGGGAGCCAGGCTTGCCAGCGAGGTGTGCTCTGCGTCGTCGTAGAGAATCCGGTCGTAGATCTCGTCCGCGAGCAGCAGCAGCTGGTGCTTGCGCGCCAGATCGACGATGCCCTGCAGCACCTCCTTCGAGTACACCGCCCCCGTCGGATTGTTGGGGTTGATCACCAGCAGCGCGACGGTCTTCGGGGTGATCTTGGACTCGATGTCGGCCAGATCGGGATTCCACCCGTTTTCCTCGTCGCACATGTAGTGCACGGCCTTGCCGCCGGACAGCGTCGTCATCGCCGTCCAGAGCGGGTAGTCCGGCGCCGGGATCAGTACCTCGTCACCGTCGTCGAGCAGTGCCTGCATCGTCATCGTGATGAGCTCGGACACCCCGTTGCCGAGGTAGATGTCGTCGACGTCGAGCTCGGGGAAGCCCGGCTCGAGCTCGTAGCGCGTGACGATGGCTCGCCTGGCCGACAGGATGCCCTTGGACTCGGAGTACCCCTGGGCCACCGGCAGCGCCGCGATCATGTCGCGCACGATCACGTCGGGGGCCTCGAACCCGAAGGGTGCCGGGTTACCGATGTTGAGCTTGAGGATGCGGTGCCCCTCGGCCTCGAGACGGGCGGCGTGGGCGTGTACCGGTCCGCGGATCTCGTACAGCACGTTCTGCAGCTTGGTGGACTGCTGCAACGTGCGGTAACGCGGCTGGGAGTGGATCTGCGGAGTGGTCACCCGTCACATCGTGCCAGGTGGGTGCCACGTAATTCCACGAGGTTGTTTCGCCCGGGATGTCAGTGGTTGGTGGAACAATCTGCTTCCATGTGCGGACGGTATGCCAGTACCCGGAGTGACAGCGACCTGCAGGCGGTGTTCGACATCGCCGAGACCGTCGGAGCGGAGGTGCCTGCCTCGTACAACGTGGCCCCCACCCAGACGGTCCGGACGGTGCTCGAGCGCGCACCGAAAGACGAACCCGAGGCCGACGCCGTGCGGCAACTGCGATCGGTGCGCTGGGGCCTGATCCCGTCGTGGGCGAAGGACGTAAAAATCGGTTCGCGGCTGATCAACGCCAGGTCCGAGACCATCACCGAGAAACCGTCGTTCAAGAAGGCAGCGAGCCGTCGGCGATGCATCGTCCCCGCCGACGGCTACTACGAGTGGGAGAAGCGCGACGGCGCGAAGGTGCCCTACTTCCTGCACGACGGTGACGGCGTGCTCGCGATGGCAGGCCTGTACGAGCTGTGGCGAGATCCCACCAAGGCCGAGGACGACGAGAACCGCTGGGTCTGGTCGGTCACCGTGCTGACGTCCCCGGCTGCCGATGCGCTCGGCCACATTCACGATCGCTCACCGGTCGTGCTTCCGCCGGATCTCCGTTCGAGCTGGCTCGACCCCGCAGTGACGGACCTCGGGGACGTTCGAGACCTGCTGGCCGCGATCCCCGAACCACGGCTCGAGCCCTACGAGGTCAGCACCGCGGTGAACAGCGTGAAGAACAACAGCCCGGAGCTGCTGACACCGGTATAACGATGTCTCAGGCGAGTCGCGCCCGGCAGATGTCGGCAATCGCGGCCCGCTCGTCCGGGGTCAGATCCTCGGCGACCGGTGAATCGAGAATGCGCCGCAGTCGCTGGAAGTAGGTCCGCGCGTCGACGCCGAACGCCACGTAGATGTCCTCGTCGCTACCACCGCCGTACCCACGCCAGGTTCGGCCGAATGTCAGAATCTCGTGGTCCACCGAGTGGGTAGTGGTCCGGCGCATGGTGTCCCCCTAGTGCTGCTTGTCACCCATCATCCGGGTCGTGGTTGAAGGTCCGGTGAACACCGCGTTACATGCACGTCAGTTCACTAGGGTGGAACCCGTGACTGCTCTCGCCTACGGATCCTGGCCCTCGCCCATCACCGCAGCAGATCTGTCGTCTGCGGGCCACCCCGTCGACGGTGGTTGCTTCGTCGGCAGCGAGATCTGGTGGTCGGAACTGCGGCCCGCCGAACAGGGCCGAACAGCGATCTGCCGCCATGTCGACGGAGAGGTGCAGCCCATCCTTCCCGCACCGTTCAACGCCCGCACCCGCGTACACGAATACGGCGGGGGAGCCTGGACCGCAACGGCAGACGGCGACCTGGTGTTCGCCGAGTTCTCCGATCAACGCGTCTACCGACTCACCCCCGGCGGCGCACCCGTGCCGCTGACTCCGAAACCGGCTGTGGCGTCGAGCATCCGGTACGCCGATCTCTCGGTGGTCGGCACCGACGTCATCGCAGTTCGCGAGATGCACGACGCGGGCGCGGTGTCCCGAGACATCGTGGCCATCGATCTCGGCGGCGGCGGAGTGCGCTCGTTGGTGGCGGGCTCGGACTTCCTTGCGTTCCCGAGACTGTCACCCGACGGCACCCGCATCGCCTGGATGGCCTGGAACCACCCGCAGATGCCATGGGACGGAACAGAACTGCGCGTAGCGTCGCTCGCCGATCCCGGCGCATGGACGGTGCTGCTCGGTTCGACCGAGGAATCGGTGTTGCAGCCGGAATGGATCGACAACGAATCGCTGTACGCCATCAGCGACCGAAGTGGTTGGTGGAACCTGTATTCGGTCACGCTCGACGGGTCGGTCACACCGCTTCGGGCGCTCGACGCCGACTTCGGGGCTCCGCTGTGGCGGCTGGGATCGAGCTGGTATTCCGTGCTCGACGACGGGACGCTACTCACCGCGCGGACCGTCGGCACCGACACATTGGCGATCCTCGATCCAGTGTCCGGGGAGCTGGACGACATCGCGCTCGACGGGGTGACGTCGGTGGGCCTCGGTGGGCGTTCCGGCTCGACAGTGTTGATCAAGTGCGGCGGAGCGCACGTTGCAGCCGGGTTGTTCACCCTCGACCTCGAATCTCGCGAATTGACCGCTGTGCGTTCGGGTTTCGAGTCCGTTCCCGACGCTGCGTACTTGCCGGAGGGGCGTCAGGTGACGTTCCATGGACCGAATCGTGAGGTGCACGCCATCGCCTATGCGCCGCGCAACCCATCCTACGAAGGGCTCGACGGCGAACTCCCGCCGTATGTCGCCTTCGTCCACGGCGGTCCGACGGCGCATGTGGCACCAGGTCTCAATCCGTTGTTCGCCTACTTCACCAGCCGCGGCATCGGCGTCGTCGATGTGAACTACGGCGGGTCCAGTGGATATGGCCGCGAATACCGCAACCGGCTGCGCGGGCAGTGGGGAGTGGTCGACGTCGAAGACACCATTGCCGCGGTGCAAGGGTTGGCCGACAGCGGACTCGCCGACCCGCACCGGTTGGCCATCGAAGGCGGATCCGCAGGTGGGTGGACGGTCCTGGCCGCGCTGACATCCTCCGACGTATTCGCTTGCGGTGCATCGTACTTCGGTGTCGCCGAGCTGGAGCTGTTCGTTGCCGAGACCCACGACTTCGAGTCCCGCTACATCGACGGTCTCATCGGACCGCTGCCCGAGGCCATCGACCTGTATCGCACCCGCGCTCCGGTCAACAACGTCGACGGACTGTCCTGCCCGGTGCTGTTGTTGCAGGGGCTGGACGATCCGATCGTGCCGCCGTCACAGGCCGAGCGGTTCCGAGATGCGATGGTGGAGAAGGGAATACCGCATGCCTACCTGGCTTACGCGGGCGAGTCGCATGGATTCCGCAAACTGGAGACGCAGGTGAACGCGCGAGAATCCGAACTGTCCTTCTACGGCCAGGTCATGGGATTCACGCCGCCCGGAATCCCCGAGCTGCAGCTGTGGCGTCCCGCTAGCTGAGCGGTGGGTGCGCCCGTTTCGCTTCGAGGAACTCGAGTAGCGCGCTGGGGATAGCGCAGTATTTGCTGTTGCCCTCCGACAATTTGCTGCCCGCCTCGAACGCTGCCTTGGACGGGCCGTTGTGTTCGCGGATGAGGGCGCAGAGGCGCTCGTCGGTGCGGCCGGACTCGCAGCATTGTTCGACGTGCGCTCGGTCGTCCGGTGGCAGAGCCGTCCACCACTCGTCGTAGCGGCGAAAGAGCTTGTCCGCGTCGTCGGTCATGCCTGCTCCTACTTCTCGGGTACGCCGTGCGATTCCGACCATACTCACGATGTCCGATTCCGCTACTTCCGAGGGGGTCGGAGGCAACCTCACACTGCTTGTGCAGGGTGCGCGCCTGTCTTTCGACGCGACGACGGGCGCGCAGTCGGTAGAAAGGTCGCGCGGTTGCGCCGCATGGCTCTGTCGGCAGCATCGCGGATCATTCGATCAACGAGTTCGGGGTGCTCGAGGTCAGACCAGGCGATTCGCACCACCTGGCGTCCGGTGGCGCGAATGCGATCCTCGCGACGCTTCTCGTCCCACAACACATCGGCCGCAGACTTCCCCTCGGGCACGTAGCGTCCGTACTTCACCCTGCCGTCGAATTCCAGCACGGTCTCGATGTCGGGCAGATCGAAATCCACGCGCCCGGCGAGGCCACGGGAATCTGTGATCGGTACCTGCAGCTGTGGGGTGTAGCCCAGCTGATGCAGCACTACTCGGGCGCGGGATTCCCCGACACTCTCGGACCGGCCGTCCATGAAGTCCGCGACTCGGCGGGCAATCCGATTGCCCGGGTGGTTCGGGCACGAATCCAGTGCCGCGAGAACATCTTCGGTGGTGAGTCCGCGGGTTCTGGCAGCGAAGTCCGCGATACAGACGGCCGTCTCGAACGGGAGTGAGCGGGCACAATCGGCAACGGTGCGCGCCAGAGCCGTGATTCGCACGCCGTCGAAGTCCACAACTTCTTCGTCGGTGTACGGCGAGGTGTGCAGTGCTCGAACGGCGCTGCTACGGCCGCCGCCGCGGGCACGATTGCGCGTGATGTGCACTCGGCTCAGGTCGGCATTCCATACGTCGAGACCGTGGAAGACGGCCGCACTCACATGGCTGACGACTGCGTCGGGTGAGGTGGTTGCGTCGAACACAGCCTCCGCGATGACCCGATGCTTGTCTTCCCTCGGCAGTGCGTCGAATTCGTCTTTGCTGACGAACCTTCCGGGACGGAGTCGACGCCACGCTCGCGTTCGGCAGTAGCGCTGCAACTCTGCGTCGGAAATTCCGCGGGAGAGAGCGTCGGATCGCGAGACGATGCGGGTCATGAAGAAATGCTCTCGGGCGCAATCGCTTTCGGCAAGCCCCAAGTGTCCGATTGTGGATAACTCGTTGCCTGTGGATAACTCGAGCCGGGGACCTCACACCCCTACTGACGACTGCGCGCCCCTGCTCTGACGTGAGCGGGGGCGCGCAGTCGGTAAATAGGGTGTGAGGTTACTTCCGGCGACCCGGAACCTTGGCTCCCGGAGCGAATCCGAGTCCACCGGCCTTCGGCTTGGGTGGAGTGCGATCGTCGGCTTCACCCGCAGTGTCCGACGCCTCAGCCTTCGGTGCCTCGGCTGCCGGTGCCTCTGCTTCCGGTGCCTCGGACTTCGGGGCCTCGGCAGGTGCATCGGCTTCCGGAGCCGGCTCGGCCTTCTCGGGCTCTGCGTTCTTCGGCTCGGCCGGTGTCGCCGCAGATGCAGCAGCGGGCGCACCGGGAGTGCGTGCACCCGGCTTCTTGAATCCGGACTTGACGGCCAGACCCTTCGGCTGGACGGTCGGCTTGGATTCCGCTGCAGCCTCGGTGGCAGGTGCCTCGGACGCCGTGGCCTCGGCGGCCGGTGCCTCAGCAGCAGGAGCCTCGGACGCCGGTGCCCCAGCAGCAGGCTTACCCGGTGCCTTGGCTCCCGGCTTCTTGAATCCGGACTTCACGGCCAGGCCCTTGGGCTGGACGGTCGGCTTGGATTCGCTTGCAGCAGAGTCTGATTCGGCAGACTGGCTTGTCTCCGGGGTAGATGCCGGAGCCGCATCGGCCTCGGCAGGCTTACCCGGTGCCTTGGCTCCCGGCTTCTTGAATCCCGACTTCACTGCCAGACCCTTGGGCTTGACGGACGGAGTCGATTCCGAGGCCTCGGTGGTCTCGGCAGACGGAGCTTCGGCGGGAGTGTCGGCAGGTGCAGGTGCAGCCGCCTTCGCGCCGGGTGCCTTGCCCTTCATCTGCAGACCCTTGCCGCCGGGTGCCTTGCCGCCGGCCATTCCGAGTCCCTTGGGCTTCGGGGCTGCCTCGGCCTCGGCAGTGTCGGCTTGGTCGGTGGCTCCAGCCGAACCGGGTGCCTTGGCTCCCGGAGCCTTGGCCAGACCCTTCATCTTCAGTCCGCCGCCGGCCTTCGGAGCGGGAGCTGCCGGAGCGGTCTTCGCCTCGGCAGGCTCTTCGACGGGTGCGATGCGCTCGGCCTCTTCGACCTCGGCAGCGTTCTCGGTGGCCAGCTTCTCCTCGGGAGTGCGCTCGCGGGGGATGACCTTGATGTTCTCGCCGAGTACCGAGGATTCCACACGGGTGATCGACTCGAGCATCAGCTGCGCGACATCGACGACCTCGACGCCCTCGTGTGCGCCGCCTTCCTGACGTGCGGTGACACCGTCGGTGAGCATCACGCGGCAGAACGGGCAGCCCGTGGCGATCTTCTTCGGGTTGGTTGCCAGCGCCTCGTCGACCCGGTCGATATTGATGCGCTTGCCGATGTTCTCTTCCATCCACATGCGAGCGCCACCGGCACCACAGCACATGGACCGCTCACCGTGACGCGGCATCTCCTTGAGGTTGGAGCCCGACGCGGCCATGAGCTCGCGCGGAGCGTCGTACACCTTGTTGTGCCGGCCGAGGTAGCACGGGTCGTGGTACGTGATGTCCTGGCTGACCGAGGCCACCGGGATCAGCTTCTTCTGCCGCACGAGGCGGTTGAGCAGCTGCGTGTGGTGCACCACGTCGTAGTCGCCGCCGACCTGCGGGTACTCGTTACCGAGCGCGTTGAAGCAGTGGGCGCAGGTGACGACGATCTTGCGCTTGCTCTGTTCGACGCCGTCGAACACGTTGTTCAGCGTTTCGATGTTCTGCATCGCGAGCTGCTGGAACAGGAACTCGTTGCCTGCGCGGCGAGCCGAGTCGCCGGTGCAGGTCTCGTCTGCGCCGAGCACCATGAACTTCACGCCTGCGGTCGCGAGCAGCTCGGCGACGGCCTTGGTGGTCTTCTTCGCGCGGTCCTCGTAGGCACCGGCACAGCCGACCCAGAAGAGGTATTCGTAGTCCTGGAACGAATCGGCGTCCTGGCCGAAGACCGGGATGTCGAAGTCCATCTCGTTGATCCAGTTGAGCCGGTCCTTGGAGTTCTGGCCCCAGGGGTTGCCCTTGTTCTCCAGGTTCTTGAACAGACCTGCGAGCTCGGACGGGAACTCCGATTCGATCAGCACCTGGTAGCGGCGCATGTCGATGATGTGGTCGACGTGCTCGATGTCCACCGGGCACTGCTCGACGCAGGCACCACAGGTGGTGCAGCTCCACAGCACCTCGGGATCGATGATGCCGCCCTCGATGGCGTCGGCGACGAGCTTGCGATCGGCCTCGTCGCGAGCGTTCTGCGGGATGGCGTCGAGCGCCTTCTGGTCGACGTTGCCCTCGGAATCGACGAGTCCGACCTCGTCACCGGCCATGTCCTTCTTGCCGCCGGCCAGCAGGTACGGAGCCTTGGCGTGGCTGTGGTCGCGCAGCGACATGATCAGCAGCTTGGGGGAGAGGGGCTTGCCGGTGTTCCAGGCGGGGCACTGCGACTGGCAGCGTCCGCATTCGGTGCAGGTACTGAAATCGAGCCAGCCCTTCCAGCTGAAATCCTCGATCTTGCCTGCGCCGAACGCGTCGACGTCGGGGTCGGCCTCTTCCATCTCGAGGACCTTGCCGCCGGACATCATGGGCTTGGCCGGGCCGAGGGCGACGGTGCCGTCGTCCATGCGCTTGAAGTAGATGTTGGGGAACGCCGAGAAGCGGTGCCACGCGATTCCCCAGTTGATGCGGGTACCGACGATGTAGAGCCACACCATGCCGGACATCAGCTTGACGAACGCGAACACCGACACCATCTCGGGGCTGGCGGGCAGCAGGGTGGCGATGTGGACGGTGGCGAAGTCGTAGATGAGGCTGCCGTCGCCGTAGGTGGCGATCTTGCCGGACTTCACCATCAGCATGCCCAGGCCCTCGATGAGCACAACGGCCTCGACGAAGTAGGCGGCCTTGAACCCGGAGCCTGCGAAGCGCGACTGACGCTCGGGCTTCCGTGGGTGGTTGAGCTGGCGAATGACGATCAGCGTGATGATGCCGATGACCGTGCCGAGAGCGAGGATCTCCTCGAGGAAGTGGTAGACCGCCGTGTCGCCGAAGATCGGCCAATGGAACTCGGGGTTGAACGTCTGGCCGTACGCCTCGAACCAGACGATGGAACCGAACATGAACCCGACCATCACCAGCCAGTGCGACCAGCCGACGGTACGGAACTTGACCATCTTGGTGTGGAGCAGGAACTCGACGACCATCTGCTTGAAGCGAGGGACTATCGGTCGCCAGCGGTCGGGTGCCGGCTGGCCGATGCGCACGATGTTGAACATCCGCAGAGCGCCGCGAATGAAGACGTACCAACATACGAGGCTGAGCAGAGCACCGACTGTGCCCAACGTGATCGTCAGGGCGTTCATGTCGCGGCCTTTCGTTCAGGTGGCAGCTGGAAGGGCTGCCGCGGGTTCAGCCCGTCGAGCATATGACGGTCCATGTTACTCGCCAGTAGCAATTCTTTCGTACTGACGGGTAACTTAACACCGATCACGTGGAGCGGCGCTGGTGGGCGTCGAAATGAGGCCGTCCGACGGGTGGGCTGAACTCGTCAGTAGGTTGTCTCCCGGATCACGTTAGGCGTAGGGCCCTCGGGGGTTGTCGAGAAGGCAGTCCTTACTTAACCGAAATGCTGCCCTGGGCGTGAGCCGTTGGGCCGGCTTTTCGCGGGGCATCTGCCCGTCATTCGGACGAACGAACTGCGATGCCCGCCGGATAGGGAGACATGCCCGCTGCGCTGCAAGAATCGTAATGTTGTGACCGCTGACAACGAATGGGTTTCGGGACAGTGTCAAAAGGACAACGAACGGTCCGATTCGTGCGCTACACTTCGGTCGCATCGAACGTCGCAAAAGGGTCATCGGGGTGGCTTTGAGCTCACGGGTCTGGGTGGACCGTCGAGCGTGCACATCACAGAAACGGAACAGCTCTACATGAAACTCAGCAAACTGGTCGTCACATCGGCCTTCGTCGCAGTCGCGATGGGCCTGGCCAGCGGAACCGCATACGCGCAGGCCCCTACTGAGCAGGCGACCCCCGGCGACACCAACTACACCGTCGACCTCGAAGATCGCACGATCGTCACCACGATCGATGCAGGAGTCTTCAAGGTCGCCGACGACGGCAAGACGGTCGACGTCCTCGACGCCGCCGACAACACCCTCGTGACGCTTCCGCTGTCGTTCAACCTCGGCGGACTGAACTTCCCGTACGAGCAGAACGTCGACGACAACGGCAAGACACTGCGTCTGGTTCCGAACCTCGACTTCACCAAGGCATCGGCCAACTCGCGCAGCATCGGCGCAACCACCGTCGCCTCGCCTGAGGAGAACCTCAAGGCGCAGCAGAACTTCTCGTCGCAGCTCGGAATCGCTACGGCAGTCGGCGGGTTCACCGGTACTGCGATCGGTTTCGGTATTGGTGCAATTGGGTTCCTTGCAGGCGGGCTCCCGGGTCTTGCAACCGTGCCCCTGTTCGCAACCATCGGCGGAATCGTCGGAACCATCGCGGCCGGCGGACCCACGCTCGTCGTAGCCGGTATCGACCTGCTCAACACGCTCAATGCTGCTCCGGGCACCACGGCTTGGGCCAACTAGCCTTTACCAGCACGCAGAGCCCGCACTCGTGGAGAGTGCGGGCTCTTTGCGTTGTCTGTGGTCACCGACCGAGTTCGGTCGGTCATAGCGAGCCTCTACGTCTTCTTCGCAAATGGGTCACACGCTTGTTTACGCGCATCTACTGAACTTTCCGTAACGTGGAAGCCATGAAAACCGACTGTACATCCGTTGGCGGGGTGATGGACGGAAAACTGACCGACGAGCTCCGCGATGAGTGGGACGCTCTGGCGGAGCGGGTCGGCACGGTCTTCTCTTCCCGTCCGAGTTATGCGATGAATGCTCCTCGACCGGCGGGCAGTGAGCTCGTCTTCGTGCAGATACGTCGAGACATGCGGCTGGTGGCTCTGGCTCCGATGTTCGTGACCAGGCTGGGTCCGTTGAAGGTTGCGAAGATTCTCGGGGCCGGACAAGGCGTCCCGACGGAATTGCTCAGCGAGGACGACGCGTCGTCTCACGCCCTGTGGGATGCCGTCGAAGGCAGCGGTCTGCTGTTCTACGCGGACTCGATGATCGACGACAGGACTGCCGTCGCGGCGCTCGGTACGCACCCGCGGTGGCGTTCCGATTCGATCGTGAGGGAGCGAGTTCCGGTGATCGCGGTGCCGGTGGGAAGTACCGCTGGACATGTGCGGGGGCGAAATTCGCTGAAGCGGCTCGCGAAGTACAGACGTCAGGCCGAGCGGGCCGGAACTCCCCTCACGATCGAGACCGTCCGCGACGCGGAGCACTTCGAGCGACGGTGGGAAGACATTTCTCGACTGGCGGCCGCGTCGACCCACCGCACCGACCGTACCGACTACCTTGCGGAGCAATCGCCCGCCGACGCCTCGGCGTCGGCCAAGGACTTCCTGGCTCGTGAGGCAGCGGCCGGGAGATTGGCTCTCTCCGGGGTGAGTGTCCAGGGGCAATGGCGGGCACATCAGATCTGCGTTCGTACGAGGGCGCGGCTCGAAGCGTGGTTGACGCACTACGATCCCGAGGTTGCGAAGTATCAACCCGGGCATCAGATGATGGAATGGTTCGTGCAGACGCACGACGAACTCGACGTGACCGTGCTGGACCTGGGCGTCGGTGTCAACGACATCAAGAGGTCCTGGTCCACCTCGTCCTACGACGTGTTGGCCGTGGTGGGCGTACCCGCACGCACGAGGGGTTCCCGGATTCTGGTCGGTTTGCTGCGTCGATGGGAGCTGTCGCCCGGGTTCGCGCACGCCCGGAAGGTGGGCTACTCGGTGCTGTCACGTCTGCGACAGTCCACGAACTAAGAGGTCCGGATCGTCAGACCGGGGTTGTCGGCGAGGACGTCGTTGATGGGGGTGGCGAACAGTTCGGGTCGCTGGCCCTGGAGCATGCTGAACACCGTCGCGATTTCGCACGACGGCTGATCGCCCACATTCGAGGCGCTCGCAATGCCCACGGCGAGGGTGCCGCTGACGATGGGTCCACCGCTGTCTCCGCGCAATGCACAGATGGAGGTGGAAAAGCTGCGATCGAAGACGTTCTCGCCCAGGGTGACGTGCTGACCCGTGGAAAGAATTGTGCCGCAACTGAAACCGGTCCTGGATCCGGACTTGCAGACCGGTGCTCCGACGATCGGATCCACTGTTCCGGTGACGTGCAGGGGTGCCGCCCCGGGGACTCGCACCGCATTGCTCTCGAATTCGCCGACGTTGGCGTCGTCGACGTCGATCAACGCATAGTCGTTGTGCGACTGGCTGGTTCGGTAGAACGAACCGAACTTCGATCCGACGAGACTGCCGTACATCGGGTATGCGCCCGTCAGAGCTGCGGAACCGGTTTCTGCGGTGTTCGGATTGCAGTGTCCCGCAGTGATGTTGACCGAACCGTGGGTTGGATCGACGGCATTGAATCCCAGTGAGCATCGCTGACCGAGGCCGGCAGGCGTGCCCGCGAGGAAGCTGTCTCCGCCCAGATACGAACTCGGGCGAATCGGGCCTGCGATCGGTGATGGGTCGAACGGGAGCAGGTCCACCAGAGGCTGGACGACGTCGAGAACCGCCGCCGGGATCTCGATGGGAGCGGTTTCGACCTCGAAACCGCCGGCCGACGCCGCGTCGGCCACATCGGCGTGGGTCGGTCCCTCGGCCACCGCGACCACCGGACGCCCGTTCTCGTCGAGCCACGCGTTCGTGACGGCGTCGGAACCGGTGGTGGCGATGAATTCGGCCAGTCGCCGAGCCGCGTCCGCTCGGTCGAGATACTGCTGCGGGTCGAGCCCGAGGTCGCGGGCCACAGCGTCGGCCAGGGCCGCGGGCAGCACCGGGTCGGGTGCCGGATCGGCCACCGCGGTGGGCGCGGATACGGCCATCGTCAGTAGAAACGGAACAGCGACGATCGACAGCCGGCACGCTCGGCGACGCATAGAAACCTCTCCCCTGGGCATCGAGATGTGATGCCCTTCACCCCTGTCGTACGACTATAGGGGGTGGGTGGTTCCCGGCGTACCCGGCTCACTCGGTTCGCAGCGTTGCTCCGGTTGCGCGGGTGACCTGGTCGATGGGAATGCCCAGGCTGGCGGTGCCGCCGTACTGCGCAAGCGCGAGGTTCGCCTCGTTGCAATCGGGTGCGCCGCCGCTGTTGGATCCGCTGGTGATGCCGAGTGCGAGTGTTCCGGTGACGATGGCTCCGCCGCTGTCGCCTGCGAGAGTGCATGCGGTGCTGGCGAATCCGCGAACGGTGCGGGACGTGCCGTCCTCCATGTAGAGCTGAGTCTCGACGCGATCGGCCGCAACCACTCCGCAGGTGAACGACGAGGACTGCCCGGACTTGCAGACCGGTGCTCCGATCACGGGAGCGGCGGTTCCGGTGACGGTGACCGTGCTGCCGTTGGCTCCACGGACGGTGGGACGGTCCAGTCCCGACGCCATGCCGGTGTCGTTGAGCGCGATGACCGACCAGTCCAGTCCGTCCTCCGCGCCCAGACTCGATCGGTCGAACGTTCCGATCTGTGTGCTGCGCGCGATGTCGGCCGCATCGGGAAGGTAGACCGGTGCGCCGCCGGACCCGGTGGCCTTGTTGGGATTGCAGTGGCCGGCAGTGAGATTGACGCCTTCACCGGCGGAGTCGACGGCATTGAAGCCGAACGAGCAGATGCTGATGTCGGTGGCCGGAGCGTCGGCGATGGGTCCGGTGGTGGTGACGTACGTGTCGCCGCCCATCGGAGTCGGGTCGACCGGCTTGTTCCCCCCGGGCGACAGAATGACCTTGATGTTCGCCAGCAGGGTCGGCAGATTCAGCGCGCTGCCGATCGGGCTGTTCACCAGATCGATGACGATCTGGTTGTCGATGAAGTCGATGGCCGCTCCGTTGATCTGCTCCGAGATCTCGCGAGGGAGACCGGCGATCCAACTGTTGAGGTCTGCCAGCGACTTCTCGAGTCCGTCGGCCGAGACCGGCGACTGCGCCGTGGCGTATCCGTCCTTGGCGACGGCCTGCGCGGCGGCAGGCGAGGTGACGGCGACAACGGCATTGCCGTCGGGTCCGATCCAGGCACCGGCGAAATCTGCGGGACGGCTGGCCCGGAAGTCCGATGCGTACGCGGACAGTTCCTGAGCGCGGGCAGCACGATCGAGATACTCCTGCGGGGAGATCTTCAGATCTCGTTGCACGGCCTCGACGAGCTCTCGGGGAAGCTGATCGGCGGCTGACTGGACGACAGGATCCGCTGCCGCTGTTCCGGAGAACGAAGCAAGAAGAACGAAAGCCGTCGAACACAGCACTGCGGTGCGCAGGGCCCCGGTGTTACGCATGAAATCCCTTCATCGGGTGCTTGGCATCAGCGACCCACCTTAGGGCATGAGGCGCACAATCAGTGTTCGCGCAGCTCAGGGCTCATCGGACTCTTCGGGCGGGGTGGTGGTCGTAGCCGCGGTCGTCGTGGTGACAGCCGTGGTCGTCGTCGTCTCGACCGGGGTGGTCGTCACCGGAGGCGTGGTGACCACAGGCGTGGTGGTGGGTACCACGGGCGGAGGAGCAGGAACCGGCGCGGGCGGCGGGGCGGGAAGGAGTGCGGGCGGGACGTACGGCGCGTTCGTCGGTTCGTCGACCACCTCCGGCACGACGACCGGCTCGACGGGCGTGGCGGTCGTGGTGGACGGCGCGCGAGTGGAGGTGACGATCACCGAGCCGGCATCGCTGACGGTCGGAGGCGTCGCGGCGGGAGCAGTACCGAACACTCCACTGACTGCCGCGATCGCGAGCACGATCACCACGCCTGCCGCTGCGCCGGCCACGATGGTGGCGATGGTTCGCGAACGCTCGCTGCGTTCTTTCTTCGCACCTACCGATGCGGCTGCCGCCGGGGCGTCGGGCACGTGACCGGTGCTCGACGCGGTGTCGTCGACCGGTTCGATCGGCTGGGAGCGCAGTTCGGAGGGGGCGAACACCGGAGCGACCGCCGGGATCGCCTCGGAGAAGGCGAGGGACGGCATCGGCGCGACGACCGGGATGGCGTCGGTGTCGAGGGATTCCGTGCCGTCGTTGCGGGTGACCGCCGGCGCAGCACCGGTCACAAGAGAGTTGCCGTCGACGTCGTCGATCTCGGCGAGCAGCAGTGCGCCGCGGGTGGCAGCCAGTGGTTGAACGAGGAGCAGGCCGGACGAGCGTTCGGCGATCTCGGTTGCCACCGACGGGAGTGCCGCGCTGCCGCCGGAAAGCACCACGGTGCCGGTCTGTGGCACGTCGAGCTCACGGAACGCCGGCGCGATCAGGGCGGCGAACTCGTCTCGCGTGATCGTCGTGGAGTGCGAGACACCGGGGAGATCGACCGAGATCGTGGCGGTCTCGTCCGTGCTCAGGGTCTGTTTGGCGGCCTCGCACGAGGCGACGACGCCTTCGAGTGCGGCCAGGACTGCCGCGTCGGACAGGTCGATGTGCTCGCGGTCGGTCACCACGTGATCGAAGAGTGCATCAGTGAAGACGTCTCCACCGACGGCGGTGGTGCGCACCGTCCCACCTCCCGGGTAGGTGGAGATGTCGGTGCCGGTAGCGCCGATGTCGACCACCGTGACCGTCGCTGCCGAGCTCGGCTGTGCGAACGCGCTGGCGGCTTTGGCGTCGGGCACCAGCGCGACCTCGGTGAGGCCCGCATGATCGAGGGCGTCACGCAGCAGGGCGACGCTCTCCCGCGGCCACCGCGTCGGGTAGGTCATGGTCGTGACGGGAGTGTCGCCCGACTCGGCCGAGATCCCAGCCTTCGCAGACGCCATCGTGACGAGGCAGTTGGCGGCGTTGGCCATGAGGTCCTCGGCGCGGTAGGCGTCGGCGTCGGGCTCGAGGTCCTCCTGTTGGCCCACGAGATTCACGAACCGGGTGAACGGGGCGGTGTCGGCGGGTTCACCGAGGTGGGCGCGGCCGTCCTCGTCGAATCGCAGGGTCGTCGGTAGAACGACAATCGTCGGTTCGTCCCCGTCGGAGGCGCGGTAGGCCGCGACGGACCTGGTGTTGCCCACGGTGATTCCGAGATGGCCGGCACCGCTCATGGAGTGTCCCCTGTCGATCGGTCGTTCGACGCCGAGTCGGAGGGTGTGCCGTTACGGGCCGCCGACTCCTGTTCGGATGGGGGCTCCTCGCCGGCCGGATCGGACTCGGGAGTCTCGCCGGATTCGTCGGCAGGCTCCTCGGACGGAGGATCCGTGTCCGGTTCGACCGGTTCGGCGACGACCGGCGGCTCCGCGGCGTCGGTGTCCTCGGGGGCCTCGATCGCGGGGCGCGTGTCGATCTCGGTCTCGGTCGGCTCGCTCCGCGGGCGGTCGGACGTTTCGGACGGGGTCGGCTCTGCCGTGGTGGTGGGCGCAGGCAGTGAAGCGACGGGAGCGATCTCGGCGGCCGGCTCGACGACGACGGTGGGGAAGTCGATCGGGCCACCCGACCCGGAGCCGATCGACGAGGTGGGCGGCACCACCTGAGCGTTGTCGACGGTGGGGACGGTGGTGTCGGTCGGCGTGCCGAGTTGCAGTGCGACGAGCGCGGCACCGACGGTCAACGCCGCAGCGAAGGCCGCCGCCGCGAACAGTGGGCGGCGGTCGGATCTCGCCGGTTTCACCACCGCAAAGCGTTCGGTGACGGCATCGACGGGGAACTCGGCGGCCAGAATGGCAGCGCCGCGCGCTGCGGCGACAGCAATGTCCTTCTTCTCCAGTGTCGCCCGTACCGACGCGTTCCAGGCGGCCAGCGCCTCCGCCTCGGCTACCAGCGAGACGTGGGCGAGCCCGTGCGCGTTCATCGCCGAACGCAGAGCGAACACCTGCTCGGCGGTCCACCGGGCCGGATAGGTCGCGGCCGCGGCGAGATCGGACGGCCGCAGATCGATCGACGACGCGACCTCGGTGAGCAGGCACAGCAGCGCCATCGATGTCAGTTGCTCGGCGGGGAAGACGGTGCCCTTGCTGCCGGTGACTCCCACGCCGTCGGCGAGGGAGTCGAGGAAATGTGTGTACGCCTCGGAGTCGGCATCGGGGGCATCGCCGAGGGAGACGGTGCCGTCGGGATGTGTGTTGAGCACGGTCGAGTGCAGCGACGCCAGGTGCAGAGACGGCCCGGGCGCTATCGGATGGGACACGGCGGCGACGGCGCGGTCGTCGTCCAGGTAGAGGCCGACATCCGGGGTGCCGATCTTCGCACTGCCGGGCTGCTCGGTCATGGGGAATTACCTGTTCTCGGATCGGGAGTGGTGCTCGGTCGTTATGTCGCTCCGGGGCCGCGCGCAGTTACACCGCCGACGGCTGCGCTGGTCGAGGCCCCGTACCCCATGGCGCGCAGCATCGAGATCAGCTCGGACCTCGACTCGGCACCGAGCCTGCGCCTGATGCGGGCCACGTGATGTTCGACGGTCTTCGGCGAGATGTAGAGCCGACTGCCGACCTCGCGATAGGCGACTCCGAGGACGAGCAGTTCGGCGACCTCGGCCTCGCGATCGCTCAGTGAACCCGTCGGCTGCGGCGTCGATCCCTGAGTGTCGCGTTGACTCGAGCTGGGCTGGCGCAACGACCTGGCGATGTGCAGCAGGGAGGTGGCCGTTGCGGTGTCGGTGACGGTCAGTGCGGCCTCGCTGGCCAGCCGAGCTCCATCCCAGGGCAGACCGAATGCGGTGAGCGTGCGCGCCGAATTCTCCACGTCGGTGGCGTCGGGTCGGCCCTGCAACACCCCGAGCCAGGCCCGGCCGGCCGCGGCGAGTGCGGCGCTGTACGGGTGGGTGGGAGCGGCAGTGGCAAGAGCCTTGGCATGCGGCACCAGCGCGTCGGGAGTCTGCGCCACGATGGCCGCCTGAACCTGATACCAATGCAGCGCCGATGCCCAGACGGGCGGTTCGCCGAGCGCCGCGAGTAGGTCGGTGGCCTGTGCCACCAGATGTTCGACGCGGTCGACCTGGCCGAGACGGGTTGCCGCCAAGAGCAATTCGCCCAGGGGCAGCAGCGCGAACAGGTCGGTGGAGTACTCGGCGATCACGTTCTGCGCCTGGGTCCACGCTGTGATCAGCGAACCTGCGTCACCGGAGCGACGGGCCAGTCCCACCCGAATCGCCTGCAGGAACAGCTGATTGCGTACGTGCGACGCCGGAATCCGCAACGCCTCGATCGCTGCCCCAGCATCGGCCGTATCTCCCCGAAGCATCGACGCCCAGGCTCCGACGAGGCTCAGCCTGGTGTGTGCCTCGGATCCTGGACGGTGCTCGGGCAATGCTCTGGTCACGATGGAATCGACCCGAGACAGGTCTCCGCAGTGCATCGCGTGCAGGGCAGCGATCGCAGCGGGAGTGTCCGGGGTGCACGCGCGATCGGACACAGTGCCCGTCAACGCTATTGCGCGCATCAGAGAATTCGCAGCGGCACCGGATGCGGCCGGACTCCGCGAATCGATCGACCCGATGACCCCGGTTGCGAGCAGGGTGCCCGACGCGGTGCTCGACGTCGGTGCGAGAGCGGACACGGCAGCCATGGACCGGTCGGCGGCGCTGCGATCACCGGCGGCCGCGGCGGAGAGGGCGGCCCACACCGCGTCGGGGCCGAGTCGATCCTCGCCGAGCCAGGAGAACAATTGTGCACTGCGCGAGGCCATTCCACGTTGCGCGGCAATCGACGCCGAAACCCGAACCGCTGTCCGCAGATGCGTCGCCTCGCACCCGGCGGCGCTGTCGAGAACCACATCGGCGTAGCGACCGGCCCCGTCCAGATCCCCGGTGGCAGCCGCGACCTCGGACCTGCGGGCAGCCAGCGCCGACGAATCGAAGCCCGCGTCGACGGCCGCGTCGTACAGGGCACCGGCGATATCGACCGGAGCCGAATCGGCTTGCTGGACAAGGAGATCGGCGAGCCCGGCGTGAACGACGCTGCGCTCTGCCAACGCACGTGCGGCGGTGGCGTCGAGCAGGCGGGATCGGACGGCGACGTCGGTGATGGTCGAGAGCAGGACGCGGCAGCGCCCCTCGCCGATCGCCTCGGTCAGAGGGGCCTCGGCGGACGGGATCAACGTGCCCGCGGTGTCGAGCATGCCGGAGCTGCGGGCCAGGTCGACGACGGATTCGACGTCGCTGGCGCGGGCGACAATCTGCGCGGCCGACGCGGGGTCGGGGGTGATGCCGAATCGCGCCGCGAGCAGCAGTGCCCGGGTGTCGTCGGTGGCCTCGACCAGCATCCGACGGTGCTGTTCAGCAACGGATTCCGCGACGGCACGCAGCGGTGCCGGATCGGATCGATCGCCGCCGAGCGCACCGAGGGCCGCGTCGACGGCGGCGAGTACTCCGCCGGTCGACTTGACGATGGCACCGGCGAGCGACGCCGACACGGGCCGGGCCGTGGCCGCCGCCCGCACCGATACGGCCGCCTTGTCCAGTGGAACCAGCGTCAGACGATTGGAACCGGCAGAGGAGACCAGCTTCTCGATGCGTGAATCGAAACTGCGCGGCGCGGTGGCGACGATCAGGGTCATGTCCGATCGTGTTGCAGCCGCGGCAATCTCGTCGAGTCGCTGCTCCGGCGACAGGTGCGCGTCGTCGACGAGAACCGTAGAGCCGGACGGCGCGTCGGCGATGGTGCCCGTGTACGCCTCCACCGACGCCGCAATCGCGTCGAGCACGGCGGATCGACCGGAGCCGTTCACTCCGACGACCACGTGCAACCCGTTGGTGGTCAGCGCATCACGGACGAAGCGATCGGCGCGCTCGACGCCGACGAGCCAGGAGCAGGTGCTGGTCACGGGCGACCTATCGGCCGGTCAGACCGCCGAGGGCTCCGCCGAGCCCGTCAGTGACTCCTCCGGTGATGCCACCCACCGCCTGCCCGGTGTCACCGACCACGCCGCCCAATCCCCGGCCGACATCGCCGATGGTGGGGCCTTGGTAACTGGGCACCGGCACGCTCGGAGCCTGCGGAACCTGCGGCACCTGCACGGCCGGTGGCTGGTAGTTGGGGACCGTCGGGACATTGGCGGGCGGGATGGTCGGCACGGTGGCCGCGCCGTTGCCTGCCGGTGCCGGGGCCGGGGCGGGGGCTCCCGCAACCGGTGCGCCGGTCACCGGGTCGATCTGTGTCACGGAGCCATCGGAGTTGACGACCGTGGTGGGGGCACCCTCGGATCCGGTTGCCGCAGCGCCGTTCTCGCCGGTGGTCGCCGTCGTCGCTCCGACGTCCGCCACCGTCGCAGTGGTTCCCGGTGTCTCGGTGCTCGAGATCGAGGTCTCCGCATTGGTTTCGGCGGGTGCGGTGTTGTCGGAGGTCAACGCCGTGCCCACCGACAGGCCGCCGCCGGCGAGCAGTGCGAGAGCGACGACGGACCCGGCCACGATGCCTGCCTTCTTGCGACCGGACATGCCCGAGTCCGAATCGACGGCGGTGGGCGTCGGTGCGGGGCGGGGAGTGGGGCGAGGCGTCGGGGCGGCTGCCGCGGCGGACGCCACTGCCATGGTGGGCACCGCAGCCAACGCGGCGGCGTTGTCGGCGGCCGTCGCGTCGGCGATATCGCTGCCGAGAATTGCGGCACCGACCGCGACGGTCAGTTCGGGGCGAGGTCCGGCCACCACGGGTGCCCGCAGTTCGGACGACATGAGCTCGGCGACGAGCGGAATGGCCGAGCTACCGCCGACGAGTACCACCTGATCGATATCGGTGACGTCGAGGCCCGCGGCCGTGACGGCGTCGCGCACCGTTCCGATGGATCCCAGTAGCGATGCGCGCACCAGTTCTTCGAGCTCGGAGCGCACCAGACGGACCTCGGTGTGCAGCCCCGGCAGGTCGACCGTCAGCGACGTCGACGTGTCGTAGGAGAGCTGCTCCTTCGCCTCGCCGCAGCGAGCCCGAAGTTCCACGAGTGCGCCGACGGTATCGGGGTCGAAAGGGTCGAACTCGAACGACTGGCTACCCGAGACGGTGTCGAGGACGTACTGCATGATCGCGTGATCGAACTGCGCTCCGCCGAACTCCTGGGAGTGGACACCGGTGCCGATGACGCCTGCGTCGGAGCCGGTACGCATCAGCGTGACGTCCAGAGCGCTCGCACCGAGGTCGTAGATCACGGCGAGGCCGTCGGCCTGCGGTCCGCGTGTGACCTCGAGCCACCGCATCGTGGCGACGGACTCGGGAACCAGAGTGACGTCGGTGAGCCCGGCACGGTCCAATGCCTCACCGAGAACCTCGGCGGTGTACGCGTTCCAGCGAGTGGGGTGCGTGACGACGACGGTGGGAGCCGACTCGGTTCCGGCGGACGCCTCGGCAACCAGTGCGCGAGTGGCGGTGGCGTAGAGGTCCTCGGCGCGATGACTGCGGCCGTCGTCGTCGATCAGTTCCACCGGATCGCCCACCCGATCGGCGAACCCACCGATCAGATGCCGCGTCGAACGGTCCCACAGCTCGGCCAAGCTCGGGGCGGCACCTGGACGCAGGTCGAGCGCAGAACGCTTGGCCACCGAGGTGACGGGATCGGTGTCCAATGCCGCCACTGCGGTCACCGAGCCGATACGTATGCCGAGCCCTGCGTTCATGGTCGTGTCGCCGCCTTCGTCTCGCTCTGCCGTCAGTCGTACTGCCGTCACTGGCACTGTCGACAGAAGCTATCTGTTCGTTACGTCTCACAGCAGGTTAGAGCGCATAACGAGTGAAATCCCCTAAAGGGCCCATATCCCCTAACCGAAGTTCCCTGGCAACCCCCGGGGGACTGGGGGGATCGGCCCCGTTGGGCGGGGGCTCCGCGATGCATAGCTTTGTGATCAACCACGAAGTACCACTCGTCAAGGAGACCCACGATGGCTACCAACGCCGTACTCGATTTCATCCTCAGCCTGCTGCGCGACGACCAGGCCGCCGCTGCGTACTGCGCCAACCCCGAGATGACGTTGGCCGCTGCCGGCCTCGGTGACGTCACCCATGCCGACATCGTCGCCGTGGCACCGCTGGTCGCCGAATCGGGACTGTTCGCCGGAGCCGGCAGCCAGCTCTCGGCCATCCTGGGCGCAGGCGGATCGGAAGGCCTCGACGGCGCACTCGCCGGTGGAGCGAGCCTCGGCGGCGGATTGTCGGCCGGTCTCGGACTGGCTGCAGGCGCCGTCGCCGGCGGCGGACTCGCTGCAGGCGGCAGCCTGACCGGTGGAATCGACGTCACGGGTGAGATCGCTGCATCCCTGCAGGCTGCCCTCGCTGCGGCGTTGGCCGTCGGCGGTCAGATCGGACTCGAGCTCGGCACCGCATTCGGCGGCGCACTGGACGCTCTCATCGGTGCAGGCGCGGGCGTCGGCGGCGGCCTGGATCTCGATCTCGACGGTCTGCTCGGCGGCACCGTCGGACTCGGCGCTGCACTGACCGGACTGATCGGTGCAGGCGCAGGCATCGGCGGCGAGATCAGCGGAGACATCGCGGCACAGCTTCAGGCAGCCCTCGACGCGGCACTCGGTGCGACCGGTGCCGTCGACCTCGGCGCGTTGGCCGACATCCAGGGTGGCCTGTCCGGCGCACTCGGCGCGATCTTCGGCGTCGGCGGAACGGTCGGAGCCGAGCTCGGCACCGCTCTCGGCGGAGCCTTCGACGCCGTCCTCGGTGCCGGAGCCGGACTCGACCTCGCAGGTGACCTGGGTGCCGCTCTGACCGCGGGCATCGGCGGCGCACTTGCCGGCCTCGGCACCGTCGGAGCAGATCTCACCACCGATGTCGGTGCAGCACTGGACGGAGCACTCGGTGCCGGTGGCGCGCTGGTCGGCGACATCGCCGGTGGCGTCGGAGCCAGCCTCGGCGGACTCTTCGCAGCAGACGGTGCCATCGCGGGATCCATCGGAACCGCACTCGGAGCCGTCCTGGACGCCGGAGCGCTCGCCGACCTCGACGTCGACGCCCTGCTGGCCGCAGGCGGCAACATCGGCGCCGTCGTCGGCGGTGCACTGGGAACTGCACTCGACCTCGACACCAGCGCGATCGGCAGCCTCACCGCGGCGCTCGATACCGCACTCGACGGTGCGATCGGAGCGGGCGCAGGAATCGGCGCAGGAATCGGCGGCGGACTTGTCGGCGGACTCGAAGGCGGAGTTGCCGGCGGCCTCGAAGGCCTCCTCGGAACGGCGTTCGGCGTCGGTGGAACAGCCGGAGCCCAGCTCGGTACCGCCCTCGAATCCGTACTCGACACCAGCGCAGCCCTCGACCTCGGAGCCGCACTCGGTGCCGGAGCCGACCTCAGCGCAGGACTCGTCGGAGCGATCGACACCGCGGTTGCTGCCGGAGCCGACCTCTCGGGAACCGTCGAAGCAGCACTCGGCGGACTCGGCGGAGTGGGTGCAGGCCTCACCGGAGGACTGGCCGGACTCGGAAACGTCGGTGCTGATCTGACCGGTGGTCTCGCGGCTGTCGGAAATGTGGGTTCTGAACTGACCGGTGGTCTCGCGGCTGTCGGAAACGTGGGTGCCGATCTGACCGGTGGTCTCGCGGCTGTCGGAAATGTGGGTGCTGATCTGACCGGTGGCCTGGAGGCTGTCGGAAATGTGGGTGCAGGCGTCACCGGCGGACTCGCCGGTGTGGGTGAGGCTGGTGCCGGTCTGACCGGTGGGCTGGCCGGACTCGGCAGCCTCGGCGGCGGTATCGCAGGCGGAGTCGCTGGCGGCGTCGATGCAGCGGCGTCGGCCGGGGCCGGACTCGAAGGAGCCGTCACCGGCGCTGTGAGCGGCGGAATCGACGCGGCAGCGTCGGCAGGCGCAGGACTCGAAGGTGTCGCAGACACTGCAGGTTCGGTGGCCGGTGGCATCGAAGGTACCGCTGGCGGAGTCGTCGATGCGGGAACCTCCGTCGGTGGAGAGATCGCCTCGAACGTCGGTGCCGGGCTGGACGCCGGTGCCTCGGTCGGAGGCGGCGTCGCGTCCACTGTGGGTGCGGGTTTGGATGCTGGTGTGGACGCTGCGGCTTCCGCGGGCGGCGAGTTTGACTCCGCCGCAGAGATCGGCGGCCAGGCCGCGGGCAGCCTCACCGGTGGTCTGCAGTCGGGTGCCGAAGGGCTGATCGACGCCGGCGGCAGCCTGTCCAGCGCTGCGTCGGGATCGTTCGAGCAGTCGAGCTCGTTCGATTCCTCGGCGACGGCGTCCGGTAGCGGCTGGTCGAGCGTCGACTCGGACGTCTTCGGTCAGGGCGAGACCGACTCGAGCCTGTTCAGCGAGTCGAGCCTGCACGGTTCGGTGGATTCGGCAGCGGACTCGCTCGGCAACGTCACCGTCGATCACGACTTCGACCCCACGCAGCCCTGATCCTCTCGCCTGAGGGCGGGCATTGATGCGACTCGGCCCCGAGTGTTCACCGGCACTCGGGGCCGAGTCGTCGCTAGAGTTCGTTCCTGGGCGCGAGAGTGGAGCCTGGTACTGCGGAAGTCGACGAGAATGGTTGTGAACACAAGCGTATGGACGGGCAATCTACGGAGCTGGCCGAGCTGCTGAGCCGTACTGCGGCGGCGGCGACAACAGCGGGAAGATCCGACCTGGTGGATCGAGCCGAGGCCGCGCGGTCGCGAGTCCTGGATCCACGTCGACGCATCATCGTGGTCGGACCGCTCAAGCAGGGCAAGAGCCAGTTCGTCAATTCACTGCTCAATCTGACGGTGTGCTCGGTCGGCGACGACGAGACCACCGCAATTCCGACAGTGGTGTCCAACTCCGAGAGTCTCTCCGCGCAGCTCGTACTCGCGGATCCGGGCAACGAGCCCATCCGAGTGGACGTTCCGCCCGAGGAGATCACGACGATCACCCCGGCGAGCCCACGCGCCCAGGGCCGAGAAGTGCTGCGCCTGGACATCGGGGTAGCGAGTCCGCTGCTCGCGGACGGTCTGGTGTTGGTCGATACCCCCGGGGTCGGCGGCCACTCGAATCCACACGCGGCAGGCACTCTGGGGCTGATTCCGTCGGCGGACGCCGTGCTCGTGGTGTCCGACGCCTCGCGCGAATTCACCGAGCCGGAGCTGTCGTTTCTTCGACAGGTGCAGGGATTGTGCCCGGCCGTGGCCGTACTGATCACCAAGATCGATCTGTATCCGCACTGGCGGCAGATCGTGGAGGCCAACCGTGGTCACCTCGATCGCGCGGGCATCGACGTGCAGATGTTGCCGGTGTCGTCCCTGTTGCGTTCGCACGCACTGCGTTTGAACGACGAGGAGCTCAATGCCGAGTCCGGTTTCCAGCAGCTCTACGCGTTCTTGCGCGACGACGTCGTGGCGCGGGCGGATGTCCTGGCGCGCTCGTCGGTCTCGCTCGATGTCCGATCGGTCACCGAACATCTGACACTGTCGTTGGGCAGTGAGCTTGCGGCACTGAAGGATCCGGAGCGTGCGGCGGCAGCAGTGGCCGGGCTGCAACGTGCCAAGTCCGCTGCCGAGGATCTGCACAAGCGTTCGTCGCAGTGGCAGCAGACGCTCGGTGACGGTATCGCCGATCTCGCGTCGGACATCGATCACGATTTGCGAGACCGGTTGCGTCGCGTCACCCGCGAAGCGGAAGAAACCGTCGACGAAGGCGACCCCGGCAAGGATTGGCCGCAACTCGGCGAATGGCTCGAGGAGCAGATCGCCGCGTCGGTGGGCGACAATTTCGTGTGGGCTCACGAACGGGCACTGTGGCTTTCGGAATTGGTGGCCGAGCACTTCGCCTCCTCCGGAGCGGCAGCGCTGCCCGATCTCGATCTCGGCGATCTGGAGAACGTCCTCGACCCCGTGTCGTCGTTGGCCGATCTCGAATCGGGTCGCGTCGGGATCACCCAGAAGGTTCTCGTGGGAATGCGCGGGTCCTACGGCGGTGTACTGATGTTCGGTCTGATCACCACGTTCGTCGGGTTGAGCCTGCTCAACCCGATCTCCATCGGCGCGGGAGTGTTGCTCGGTACCAAGGCGTACAAGGAGGACAAGGAAAACCGGATCAAGGCGCGTCGATCCGAGGCGAAGATGGCGATCCGCCGTTTCACCGACGACGTCAGTTTTCAGGTGGGCAAGGAGTCCAAGGACCGACTGCGGCAGATCCAGCGCGTGCTGCGTGATCACTTCACCTCGATCGCCGAGCAGACGCTGCGTTCGCTCAACGAGTCATTGCGCTCGGCGCAGGAGGCGGCCGCGGCAGACAACACCGACCGTACCGCTCGCATCGCTGCGCTCGAGAACGAGATGCGCGTGGTGGCCGAATTGAATTCTCGGGCAGCAGCTCTCGTCAAGGACATCGCCGTATGAGCGTGGCGGCTCTCGCCCGGGCACGAGAACTGGTTTCAGCGGCACGCTCGACGTACTCCGGTGACGCCGAGGCGTCGTGGATGCTCGACGAATGCCTGTATCGCCTGGACGAGCCGCTGCGGGTGGCTCTCGCGGGATCACTGAAGGCCGGCAAGTCCACGCTGCTCAATTCTCTTGTGGGGCAGGACATTGCCCCTACCGACGCGACCGAGTGCACCAAGGTCGTCACGTGGTACCGCAACGGCGTCACTCCTGCCGTCACGGCCTGGTACGACGGCGATCGAGCCGCGAACGTCCCGGTCCAGCGACGGGAAGGCCGATTGACGTTCGACCTCGGGTCCCTGACGGCCGCGCAGGTCGACCGACTCGATGTCGAATGGCCGGCGAGCGCGTTGGCGCAGACGACGATCATCGACACCCCCGGTACCTCCTCACTGTCGCGAGACGTCTCGGCGCGCACGTTGGCGATGCTCACTCCCGAGAACTCGTCCTCGGGTGCCGACGCCGTCGTCTATCTGCTGCGCACCCTCAATGCGACGGACGTGTCGTTTCTCGGGCAGATCGGCGCGCATGTGGGCGGTGACTCGGGCCCACTCGGGGTGATCGGCGTCGTCTCGCGGGCCGACGAGGTGGGCTCGGGCCGGATGGACGCGATGATGTCGGCGAAAGAGGTCGCCGCGCGTTTCGCCTCCGAACTCGAGGCCACCGGCCTGTGTCAGGCGGTGGTTCCGGTTGCGGGGCTGCTGGCACTCGGTGCGGAAACGTTGCGGCAGAACGAGTTCGCGGCGTTCGAGACGCTGGCTACCGTGCCGACCGAGGACCTGCAGTTGGCGATGCTCTCGGCCGACCGCTTCGTGCGAGCGGAGAGCACGCTACCGGTCGATGCATCGCTGCGGGCCAGCATCGTCGACCGTTTCGGGTTGTTCGGTATTCGGATGGCAGTGACGTTGATTCGGCTGGGTGTGCGCGATTCGCCCACGCTGGCTGCAGATCTGGTCGAGCGCAGCGGCTTGAGCGAACTCCGCTCGGTGATCGACGTGCAGTTCGGTCAACGTGCCGATCAGCTGAAGTTGCATTCGGCACTGGTTGCGCTGCAACGAATCCTGGAGTTCAGACCGGAATCGCACGCCCTGCGCACCGAGGCCGGGCGGATGCTGGCCGACGTGCACGGATTCGCGGAACTACGTTTGTTGGGCCGATTGCGTTCCACCACACCGAAACTCCCCGACGGCGGACTGCTCGAGCTGCAGCGCATCATCGGCGGTTTCGGCATCGCCGCCACCGAGCGCCTCGATCTGCCGCCCGACGCCGGGCGCGCGCAGCAGCGCGATACCGCCCTGGCAGCCGTACACAAGTGGCGAGCACTGTCCGAGCATCCACTGCTGGATCGGTTCACCTCGACCTCGTGCGCCCTGGCTGCCCGCAGCGCCGAAGGGATACTCGCCTCACTGGCCTGAGGATGCCCGGGGAAGGAGAGCGACGATCGTCGCGGCGGCCGCGGTGCCCGCCACGACGAAGGGTCCCCACTGAAGGACGCCGCCGAGCAGTGCGGAGGCGTCGGACACGAAGGGCGAGAACGTCACTGCCGCTCCGATGGTGAGGAGTCCGACCGCGCCCATCAGAACCTTCGACGACATCGCTGCATTGCGCAACAGATTCAGTGCGACGAAGCCGAGCAACACGAGGACCGCCGCTGCGGCCCCGCTGGACAGTAACGTGGCCGACGCGGTGTTGCGGACATCGGCGGCACTGGCCGTCGAATCCTGCTGTGACACTGCGGTTTCGACACCGGAAAGCACGGACTTCCAATTCAGTGCGACGATGCCGGCCAATGCGAGCACCAACACCGCCGTCAGAACCCACAGAGCGCTCGCGACCTTCGGCCGGACCGAGCGGGTTGGCTCCTGACGTGGCCGAAGAGGCTCGACGGAAACATCCGGCCGCGGGGGTTGCGGACGCGGCGGGACGGGCCTCCGCGATGTCGGGTCGTTCTGTTCTTCGGCCACGATGCAGGAGTCTATCGGGCGGTGATGGTCGACTGCGGTGTCAGCGCAGCACCACCGCCACACCCTCGTACGGCTGCAGGGTCATCGGGAAGCTGTTCAGTTCGTCCACGGTGGCGATCTCGTTGTCGTCGAACACGTCGATGGCGCACGTGCCGGGCACCAGGTGCTTGGACTGAATGGTCGCGCTGATCTCCTCGGACGAGAAGTTCAGCACCGTCGCCTGAATGGTTCCCTGGCTGAGTTCGTGCACCATCACCAACAGTCCCTTGTGCGAGACCGTCGGAATGTCGATCTGCTGTGCGGTGGCGATGCCGAACTTGTTGCGCAGCTCGATGATTCGCGCCAACTGGCGAGCGAACGACTGCGGATCCGCCAGTTGCTCGGGGAGCGAGCCGTAGAGGCTGCGCCCGCGGGGGATGCCGGACTCCGAGCGGACGGCCTCGGGGAAGTACCCCATCAGATCGTGTGCGCCGCGGTTGAGCCACCGAGTGTCACCTTCGCGGATGAGATCCTCGACCTCGTCGGCGTCGATGGGCAGGATGCCCAGCAGATCCCAGCCGGACAGCGCGAACACGCCGGGCTGCAACGCGTTGTACATCGCGAGCAGCAAGTGGGCTCGCTTGACCGTCTCGATATCGCGCTCGTCCATTCGATCGAGATCGCGAATACCGAGGGATGCCGTGATGACACTTGCTGTGGTGCAGGCGATTCCGTTGGTCGTGAAGGTTCGGTTGTACGGTGCCCAGCGGCCGGTGAGGCGATCGGTCAGTTCGCCGCGGATGCGGTCGCCCAGGTCGCAACCCTTGACGGCCTCGCCGCCGTAGGTGAACTCGTCCTCGGCGTGCAGGGTGACGAAGTGGATGAGCTCGAACGTCATCTCGTCGTGATTCTGCAGTGCGTGCACCAGAGACGCCGTGTCGACGCCGTGATCGCGCGCCAGAGTCATGGTGAGCCTGAGGAACTCGGTGTTGCCCATGACGAGCGCATGCTGATAGGCGGGGCGATTGATGAAGTCGTACGACAGGTCGGCACCGTTTTCACCCATGGCCTTGATGTCGTCGATCGTCAGGTTCAACTCCTGGAAGGTGAACCCACCCATCTTGCGCACCACGCTGGCGATCAGGTGGTTCGCGGCCTCGGACAAGGGGTGGCCCTCGGACCAGCCCGGTCCTTCGGCTCGACGTTCGACGCCGAGGAATCCGTTGGCGTCCAATCGCAGAGCGCCTGCACCCAGATCGGCGATGGAGTGGCACGCGTCGCCGATCACCAATCGCATGCCGGCGAAAGAGGGATCGAGCCAGTTGATCGACGGCTGACCGGCCTTGAAGTAGTGCAGGTACACCCAGCGACGTTCGACGCCGTCGACGCCGACGACGGGAGGTGTTGCGCTCCAGTTGGTTTCCTTCACGCCGAGCTCGTAGAAGATCACTCGTTGCAACTGGCCGATGATGTAGCCGGCGCGGGCGAGATTGGCCTCGGCCTCGGCGTCGATGTTCTGCGAATCGGCACCGGCGCGCACTCGTGGCAGCAGATGCCAGTCCTGCGGTTCGATCTCGACCATGTGGTAGATGCCGGGGTAGTCGGCGACGGCCATCTCGGCGAGGCGGAAGTCTGCACCCTTGCCGGTGTGGCCGGGCACGATGTCGTCGATGACGATCCCGTCGTAGGCCGACGCCACCACGCACAGGCGTCGGAACTCTTCTTCCGATCCGAACGCGGGGTCGATCTGCATGCCGATGCGGTCGAAGTGCCCGTCGACCGAGGGGGTCGGTCGCCAGCCGTGGATGCCGCCCGCGACCTTCACCGGGCCGGTATGCACTGCGGTGACACCGATTTCGGAGAATGCCTGCCACAGTTTCTCGTCGCCCAGAGTGCTCAGGAAGCTCGTCTGTGGGGCGTTGATCACCGAGATGGGGTACGCGGTGAACCACACCGGAGCTCGCTCCACGGCGGCGCGAGGGTCGGGGTCCGCGTACGGGTTCTGCCACATGCTGCCCTTGCCCGAGAGTTGCTCGGCAATGAGCTTGGCGTCCCGCAGCATCGACTGTTCGGTGAGCCAATCCACGTAGTCGGGATTGGAGGCAACCGGCTCGCTGTCGGGCGTGGGGCTGTTGCTGCGGTTGGCGCGACGCACCGAAGGTCGAAGTGGTTTCGGCCGAGCCGGGTAGAACTTCTCGTCGTAGGTGATCTCGCTCGGTTCGTGCTGCACTTCGGGATCCATGTGCCTCCGTAGCCTCGCTTTTTCTCAACCCTACGTAGGGCGCGGCCGATCCGCAGGGTTGTGGTTCCCCTGATCGTCGAGCGGTGAAACCTCACTCGCCGACCGGTGAAACCTACGCCGAACTACACGGATGTGATTCGCCGGCGCCGTTTTCCTTCGATATGCGAACGTCATCGAATCGAGACCGCCTGGTGTGGAATGTCTGATTCGGATAGGCCATAGTGAGTCAGGTACCAACTGCCCCTCCAGTCACATCAGACTCATGGGTCACATCCCCCTCAGCTACAGGAGTTGTTCATGCGACGTCTTGCCCGCACATCGATCCTGGCCTCGACGGCCGCTCTGGCCGCCGCCATCGGTGCGGTTGCCATCGCACCCATCGCCTCCGCCGAGCCCGAGGCCGAGCCCGCGATGCCACTCGGCTCCGCGGTCCTCGAAAGCCCCGACCTGGTGGTCACCATGGCCACCGTCTGCGACACCGATGTCGAGGACGCGCCCGAGGGCGGCGTCGTGGCATTGCAGGTCAAGGTCGACAACATCGGCGCGGACGACGCGTCGAACGTCAACGTCAACTACGGCGCGCTGCCGGGCGTCCAGGGTCAGAACACCGAGACGACCATCAAGGCAGGCGAGGCAGCGACGTACACCGTGCCCTCCGTCGACCGTGAATGGGTCGCTCGGCCGGCCGGTGCCGCAGCCTTCGCCAGCGCACTCGACGCCGATTTCATGAACAACATCACCGCCGGCCTGCTCAGCTACAGCTGCATCCCGGCACCCGTCGAGGAGCCTGCCGAGTAGTTCCTCTCTCCACGCTTTCTCCCCGCTGCGCCGCGACGATCCCCGCTGATCGTCGCGGCGTACTGCTGCGGAGGGGCTTCGCCCCATGTGAGTAGAAGTTCGTAGCAGGCACCGAATTTCCGTGCACGTGCGGCGCAGCCGCTCCCTCGGGAACAAATCCGCCGCACCCTCCGTTGTGCAGGTCAGCAGCCTTGAGTGGATGAGGCTCAAGTTGGAAGTTGACGCGAAACATCGCGTTGTGCAAACTTGAGCGGAGTTCGCTCACCCAGGGACTGAACCCCAGCAATAACAGGAGGAAACATTATGGCTCGTGCGGTCGGTATCGACCTCGGGACCACCAACTCGGTCGTGTCCGTCCTCGAGGGCGGCGAACCGGTTGTCGTCGCCAACTCCGAGGGATCACGCACCACCCCGTCGATCGTCGCTTTCGCCAAGAACGGTGAAGTGCTGGTCGGCCAGCCCGCGAAGAACCAGGCGGTCACCAACGTCGATCGCACGATTCGTTCCGTGAAGCGCCACGTCGGCACGGACTGGACCGTGGAAATCGACGACAAGAAGTACACCCCTCAGGAGATCTCCGCGCGCACGCTGCAGAAGCTCAAGCGCGACGCCGAGGCCTACCTGGGTGAGGAAATCACCGACGCGGTCATCACCGTTCCCGCCTACTTCGAGGACGCACAGCGTCAGGCCACGAAGGAAGCCGGCCAGATCGCCGGCCTCAACGTCCTGCGCATCGTCAACGAGCCCACCGCGGCAGCTCTCGCATACGGCCTGGACAAGGGCGACAGCGAGCAGACCATTCTCGTGTTCGACCTCGGTGGCGGCACGTTCGACGTCTCGCTGCTGGAAATCGGCGACGGCGTCGTCGAGGTCCGTGCGACGTCCGGCGACAACCACCTCGGTGGCGACGACTGGGACGAGCGCATCGTGACCTGGCTCGTCGACAAGTTCAAGGCTCAGAACGGCATCGATCTGACCAAGGACAAGATGGCGCTGCAGCGTCTGCGTGAGGCCGCCGAGAAGGCGAAGATCGAACTGTCCTCCGGGCAGAGCACGTCGATCAACCTCCCGTACATCACGGTCGACGGCGACAAGAACCCGCTGTTCCTCGACGAGCAGCTCAGCCGCTCCGAGTTCCAGAAGATCACCTCCGACCTGCTCGACCGCACCCGTGCGCCGTTCCAGGCAGTGGTCAAGGACTCCGGCATCGCCGTCAAGGACATCGACCACGTCGTGCTCGTCGGTGGTTCGACGCGTATGCCGGCCGTCTCCGAGCTGGTCAAGGAGCTCTCCGGTGGACGCGAGCCCAACAAGGGCGTCAACCCGGACGAGGTCGTGGCCGTCGGCGCTGCACTGCAGGCCGGTGTGCTCAAGGGTGAGGTCAAGGACGTTCTGCTCCTCGACGTCACGCCGCTGTCCCTCGGCATCGAGACCAAGGGTGGCGTGATGACCAAGCTCATCGAGCGCAACACCACCATCCCGACGAAGCGTTCCGAGACCTTCACCACCGCTGACGACAATCAGCCCTCGGTGCAGATCCAGGTCTTCCAGGGTGAGCGCGAGATCGCCTCGCACAACAAGCTCCTCGGCTCCTTCGAGCTGACCGAGCTGCCCCCGGCTCCTCGCGGCGTCCCGCAGATCGAGGTCACCTTCGACATCGACGCGAACGGCATCGTGCACGTCACGGCCAAGGACAAGGGCACCGGCAAGGAGAACACGATCAAGATCCAGGACGGCTCCGGTCTGTCCAAGGAAGAGATCGACCGCATGGTCGCCGACGCGGAAGCTCACGCAGACGAGGACAAGGCTCGTCGCGAAGAGGCCGAGGTCCGCAACCAGGCCGAGTCCCTCGTTCACCAGACGGAGAAGTTCGTCAAGGACAACGAGGACAAGGTCGACGCCGAGCTCAAGGGACGCGTCGAAACCGCTATCGCCGACGCCAAGACGGCCCTCGCGGGCAGCGACATCTCGGCAGTCAAGGCCGCCGTGGAGAAGCTCTCGACCGAGTCGCAGGCTCTCGGCACCGCCATCTACGAGGCTCAGGCCAAGGAGCAGGGCGGCGCAGAGGGTGGCGCGCAGGCCGCTGACGACGGTGTCGTCGACGCAGAGGTTGTCGACGAGCCCGCCGACGACACGGACAAGAAGTGACGTCGGAGAACACCGAGCAAGAACCGGTCACTTTCGTGGACAAGCGAAAGATCGATCCCGAGACCGGTGAAGTACGGGAAGGTGACGCAGTACCGGAGCCCCTCGTGGGCACCGGCGCTGCGCCCCAGCCCGACTCGGTGGACGAAGGGACCGTCGATGGTGAGGTGGTCGGAGACCCGCGTGACACGCAGGTCGCCGAGCTCACCGCAGATCTGCAGCGCGTGTCGGCCGAGTACGCCAACTACCGACGTCGCACCGACCGTGAGAAGCAGACCGGAGCGGAGAACGCGAAGGCGTCCGTCGTCTCGCAGCTCCTCCCGGTTCTCGACGACCTCGAGCGAGCCCGCCAGCACGGCGATCTCGAAACCGGGCCGCTCAAGGCAGTGGCGGACAAGTTGTCAGGGGTGTTCTCGAACATCGGACTGACCACGTTCGGAGCCGAGGGCGACGCCTTCGACCCGGCTGTCCACGAGGCCGTCTCCCACGAGGGCGACGGCAGCAGTCCGGTCGTCGGAACGCTGATGCGCAAGGGCTACAAGCTCGGCGATCGCGTCCTGCGGACCGCGATGGTGGGCGTCGTGGACAGTGCAACAGAAGAATCGGATGCACCCGCGTCCGACGAGCAGTAAACAGAAATAGCGCGAGAGGAGGAAACGCCCGGTGAGCCAGCGGGAGTGGATCGAGAAGGACTTCTACAAGGAGCTGGGCGTTTCCTCCAGCGCGAGTGCAGAAGAGATCAAGAAGGCGTACCGAAAGTTGGCTCGGGACAACCATCCCGACGCCAATCCCGGCAACACCTCGGCCGAGAACAAGTTCAAGGCGGTCAGCGAGGCGCATGCCGTTCTCGCCGACCCGGCCAAGCGCAAGGAGTACGACGAGGCGCGACGGCTGTTCGCCTCGGGCGGCTTCGGTAGCCGCGGTAGCGGTGGATTCTCGCCCGGCGCAGGCGGATTCGGCGGCGGTGGCCAGACCTTCGACGTCGGAGACATCTTCGGTCAAGGCGGCGGCGACGGCGGAATCGGCGACCTGTTCGGTGGCTTGTTCAACCGCGGTGGCGCGCAGCAGCGCACCCAGAGCAACCGGCCCCGACGCGGCAGCGACGTCGAGACCGAGACCTCGTTGCAGTTTCGTGAAGCGGCACAGGGTGTTACGGTCCCCCTGAAGTTGACGAGCCCGTCCTCGTGTACCACCTGCCACGGCAGTGGCGCGAAGCCCGGCACCAGCCCACGGGTGTGCCCCAAATGCAACGGCCAAGGCGTCGTCAACAGGAACCAAGGCGCATTCGGCTTCAGTGAGCCGTGCGACGACTGCCGCGGGACCGGGTCCATCATCGACGACCCGTGCGTCGACTGCCGTGGCACCGGAGTGCAGAACCGCACCCGCACCATCACCGTGCGCGTCCCGGCAGGCATCAGTGACGGGCAGAAGGTTCGGCTCGCCGGTCAAGGCGAGGCGGGGCTTCGCGGAGCACCGTCCGGCGACCTGTTCGTGACCGTACGGGTCAAGCCCGACAAGGTGTTCGGCCGTACCGGCGATGACCTCACGGTCACCGTCCCGGTGAGTTACGGCGAACTGGTGCTCGGTACCACGCTGTCGGTGCCCACCCTCGAGGGGCGCGTCGGCGTGAAGGTTCCTCCGGGGACCGTCGACGGCCGTGTGCTGCGAGTGCGCGGACGCGGCATCCCGAAGAAATCCGGTACCGGTGATCTCATGGTGACCGTCAAAGTTGCCGTCCCGCAGAAACTGGACGATGCTGCTACCGACGCTCTGAAGAACTATCTGGAAGCCGAGAAGGCCAGCGGATTCGACCCGCGGGCCGGGTGGGCAGGTGTGTGATGTCGGTCCCTCCCGAGGGCGGATCTGCGAAATCCCGTGGCGGACAAGCTGATCCTGACGCGCAGGTCTTCGTGATCTCCGTCGCGGCGCAGTTGGCAGGCATGCACGCCCAGACATTGCGGACCTACGATCGACTCGGATTGGTCACTCCGCTTCGCACCACGGGTGGCGGTCGACGCTACTCGCCGCGTGACGTCGCGCTGCTTCGTGAGGTGCAGCGACTCTCGCAGGACGAGGGCGTCAACCTCGCCGGCATCAAGCGCATCATCGAACTCACCAACCAGGTCGAGGCACTGCAGTCTCGAGTGTCCGAGTTGGCTCAGGAGTTGGCCAACGTGCACGCCAGCTATCGCCGCGACCTGGTGCCGATCCAACGCAATGCCCTGGTGGTCTGGAAGCCGAAGCACCAGCGCTAGGTTCGCCTCCCTCAGATTTCTCGCAAACGCGCGCGCGTTTGTCAGGTGCGCGCGGATTCGTTCGCAATTCGGGTGAAAGCTCGCAAACGCGCTCGCGTTTGCGGCGGCGAGGCGGGCGACGGTGGCGAGGCGGGCGGCGAATCTGGTCGGGCTTGGCCGCGGGAGCTGAGCACGGGTGTCTCGGGTGCACCCTTTCGCAAACGCGCGCGCATTTGTCAGGTGCGCGCGGATTCGCCAGTGATTCGGTCACTATTCCGCGCGCGTTCAGCAAACGCGCGCGCGTTTGCGGCGGCGAGGCGGGCGACGGTGGCGAACCTCGGGCAGGGTGGGCCCATCGGAGTCGAGCGGGTCCGCGGGAGCTGGCGGCGGGTCTCTGCCGCGCACATCCCCGCAAACGCGCGCGCATTTGTCAGGTGCGCGCATTCTCGTTCGCTATTCGGGTGAAATTCAGCAAACGCGCGCGCGTTTGCGGCCTCGACCGGGCACAGCGGTGGCCACCACCGCTGAGTTTGCGAGACACCCGGTGCCGACCCCTATCCTGGTCGGCATGCAGGCGTGGAGTTCGACGGTCGTTCAATATCATCGCCTTCGGAACGATCTCGCCGTCATCAGACTCGAAGGCGACGCGGTGCCGTTCACCGCAGGCCAGTCGGTGTCGGTCACGGTTCCCCAGAATGCTGCTCTGACACGGCGATACTCACCCGCGCTGCCGCCTTCGCGAGACGGCAAACTGGAGTTCCATGTCCGAGCCGTTCCGGCCGGATGGGTGAGCGGATCGATCGTCAACGAGACGCGGCCCGGTCATGTGTGGCGGATCAGCGATCCGCAGGGCGGACTGCATGTCGACGACTCGGGGCGCGACGTTGTCATGATCGCAGGCGGCACCGGCCTCGCTCCGTTGCGCGCGATTCTGCTGGACCTCACGCGATGGGAGCGGCCACCGAACGTGACGCTGTTCGTCGGCGGCAAGTCGCCTCGCGACCTGTATGCCGGGGACATGCTGTGGTTGATGGCGTCCGAACTGCCGTGGTTGACCGTCGTACCAGTCGTGGACCAATTGCACGAGCCATGGGCGTCGGATCGATGGAACGACCGCATTCATGCCGAGATCGGTTCCAGCGCATCGTTCTTCGAGCCCGAGCATTGCTGGGAAGGCAGTGTGGCAGACGTCGTCGCCACGCAGGGGCCGTTCACGGATCGCCAGATTCTGGTCTGTGGCTCACCGGGAATGGAAGCGGCGACCGTGCGCGCGCTCGTCGAGATCGGCACACCGCTCGACGCCATCCGCCGCTGACGCACCCCCAACCGGAGAAATCAGGGCAGCTGCAGAATCCGTCGCAGATGCGCTAGATCCGCCGCAGATACCGTCGTGAATTCCGGCGGCGGGGCGTCGGCGATCGTTCTGGCCTTCTCGGCAAGGCGGCGGCCGGTGTCGGTGAGTCCGATGATGCGGCGTCGGCGATCGGTGGGATCTTCGGTGCGCACCACCAATTCGCGCTTCTCGAGCTCGCGAACGTTGAGGGAAACGTACGGCGCATCGGACGCAAGAATTTCGGCCAGCTCGGTGACCGTCCGATCACCCGCCAGCAATTTGGTGAGCAATTTGGCGCGCAGAAAGCTCATGCCGGTGGCGTCGGCGACGGCCCGTCGGGTGTCGTGTTTCTCGAGCATCAGCGCGCGCATCTCGCGCCAGACGAGGGCCGCCTCCGAGGCGGTCATACGAGCACCGGCTGGTCGATTCGATCGGCGGTCGCCCGAGCCCACCGTCCGGTGGTGACCACGGCAAGAACGGTGACCACCACGCCTGCGCCCGCGATGACGAACCACGCAGGAACTGCGGCGGCGGTGAAGCCGTCGGAGATCTCACCGACGATGCCGGCGGTGACGATGGCACCGACGACGGCCACGCCCAGCGACTGGCCCACCTGCCTGCTCGTCGACGCGATGGCGGATGCCACTCCGGCCTGGCTGCGCGGCATCCCGGACACGGCGGTGTTGGTGATCGGGGCGTTGACCATGCCGAAGGATATTCCGAAGATCACGTACGCGACGGCAAGCCACGCGAACGACGTCGTCGGTGTCAGTCGGGTGAGCATCAACGCGGAGGTCACGAAGCCGACTCCCGCGACGAGCAGTGGTACGCGCGCGCCCATGGTGCCGACGATGCGGCCCGAGATCGGCGCGAAGATCAGCGTCATCAAGGCCATCGGCAGAGTGTAGAGACCGGCATGTAGCGGCGAGTAACCACGCACGTCCTGCAGGTAGAGGGTGTTGAGGAACAGGAATCCGCCGAGGGACGCGAATGCGCACACCGCGATCACCGTCGCTCCGCTGAACGGCGCGCTCCGGAAGAACTTCAGTTGGATCAGTGGTTCCTCGATCCGCGACTCGACCACCAGTAGCCCGACGAGAGAGCCGACGGCGACGGCACCGGTGAGCACGATCAGCGGTGATCCCCAGCCCTTCGCAGGCCCCTCGATGATGGTGAACACCAGAGACGCGAGGAACGCGAAGATGAGCAACTGGCCGGCCGGATCGAACTTCCGCGCGTGCTCGGCCTTGGATTCCGGGACGAATTTGAGGGTCATCGCCAGCGCGAAGATACCGACGGGAACGTTGATCCAGAAGATCGACTGCCAGCCGGCACCGGTGACGAGCACGCCGCCGAGGGCAGGGCCCGCCGACATCGAGATGCCGACGACGGCACCCCACATGCCGATGGCTCCGGCGCGTTCTTTCGGATCGGTGAAGGTGTTGGTGATGATCGACATCGCGACGGGATTCATCATCGAGCCACCGACCGCCTGAAGCATGCGGAAGGCGACGAGCCAGCCGAGCGACGGCGCGACGCTGCACAGCAGGGAGCCGAGGACGAACGTTCCGGTGCCGATCAGGAAGAAGCGCTTGCGGCCGTACTTGTCGGCCATCGAGCCGCCGAGCATCAGCAGTGACGCCACGACCAGTGTGTATGCATCGATGATCCACTGCAGGCCAGAGACCGATGCATTCAGATCTGCGCGCATCGACGGCAGTGCGACGTTGACGATCGTGTTGTCGGTGCTGACGAGAAACAGGCTCAGGCAGCAGATGCCGAGCACGAGATACCGGTGTCGTCGAGTCAGCTCGGCCACGTTCACCTCCGCATTAATGCTTGTATTTATATAACTATTACATGAGTACTACTAAATCGTTCGACGAGCAAGTGAGCTGCAGGCAGGGCGCGCCCGATAGTGTGTGTGTCACAGACTTGCTCGACCCCGAAATGCTCGCTCGGTGAATGGAGAACAACAGTGGCTTCCGAGATCGCCCCAGGCGACCTGGTTCAGGCGTCCGGGCATGCCGGCCCGTGGAAGGTACTCGAGATTCGTCAGGGTCTGGCGTTGCTCGAGCACCACGACGGGCACCGCTTGTCGGTACGCACCACCACGGTCCAGGTGGTGCGGAAGGCGTCGAGCAGTGAGAGTGCGGCCCGGCAGACCGAGGCGGATGTCGACAGCCCTTCACTGTTCGACGAGAGTTGACCTACCGCGTTCTGCCTTCGGCGGCGTATTTCTGACGTAGCGACTTCGAGATCTGCTTGTACTCCCGCAACTTCTCTCTTCGCGCTCTCGCGTCGTGCCTCGAAGTTGCCCAAGCATTCTCCCGCAACAGTTTTCGGTAGTTGCCCAAGCGTCTCTCGGTGAGCTCGCCCGCATCGACGGCGGCGAGCACTGCGCACCCCGGTTCGCGTTCGTGCGCGCAGTCACCGAATCGACACGTCGCGGCCAGTTCGTCGATGTCGGAAAAGGCGCTCGCCACAGCATCTTCCGATCCCTGGACGCCCACGGAACGCAAACCCGGGGTGTCCAACAGCACCAGGCCCGAGGAAGGGATCGGCACCAATTCGCGGTGCACCGTCGTGTGCTGGCCTTTGCCGTCGGCCGACCGGGTGGCACCGGTGGCGAGAACCGAACCGCCCAACAGGGCGTTGCCGAGTGTCGACTTTCCGGATCCCGACGGCCCGATCAGGGCGACCGTGCCGCGCAGATGTGCTGCCAGTGAGTCGATTCCGCCGTCCGACACCGCACTGGTGCTGCACACGGTGACGCCCGGCGCGGCGGCCAGCAGTAGCTCTTCGGCGACGCTACCGCTGTCTGTCTTGGTGATCGCGACGATGGGAACAGCGCCGCTGCCCCACGCGAGGGTGATGTAGCGCTCGACGCGACCGAGGTCGAGTGTGGTGTCCGACGCGACCGTGACAACAACGGTGTCGACGTTGGCTCCGAGAACCTGTGTGTCGGAGGTGGATCCGGCCGAAGCGCGTTCGATGCACGTCCGGCGGGGGAGGATGGCGATCAGCCGGAACGAGTGCTCGTCCAGTGTCGCCCAGTCTCCGGTGCATATTCCGGTACCAGTGCAGCGGACGATGCCGCTATCGGTGACCGCGTCGAACTCACCGCGGTCGACTCGAACGACGCGGGCGAGAATTGTTTTCCGAGAGAGCTTCTCGTACTCGGTCAGCCAGTGCTGATCGAGACCGTAACGGTCGAGTGGAGACATGCGAGATCCTTGGGGGAGGAGGAACGAGGGCTCGGGGGTGCAATCGTCCAGGTGGCCACGATGCCCACCTCCTCACGTGAAAACGCATGAAAAGAAACCGTCGACGGCAAAGTTACAGCCGTCGACGGTGGGAAGGAAAGCGATTTATCGCTGCGTGAGGTTCGTGCCCTCCGCCGGCGCTGCGAGTGCGGTCAGGAAGGAGCGGGCCCAGCGGTCGACGTCGTGCGCGAGCACCTGCCGACGCATGGCACGCATGTGGCGCTTTCCTGCCTCGGGTTCCTGCTCGAGCGCGCCGATGATCGCGTCCTTCACGCTGTCCAGGTCGTGTGGATTGCACAGGTAAGCCTGGCGCAGTTCGGCTGCGGCACCGGTGAATTCGCTGAGCACCAGAGAGCCACCGAGATCGCTGCGGCAGGCCACGTACTCCTTGGCGACGAGGTTCATGCCGTCGCGCAGCGGAGTGACCAGCATGACGTCGGCCGCGACGAAATAGGCCAGCAGGTCGTCGCGGGGGATCGGCCGATGCAGGTAGTGCACCACGGGGTGGCCCACCTGGCCGTACTCGCCGTTGATGCGGCCCACCTGTTGCTCGATCTCGCCGCGCATCGCGACGTAGCTCTCGACGCGTTCACGGCTGGGCGTCGCCAATTGCACGATGACGTTCTCGGCTGGATCGACGCGACCCTCTTCGAGCAGTTCGCGAAACGCGTTGAGCCGAACGTCGATTCCCTTGGTGTAGTCGAGGCGATCGACGCCGAGCATGATGCGCTTGGGGTTGCCCAGATCCTTGCGCAGTTGCTTCGCGCGATCGCGGACGGCCTTGGAGCGCGACTTGGTGTCGAGGTCACCGGAGTCGATGGAGATCGGGAACGCGCCCACACGCACGGTCCGGAAGCCGACCTGCACAACGCCCAACTTGGACCGCACGCCGACGGTTCCGCGGGACGTGGTTCCCCCGGCGAGGCGTCGGGCAAGGTAGAGGAAGTTCTGCGCACCGCCGGACAGGTGGAAACCGATGAGGTCGGCACCGAGCAGTCCCTCGACGATCTCGGTGCGCCACGGCATCTGCATGAACAGCTCGATCGGCGGGAACGGGATGTGCAGGAAGAACCCGATGGTCAGGTCGGGGCGCAGCATCCGCAGCATCTTCGGGACGAGCTGGAGCTGATAGTCCTGGATCCAGACCGTCGCGCCCTGTGCTGCGGCCTCGGAGGTCTTCTCGGCGAAGCGGCGGTTGACCTCGACGTAGGCGTTCCACCAGTCGCGGTCGTACTCCGGCTTGACGATGACGTCGTGGTAGAGCGGCCACAGCGTCGCGTTGGAGAAGCCCTCGTAGTACTGGGTGTATTCCTTCTCGCTGATCGTCACCGGGCGCAGCTGTAGGCCGTCCTCGACGAAGGGTTCGACGTCGACGTCAGAGACGCCGACCCACCCCACCCACGCACCCTTGTTGGCACGCAGAATCGGTTCGAGAGCGGTGACCAACCCGCCAGGGCTTCGCTTCCATCGTGTGCTCCCGTCCGGGAGATTCTCCAGATCGACCGGCAACCGGTTGGCTACGACGACAAAATCCGAACCCTGCGAGGCGTCAGCCACAACTGTCCAATCCGCTTGTAGATCCCTGGGTAAACAGCCCTGCGAAAACCTGTCAGTCGGTCTTCGCTACTGGATCTATACCCAACATCGACAGCAACATGCGGCATTCGTCGGCATCGGTCGCGTAGGCGGCGACGACGCGCTGAGCCTGGCTGGCCGTCTCGTACTCGAGTGGGACGATGTCTTCGTCGGCGATGTCGTTGTCGGTGGAGGTTTTGGCAGGCATGGTGTTCTCCGTACTCTCTGCTGGGCTTACACGGTGTTCGTTGGACCCGACTCTATGTAAATGTGGCGTCCCCTCGCCAGTTCCCGATGCCATAGGCTGCAGCAAATGACCGATTCTGTGCCGCTCCGCCATGCTCGGACAGTGGTGGAAGTGCCTCCTCCGGCCACCGGCTCGTCGATTCTGCGCCGCACCGTACGACGGCATCGCACCCGCCTGATCGTCTCGTCACTGCTGTTCGGGGTGCATCAACTGTGCGAAACGATGGTCCCGGTGGCCATCGGACTGATCGTCTCGCGGGCCATCGACACCGGCGACGTGACAGCGATGATCGTCTCGCTGGTCGGTCTGGCGGCCTTGTTCGTCACTCTGTCGTACGCGTGGCGCATCGGTGCCCGCATCATCGTCGTCGCCATCGAGCGGGAGGCGCATCTGGTGCGCGTGGAGGTCGCTGGTCGCGTTCTCGATCCGCGGGGTGTTCGTACCGCCCTGTCGGCGGGGGAGTTGCTGACGGTCTCGACGTCCGACGCCGAGAAGGAGTCCTGGATCCTCGACCTGATCGCCCGGGTCTTCGCGTCGGCCGTGGCGGTCGTCGCTACCACGGTGGCATTGCTGGTCATCGACATTCCTCTGGGCCTGGCGGTCGTGATCGGGACGCCGGTGATCCTGATCGCGCTCCAGCGCCTCGCTCCGTTGCTCACTCGTGCGGCCACCGCGCAGCAGGCCGAGATCGCCGGGGTATCGGGGATGGCCACCGATCTGGTGAGCGGAGTACGGCCCCTGCGCGGGATCGGGGCCGAGAATGCCGCGACCGAGCGATTCGTGACGTCGAGCCGAACGGCGTTGGCCGCGACGCTGAAGCTGGCCCGCGCCAACAACGTCTATCAGGGCCTCGCGGCGGCGGTCAACGCGCTGCTGGCCGTCGGAATCGCCGGTACCGCAGGCTGGTTCGCGCTGCAGGGTCGCATATCGGTCGGTGAGTTGATCACCGTCATCGGCCTCGCACAGTTCGTCATCGAACCCCTGACCGGATTGGCGAGGATCCCCGGCGTCGTTGCGATGGTGCGCGGATCGGCCGACCGGCTCGCCCTTGTGCTCGGTGCGCAACACGTTCTGTCGCAGTCGGAATCCGCAATTCCGGTGGGTACCGAACTGACCGTCGACGACGTTCGGTTCCGGTCGCTCGACGGCCTGAGCTTCCGGGCCGCACCGGGTGAGATGCTCGGCGTGGTCGCCTACCGGCCGCAGGACGGGGAAGCGCTCGCTACGCTGCTGTCCGGTCAGATCTCCGACGCCGACTACACCGGATCGGTTCGTATCGGCGGGATTCCGGCAGGAGAGATCGATCTTCGACGCGCCCGCGAGACCGTTCTCGTCGAGCCCCACATCACCGACCTGTTCGCGGGCACCGTCCGCAGCAACGTCACCGCCGGCCGGGAGCGGCCCGACGCCGAACTCGATGTCGTGCTGCAGGCCTCCGCGGCCACCGACGTCGTCGAACTGCACGATGCCGGTCTCGATCATGCCGTCACCGACCGCGGAGCCAGCCTGTCCGGTGGCCAACGCCAGCGAGTCGCACTGGCGCGAGCACTGTCGGTCGACGCCCCGGTCCTGGTGCTGCACGACCCCACCACCGCCGTCGACGCCGTCACCGAGCACGCCATCGCTCGCGGTATCGCCGAACTCAGACACACCGGAAACGCCTCGCAGACAACCATCCTCATCACCACGAGCCCTGCGCTGCTGTCGGTCACCCATCGTGTTCTCGTCGTCGACGACGGCCGCGTCGTCGCCGAGGGAACGCACCACGATCTCGCATCCTCGGACGCGCAGTACAAGGACACGGTGCTGCGATGACCGCCCCCGAACTTCTTCCCATCGCCACCGGCGCTCGCTCCGGGAAGTGGCTACTGGAACAGCTGAAACTACGACGGGCGCGCACGGCGGTCACGCTGCTGCTCGGCGCAATTGCGGCGGCGATGTCGCTGGTGCCGGTCTATATCTTCGGGGTCTTGGTCGACCGCGTCCGCGACGGTGCGGACCCGTCGGCGATCATCGGTGTCGTCGTCGTCATCTCGGTGGCCGCGGTTGTCGGCGGCGTCGTCACCGGTTTCAGTGGCTATCTCATCAGCACCCTCGGTGAGGGCATTCTGGCGTCGCTGCGCGAGGCCGTCGTGCGGCGCGCACTGCATCTGCCCGTTGCCACGCTCGAGCGAGTCGGCAAGGGCGACTTGCTCTCTCGGGTGGGCGACGACGTCGCGGTGATGGCGAAATCGATCGGTGAGGTGATCCCGCAGCTCGTCGGGGCCTTCCTGCTCGTGTGCCTGAGCATGATCACGATGCTCGGCATCGACTGGCGGCTCGGCCTGGCCGGGCTGGTCGCGTTGCCGATGTATGTCCTCGCGCTGCGCTGGTATCTGCCGCGCTCGGCCCCGAAGTACGCGGCCGAACGAGTGGCGATGGGCGAGCGGGCACAGTCGTTCGTCAGCAGCATGCAGGGCGCGAAAACCGTTCGCGCGTACGGACTCGAGTCGGCGCATCTGAAAGAGATCGATCGGGCGTCGGCGAAGGCTCGGGACATCGGTGTCGACGTGTTCCGCCTGCTCACCCGATTCGCATCTCGGAACAATCGTGCCGAATGCGTCGGACTGTCGGTGATCCTGTTGGCCGGATTCCTGCTCGTGCGCGGCGATCACGTCACCGTCGGCGAGACGACAGCGGCAGCGCTGCTGTTCCACCGGCTGTTCAATCCGATCGGCACGCTGCTGTTCACATTCGACGACATCCAGTCCGCCGGAGCCTCTCTGGCCCGGCTGGTCGGTGTCATCGACATCCCCGACGAGCGACCCGTGGGTGACGGTTCCGTGCCTGCCGACGCCACCTTGGACGTCACCGATCTGCGGCACGAGTACGAGTCCGGCCACGAGGTGCTGCATGGAGTGAACCTGCGGGTCGACGCCGGTGAGACCGTCGCACTCGTCGGATCCACCGGCGCAGGCAAATCCACGATCGCGGCGATCGCGGCCGGCTCGATGGCGTCGACGTCGGGGACGGTTCGAGTCGGTGGCGCACCGCTGGATGCCCTGGGCAGCGACGGACTACGTCGGCACGTGGCGATCGTCAGCCAGGAAGTCCACGTGTTCGCCGGCCGATTGATCGACGACGTGCTGCTCGCCGCCCCGGATGCCGGTCGCGACGACGTCGAGGCCGCACTGCGCACCGTCGGGGCATGGGGGTGGGTCGAGGCGCTCGAGAGCGGCCTCGACACCGCCGTCGGCGAGGGCGGGCACCAATTGACCGCAGCCCAGTCGCAGCAATTGGCCTTGGCGCGCCTGGTTCTCGCCGATCCGGCCGTCGCCGTGCTGGACGAGGCCACCGCGGAAGCGGGCAGTTCCGGTGCGCGAGACCTCGAAGCCGCCGCCGAAGCAGCGACCCGGGGGCGCAGCACGTTGATCGTCGCACATCGCCTCACCCAGGCTGCCGCCGCCGACCGCGTGGTGGTGCTCGAACACGGCAGAATTCTGGAGCAGGGTCCGCACGACGAGCTGGTCGCTGCCGGTGGACGATACGCACAGCTGTGGGAGGCGTGGCAGGGCCGGTGATTGCTTTAGCTATTTGCCTATAGATGTTAGTTTCGGCTACGGTCTTCTCGAACAGAGGAGGCCGACATGGCACGCGCAGGATTGACCGCGCAGCGCATCGTGGCAGCAGGAGCGGATCTGGCCGATGAGGTCGGCTTCGATCGCGTCACTGCCAGTGAGATAGCCAGGCGCTTCGACGTCAAGGTGGCGAGCCTGTATTCGCACCTGAAGAACGCGCACGAGTTGAACGTCGGGATTGCGTTGCTGGCGTTGGAGGAACTGGCCGATCGGGTGTCCGAGGCCCTGGCGGGCCGAGCAGGCAAGGATGCCTTGGTTGCCGTCGCCAACGCGTATCTCGACTATTCGCGCGAACACCCCGGTCGCTATGCGGCGACACAGTTTCCGCTCGATCACGAGACCGCTCTTGCGAGTGCGGGAGTGCGTCACTCGGCGATGATGAAGGCGATTCTCCGCGGGTACGAGCTCGGCGACGAGGACCAGGTACACGCAGTTCGATTGCTCGGCAGTGTCTTTCACGGCTACGCCAGCCTCGATGCGTCGGGCTCGTTCGCTCACAGTGCACCCGACTCGCAGCAGTCCTGGGCTCGCATCCTCGACGGAATCGACACACTCCTACAGCACTGGAGGCAGTGACATGGAACCGATCTCCGAACGCGACATCAGGTCGTCGTTCGTCAACTCGTCCAAGGGGGACGCCGGCAGGCTCTCCCTTCCCGAGATGTTCGACGCCGTGCCGTGGGACGATCTCGACTTTCTCGGTTGGGTCGACCCCAAGATGGCAGGGCGCTGCTACATCGTCGTGCCTTCGGGGGATCGCCTGTGCGGAATCTCGTTGCGCTACACACCCGGTGGGCCACGCAAGGCTCAGATGTGCAGTATCTGCCTCACCACGCACGCCAACGGCGGAGTGTCGCTGATGGCTGCCGCGAAGGCCGGCGATTCCGGCAGGCGTGGCAACACGGTGGGCACCTACATCTGCTCGGACCTCGCGTGCTCGCTCTACGCACGAAAGAAGAAGACCCCGGCGCTGGGACGGCAGTTCAAGGAAGACTTCGATGTCGAGACCCGCACCGCGGCAGTCGAAGACAACATTGCCGCGTTCCTCGCGCGCATCGAGGGCTGATCAACATGGGTGGGAACCGCGCGCCCCGATTGACGACTGCGCGCCCATACTCTGATGCGAGTAGGGGCGCGCAGACGGCAAAAATGGTGTGAGGTCCTGCCCGGAGATCAGACCAGTCGAGGTTACTCGCCGATAAGTCTGAAGTCAGTCCTTGTTCTTCTCCGCGATGAACAGCTTCTCGATGCGCTCCGCCTCGTCCTTCTTGGCGGCGGCTTCGTCGGAACGCTCTGCAGCCTCGGCCAATTCGGCCTCGGACGGCGCTGCGGCCAGCTTCTCCTGCTTGTCGACCTGAGCCTGCTGCGCCTTCTTACGATCCTCGGCGGCCTTTGCGGTGGCAGCGGCCTGCTCGTCGGCCATCTTCTTCTTGGCAGCCGCTTCCCGCTCGGCTTCTTCAGCGGCCTCCCGCTTGCGCTGCTCGGCCTCCTGGCGCGCGTCACGTGCGGCTTCCTGGGCGGCGGCGTCGGCCGAGCGGCGATCCTTCTCGGCGGTCTCCCGCGCCACCTTCAGCTCGTCTTCCGCGGCGGTCTTCTTGGCGCGAGCCTCGGCGTCGAGGCGCGCGGCCTCGGCACGGTTCTCGGTGCTGTCGACGAGGGTCTCACCGCGGTCGGCGAGGCTCCTGTCTCCCAACAGATTTCCGACGGCGCGGTCGAGCGAGCCGAGGGTGTGCTCGTACACCAGGCGCGCGGGTGCTTCCGCGTTCATCTTCTCGACGACGTTGGTCTCGATGAGCTGCAACGGAATTCGAGCAATCTTGTACTGAATACGAAGGATGGTCAGTGGTATGGCTAGAACGCTCATGAAGCGAAACTCCTGTAATGCAGTAGTGGTTCAGGCTTGGTTGCGGAGCTCTTCGGCCTTCTTGCGATCGGCTTCGGCCTGTAGAAGAGCTTCCTGGTGCTTCTGCGCGGCGACCATTTCGTCCGAGTCCGCGGCGGCCTGCTCGATGCGTCGCTCCTCCGCGGCTTCGATCTGCTCGGCCGTTGCGTCGACCTCGGCGGCCTCTCGTTCCTGCGCCACGGCCTCACGCTTGTTCTGCTCGGCCGCAGCTACCTGCGTCTCACGCACCCGGTCTGCCTGCGCCTCGGTCACCGCAGCGTTTTCTTCCGCCGCCTCACGTCGACTTTCCGCAGCCGTGCGCACGTCGGCCAGCTCCTCGCCGGCTTCGGTGGCCTGCGCCTCCGCTACCCGGTCGGTGGCCTGCGCCTCCTTGTGCTCGCGCGCCTGTGCGGCCTGTAACTGGCCCTCGGCTGTCAACGAGTCGTTGCCGGTGACCGCGCCCACGACCTCTTTGGCTTTGCCCTTGATTCCGTCGAGCAATCCTTTGCGTGCTTCGCCCGCTACGTTCTCGTCAGTCATGTAACCCAGGTACCCACTGGCTGTTCGAGTAACCCCGGGTCGGTGCCGAACGATACGATCGCCGACGAATACATCAGCAGTGAGGAGACGTATGCCTATCGCCAAGATCAACGGCATCGACGTGAATTACCAGGTCAAGGGTAGTGGCGACCTGGTAATTCTGATCATGGGCACCGGTAGCCCAGGCCGCGTGTGGGAACTGCATCAGGTGCCCGCGCTCACAGCAGCGGGTTACCGGGTCTGCACGTTCGACAACCGCGGCATTGCTCCCTCGTCGGAGAGCTCGCACGGCATCACCATGGAGGACATGGTTGCCGACACAGCCGGCCTGATCGAGCTCGTCCGCAACGGCGACGAGAAGGCCTACGTGGTCGGAACGTCGATGGGCTCACGCGTCGCGCAGGAATTGGCTCTGAGTAGACCCGACTTGGTGCGCAAGGCCGTGTTCCTCGCCGGTCATGCTCGCGTCGACGAATTCCAGAAGACCCTCGCCCACGGCGAGCGAGCACTGTACGACAAGCGCGTCGAGCTCCCCGGCACCTACTCGGCGGCGGTGACGGCGGTGATGAATCTGTCGCCGGCAACGTTGCGTGATGGTCGCGGGGCACGCGACTGGCTGGACCTGTTCGAGTTCTCGGCCTCCTCGCCGTCCGCGGGCGTGCGCGCTCAGCTGGGGATGGAGGACGATTTCGATCGAACTGCGGCCTATCGCGGTGTGTCGGTGCCATGCCTGTCGGTCGGGTTCGCCGACGATCGGATGATCCCGCCTTACCTGGGCAAGGAGCTGGCCGACGCCATTCCCGGTGCCCGGTACGTGGAGATAGCAGACGCGGGACACTACGGATATCTCGAGCGCCCCGAGGCCGTCAATGCGGAACTGCTCGGCTTCTTGAAGGCCTGACGGCACCACCGCCCGACCTGCGTTGCTAGGGTCGTGTGGCACCTCACGGTGCAGACTTACCAACCAAACGTTCGCGACGAGTGAGGCGAGATGAGTACCAACCCGTTCGATGACGAAGACGGACGCTTCTTCGTGCTGGTCAACGACGAAGACCAGCATTCGCTGTGGCCGACGTTCTCCGAGGTCCCCCAGGGATGGCGTGTCGTCTTCGGTGAAGACACCCGCGCCGCGTGCTTGGAGTACGTCGAGAAGAACTGGACCGACATGCGTCCGCGCAGCCTGCGTGAGGCCATGGAGGCCGACGCGGCTGCACGCGCATCTGCTGAGGGATCACCCAGCACAGAGGCTTGAGTTCCGCCTTCTACGAAGGACTCGTACCGCGCCGCCGACGAACTGTCGGTCGGCGCGGTTCTTCTGTGCGGCGAAGCGTCGGGCGCAGTAGTTCCTCGGTGCGCGCGAGGATGCGTGGTCGACGGAGCGTGCGGGCACCCCATTCGCCCAGGGTCACGCCCGCGGCCAGGCCGCAACTGACACCCAGGGCCGCGAACAGCGAGCTGATTCCGAGCAACAGTTGGTCGTTGAGGATCGCGTACAGACCGCGGTAGAGCGACAGACCGGGCAGCAACGGCGTGATGCCGGCCACGGCGACGATCAACGGCGGAATCAGTGCACGACGTGCCAACAGGCCACCGGCCAGCCCGACGACGGTCGCCGCGATGGCCGAGGCGATGATCGGTCCGACGGTCAATGTCTGAGACAGCAAGTACACGAGTGAGCCCGCGAAGCCGCCGATGAACGCGGCCGGCAACGCACGCCGCTCGGCGTAGGTGGCCAGTGCGTAGAACAACGACGCCGCTGCACCCGCCAGCACCTTCGTCGGTACCTCCAGGATGTCCGGTGGTGCCAGGTTGCTGATCTGCGGAAGGTCGCTGCCGATGAGGGCGGCCAATCGCAGTGAGGTCGCGACACCGGCGATGATTCCTGCTGTCATCATCAACACTTCGAAGAACCTGGCCGACGCCGTGATCGGGGCCCCGGTGATCGCATCTTGAAACGTACCGACGAGAGACAGGCCCGACAGCAACACAACGACACCGGCCGCGATAACCATCGACGGAGAGATGCTGATGTTGAGTTGGTCCTGGAAGTTGTAGAGCGTGATCGCCGGGGTGGCGGCGATGAACCCGCCGACGACCTGTTGGAAGAAGAACGGCAGACCGGCTCGGTTCAGGATCCGACCGATTCGATCGATCACCATCGTCGTCAGGAAGCTCACCACGGCCACCAAGAGGCCACCCCCGAGCAGGACGCCGACGGCCGCGGCCATGCCGGACCACGCGAACGTCGCAATCCAGCGGTTGTAGGGGTGTGGAGCCTTGGTGATCTCCTCGAGCCGATCCAGCGCCGCGCTCGGCGGCATCATCTTGACGCGCACAGCACGGATCAGACGATCCACCTCGGCCAGACGCGTGAAGTCCATCGAGCGGTAATGCACGATGCGCATCGTCGATGCCGGAGGACGCGTCGGGCCACGATGGGCGCTGAGGGTGATTGAGTTGTACGTGACGTCGACGTCGCACCGCGCGAGGCCATAGCTCGCGGCGATGAACTGCACCTGCGTCGCCGTATCCACCGCCGAAGTACCCGAGGCCAGCAACACCTCGCCGACGCGAACCGCGAGGTCCAGAACCTCTGCGACCGACGCATCGTCGGTCAGGTCGATCGGGCGTAGAGGTGACGGCGCTGCGGTCGGCGTATCGATGGTGGCCCGACGCTCACCGGTGAGACGGCTCAGCGAAGCCGTCAGGTCTTGCAGGAAAGTCATGACCGTCTTTACACGTAGCTGGGGTGATCCACCGACAAGGTACCTGTTGACACTGAGCGTCCGATGAACGGATATGATTGCCTCGCTTCACTGCCTCCTTAGCTCAGCGGTAGAGCACTCGCCTTGTAAGCGAGCGGTCAACGGTTCAATCCCGTTAGGAGGCTCGTTCGGACGGCCCTGACCAGCGAAAACGGTTGGGGCCGTCCCTTTTTGGCCTATTTCGGCCGCTCGTTTCTTGCGCGAGCCCGGTTCGTCCACCTGGGTTTATGGGTCGCTTGTGACCTGGGGTTTTGCCGGTTCGGCGGCTCGATCCGGCGTTCGGTGTCACAGAATGTCACAACTCATCGCTAACTCATCGGTGAGCGTTCGTGTGGATGTAGGTGGATGTGTACGGACTGGGCAGGTGATGGCCGGGCCGAGGTGCAGTGTTGGAATCAGTGTCGGTTCTGTAGGCTTGGAGCCTACGTATCCGACATTTGATGGAGGTAACTGTGACGACAAGCGATGTGCGACGCCGTCATGCCGGGTTACCTCCCGCGTTTGCACGGCTTCCGATGCGGATGGTGCGAGCCGCGACAGCGGCCGATGTCTACGCGCACCCGCGAGCCGAGCTTGCGCGGCTGACGGACCTGGGCCTGCTGCACCGAGTGGCGACGGGCTTCTACGTGGCCGTGCCCGACGATCGGGTCGGGACCGAGTGGATGCCTGGCCTGGAGGCTGCAGCAGTTGGTATCGCTGTCGCGGCGTACGGCCGCGATGACGCTGTGGTGATGGGTATCAGCGCAGCGCGGTTGCACGGTGTTCTTCCGCGTGCGTTGGCGACGGCTGTGGTGGCTGTGCCGACGCGACACGATCCGATTCGGTTGGTGGATCGGCCGGCGTTGGTTCGGTTCGTCGTGCGCGACACCGCACGTCTGGATGCGGAGCGTATCGATACCGAGTTGGGTCCGGTGTTGGTGACGACTGCGGAGCAGACGGTGTTGGATCTGGTAAAGCGTCCGGGTCTCGGTGACGCCGAGGCTGAGGTGTGGCCGGCGGTGGAGCAGTTGTATCGACGGTGCGATCCGAAAGTGTTAGCCGAGATCGCTGGGGCTCAGAAGATGCGAATGACGTTGACGCGGCTGCAGGCTCGGTTGGGGGAGAAGTAGTGAATCCCCGCGAGTTGGCCTCGGTGGCCGCGCAATTCGGTGTCGCGCGTGCACAGGTCGAGCGGGATCACCTGATCTCGCACCTGCTCGGCTATCTGAGTGCGCATTTCGCGGATCGGATTGTGTTCATCGGCGGAACAGCCTTGGCTCGAACCCATTTGGTCGATGGTCGTCTCAGTGAGGACATCGACCTGATTGCGGTCGGTTCCAGATCGGAGGTCGCTCGTGATCTCGACCGCGCTCTCCCACGCGCGGTGATGCGCAGCCACGGGCGTCTGGTGTGGGATCCTGCGATCAGCGAGGTGCCTGAGCGCCTCGGTGCAGTGTTGAGGTCGCAGTCCGGACTGGCGGTCAAGGTGCAGTTGCTGTCGGCGGAAGGTCGCCCAGCATGGCCTCTGGAGAACCGGCGACTCGAACAGCGGTTTGAGGATGCACCGGGAGCTGAGTTGACGGTGCCCACGCGGCCCGCCTTCGTTGCGGGTAAGACGGCCACCTGGTGTGATCGGCGGGCGTCGCGTGATCTGTGGGACTTGTGTGCACTCACTCGGATTGGCGCATTCGAGCCGGCAGTGGCCGATTTGTATCGGAGGTTCGGGCCCACGAACAAGCTGCCAGGGCAGTGGCAATTCGCGGACATACCGACCGAATCCGATTGGTTGAGTCAGTTGTCGGGGCAGACGCGGCTGATCGTGACAGCGCGCGAAGCGGCAAACCTTGTGGCCCGGGCATGGCAGGCGCTGGCGACACGTTAGTCCTGCAGTCGCATGAAACAGTCTTGCGGTAAAGGCCCGCAACTCAGGCAGTCTGCGAGCGAATTAGGCTGTGCTGCCGAATATTCGACGGTATGCGTCCAGTTCTTCTTCGTCAACATCGATTTCGCCGAAGAGTACGTACATTGTTGTGTCCCATGGGCGAAGGCCATCGTGCCTGGGAGTGAGAAGAACCGCGACCGTCCGGCAAGCATCAACTGCGTCGGCGGGAAGCCCGGAGATCCATTCGTGGTGGCGGAGCATCGTCCACCCACGGAAGACTGCTTGGTGGTGTCCGCTGAGATGGTTCAGCACGCCGAAGGCTAAATGTAAGTGGTTGTCCCCCAGCCAGTAACGGCGAGGCTCAAACCGCGTCTCACCATTGAGCGCGTCTTGAGCGATTCGGAGCTGGTCGAGCAGTCGTCGGCCGATCGCGGCCCGCTCGAGTACCGGATGCTGATCGAGCATGTGCAGCACGTTCAAGCGGTCGAGTTCGGGACGATCCCAGGACGACGTAGCGACGTCCTCGAGCATCTGGCGATACAGCGCTGCCCCCGCGGTGTCGAGACTCGATGCTGGCTCCCTCGGTAAGAGGGGATACGAAAAGTGTTGGGCTAGTGCTGGATAGTGTTTGTTGGTATCAGCGTTCCGGGTTGCTTCGAGGTCGGCATTCGCGAGCTCGAAATAGTGTGGCACGTGTTCACCCGGTGCGACTTCGTCGCCTTTTACTCGGTGAATGTATGCGCCGACGGCGGTGATCGACCTCAGCTGGTCGAAGAGGAATTCCCACTCACGCCGTAGAAGAGCCACTACTGCAAGCGACGGCGTCGATGAGACGGGGGAGATGTGCTCGGGTGGCTGGTCGTGATCGATTATCACAACACCCACCCATGCGAATACCGCAGCGTCGACGTGAATAGAGCGTCCACGAGCGTTGTGAAGGGTCTTGGGTGTGGCGGTGAGAGTTCGTACTGTGCCTGCGGCCTGGCGCGCGCCCTTCGCGGCGTTCTTGGCAATCCAGTTCAGTTCGCGCGCAGGGTTTGCGTCGGTGGGTACGTCGCGGGACTTCACCTGGATGGCAAGTGCTCGATCTCCGAAGATGACCGTACCGTCGCCGAGCTCACGGGATGCTGTGCCTTTGGCGATCTTCTTGGGTGGTAACACGAAATCGGGGAGCCCCCACTGTGCCGCAGCGGCCAGGGTCGCGTTCTCGGCTGCAGTACCTCGAATTACTGCTGGTTCGAGGACTCGGGCATGTGGAATCGTCCGCCCGAACACGCCGGTTTCAGTGTGGACCAGCATGACCATGTTGTCGTCGTCATCCCGATAGACAGCCAGGCCGAGTTCGGACTGAGCGAGTTGGGGTTCCAGGTCTGGGTAATTCGAGTGATCGACCGGTGCCCACCTGCCAGGGTCATTGTCGTGTTCGGTAGTCAACTTGTCCACGTCCACGTCCAAGTCGGGGTCCGGGCGGTTCAGCGGCTCGCGCAGACCAACCGAGCGCTCGAAGCCGCGAACAATTTCGGCTGCAACTTTGAGAAGTGAGGCACACCGGCGGCCGACCGTGTCTTTGTCTGGGTTGCCCGGCCATGGAGGTAGCGCGAACGCGATGTCGAGGGCAACGCCCGGCCGACCGTTCAGGCCTCGCGCGCCTTCGGTGGGTTCTACCCTGAATCGCGCGATCGGGGTTGGTGTCTGGACGAGTGTGGGCGGCTCGGCAGCTAGTTCGACGATCTTGTGCGGTGGGTCCACGAGCACGGTCGGCTGAGCTGAGTGTGCCCATATTCCAAAAACCTCTGCATCGGGTACTAAGGCGACGACATTCTTCAACAGGCCCATTGCCGACCGCAGCGTTGAGATTCGAGTGGGTGTTTCTGCTTCGATTGCGTAGGGCTGGAACAGCGCGAGGAGCTGCAGGTGGTCGGGTCGGAGACCGTCGAACGCGCCGGAGCGGTGGAGCTCGGTGAACTCGGATGGGGTTGAACAGAGGGGGAATTGGATCGGTCGATCAGGCGTGGGTGTGATGCCCGAAGTCAGTCTCTCGGTGGCCTGGATTGCTGCGTTCAGGCTGTTCTGGACTGCAGCAATGAAGTCTCGGCCACTCTGTTGGAGGGCGTCGGCCTGCGTTGGCCACTCGACCGACACGCCAAGCTCGCCTGTGCCTCGTTCGTCGAGCTCGATCCAGCAGCGCAGTGCGCTGTCGATGTCCAGTTCGTTCCAGTGCGTCGCGATGTCGCTACGAAGTTGGTGCGCTGCATCCAACGATTGCCAGGCTTTCTCGAACGGCTCTGATCTCTGATCGTTAGCCGGCTCGAGTGTGGTCATGCGTCGTTACTACACCACTGCACCGACGGCACTGCGTCCCTGATTTCATGGACAACACCCTGAGCCACAGCACAGTTCCAGAGTTGCTGCGGCTCAGGGTGTTGCAGCAAGCCACTACTAAGATCTTCCCCGTGCTGCGTCGACTCGAACCTAAGACCACTTATCGCTCACTGAGCAAGGGCTTTTGGCCCACCGCGCTGCCTCTGGGCAGGCGCTCAGTCGTGTACGGCCACAACGGCAGCGGTAAATCCTCCTTCGCGTCACTTCTGCTCGAGATTGCCTCGGACGACGCCTCGACAGAGGCGGTCTGGGAGGACGAGCTGGCGGCGAGTCACGTAGTGCGGGTGGGCTATGGCGGTCCTTCGCCCGCCATGGCGGTCTTCACCAAGGAGTGGGTGAACCGCAACCTCTCAGAATTTCTGGATGGCGACACGGCCTCGCCCATTGTCACCCTGGGCGAAGAGGCCATCGAAGCCAAGGGGCAGGAGGCCGAACTCGCCAAGAAGATCGACGCCTTCCGCCTCGAGGCGACTGAGACGGGCAAGAAGAGCCAGGAATCAACGACCAAGGCCAGAAAGCTGGCGACCGCAGCTCAGGCCGGCATCGCAGATCAGCTCAAGAGCTTCGACTACCAGCGATTCACTAAAAACAAGTACTCGATGCCGGTGGTCGAGGGCTTGCTCCGTAAATACAAGGGTGAGTTCCCAGATGAGAACGAGAGCGTCGAGGCACTCAAGCGCTTGAGCGAGCCCACGCCGAAACACCTGCCCGCAGTTGCGGACCCTCCGGGTGGGCTTACCGCGGCGATGAGTGGGCTTGAGACGGTGCTGACCGACACACCCACGAGCGTGACGATCGCGTCTCTCGCAGCGAATCAGGAACGGCAGCAGTGGGCTGAGCAGGGTATTCGCCTACACGAGGGACTTGATGACTGCCTCTTCTGCGGCAATGTTCTGTCGTCAGACCGGTGGGAGCAGCTCGCCAAGCACTTCGACAAGAGCCGGTCCGATATCCGCGAACGTGCGCAGTCGCTCGCCGCGGAGGTGCAGAGCCGAAAGGTGGCTCTGAGTAGCTGGGGTTGATGCCATACCCACGCCCGAAGAGCTTGTAGTTGAACTTCGAGACGGCTACACCACAAACCTTCAGGCCGTGAAGGAAGAGGTATCCGCGCGTATAGACGTGCTCGATGAACTCAAGCGCGTTCTCGACGAGAAAGCCGAAGACCCGACTACGACGCCGATCGCGCCCGATTGGTCACTCCGCGTCGGTGATCTCTCGGCTTCCATTTTGCAGAAAGCGATCACCGAGCACAACGAACAGGTAGCCGACCGCACCACCGTGATCGAGGCGCGCTACGAGACCGTCCTCGACCACATCATCGGATCCCGTGCAGAATCCTTTCGTCAGCATGAGACAAGCGCCAAGACCGCGCAGACCCAGCACAAGGCCGCCACAGATGGTGCTGATCTGGCAGAACGGACTCTGATTGACCTCCGCCAAAAGCAGTTCTCGAACAGCAGGATGGCAGAGACCCTCACCGCCGACTTCTCCCGCGTCTACGGGAAGGGCCACCTCAGTGTCGCCGTGACCGAGGACGGCAAATCCTATGCCTGCCTCCGGGGAGCTCTGCCGGCCACGCACCTGAGCGATGGCGAGCGCACCACCCTCTCGCTCCTCTACTTCCTGCGAAAGCTAGAGGACGAGACCATTAGCGGGGACAAGACTTCTCGCATCGTCGTCATCGATGACCCTTCGAGTTCACTTGACCGTGAGGCGCTCTTCGCCACGCATCAATGGCTGGTGGACACGCTCGAAGGCTTCGGCCAATTCATCGTGCTGACTCACGACTTCGGACTACTACGTCTCTTCCTCAAGTCTCAGGGCAGCGCATGGAACTCATCTCGGAAGAAGATCAGGAAAGGTGAGGCCGACGAGAAACGCTTCCCCGAGGTGGCCTTCTTGGAGATGTACGCAGCGACCGAAGACGACGTACGCAAGACCCAGGTGGCAACGCTCGCACCCATGCTCGTGAAGCACACAACCGAGTAGGCCTACCTCTTCGCGCAGGTGATGGAGGGGGTCGTGGACGGCACCGATCATGACCGGCTGTTCCTACTTCCCAACGCTGTGCGCCGCGTCCTCGAGATCTTCGCAAGCTACAAAGCTCCGCATCTTGGTACCTTTGATCAGCGCCTCGAAGACCTTATGGGCGGCGACCTTGTGAACAACCCCTACCGAGACGTTTACAACTTCTGCAACCGCTACTCCCACGGCGAGGGCAGCGAGAGTGTGGACGTGCTCGATGCTCGCGCGATCCACGGGCACATTCGCAGAGGAATGGAGTTCATGAAATTCGCTGACACGCAGCACTTCGAGCGCATGTGCAAGGCCACCAATTCGGACCCCGCCGCAATCGCTTGATGGCGCGTTAGAGACGGTGAGCGCTTGGTACACAGGAAGGATTCGCCACCACACCGACCGATGACCTGAGAATTCTCCACACCGGCTGAGAACCGACAGCTGGTGTTGTTTCTCGGTTGATGTGGCGGCGCTTGCCCGGCTGGCCCTGCGGTTCGCGACACCTCTCTTGTGCACCGCCGGTCGCTACTTCTTTCCGATCTGGCGGATTCAGTCGGCCCCGCTACATCTGACCCCTCCACTCAGCGTGGCGGGGTCAGATGTAGATCGCGATCGGGAGCACAGTGAACGATTGGCCCTCGATTTTCGCCGAGAATCGAACATCAACTGGCGGCAAGTCCGTCTCTGAATCAAGTAAGTTCCGTATTTGTTGTTGGTCGGGCACGGAGCTGCCTACGGCATCAGTGAGCTGGTCGAACACAGATTCCACGAAGTCCGGGTTCAGACGCCTGAGGATCTTGTTCCTACTGAGTACGGGCACGTCTTCTTCGAGCGGCGTGGTGACTTTGCCCAGGACAGTGAACCGTCCGTCGAGGAGGCGGTCCTGGTCATCGGTGACAAAATGCGTTGCGTCGCAGACCGTGACGGCGGTGAGATCACCTCCGAGTTCACAGTAGAATTCGCGGGTGCTGTCACTCCGAAAATCGGTACGCAGCGCGCGGGTAGCCGCGTAAGCGAGGTCTGCCTGCCGCGTCGCCTCCTGCTCGGCGGCTTCCCAGTCGTACTTAAGCCGCGCGATATCGAAATCATCGTTATCGACATGTGGGCGCGCGGAGCTGCGGGCGAAGAATTTTGTGGCCGCGGCAACGAGATCCGGGGTAGCGATGTCGAGGATGGCGTTGATCTCGTTGGCCCTGAATCGTCCGGTAAAGACGACTATTTCACCGCCAACAAGGCCGGCAGCATTCTCTTCTTCGTCTATCTCGATAATTTGCCCGACCAGTCTCTGCTTGAGAAGTTGCAGGTAGTAGGCCAAGTCGTAGGAGTACTGCCGTCGTGCGATAGCTGCAGTCTCGGTCCCGTCGTTGCTGGTTTTACCCAATAAGCCGTCGAGCGATCCGTCGATACCGCCGGCGACCGGCAGGGCGGCCTTGGCTGACAGGTTTACTCCGCCGGATTTGTTCCGTGTGCGCTGTGAGCTGTCTTTCCGGGTGGACTCGGACTCGCCGGACACGAGAAGGCCTTCGTTTAGGAGCTCCTGCAACAAAGCACCGACGAAGTCGGGGTTCTGGTAGATCACGACATGAGGATTAGAGGCCGCTGAACTGGATTCCGTCATGACCACATCCTGCTGGTTTTCTCATCCGATAGGGATGCTTGTCGGGCTGACCTGCGGTCCACCACATACAGCACCCGCTTCGCCGGTGCCGAACACCGACGTGACCATACAGCTTGTTTGGCCTCGTGTGAGGTCCGCATAGTCGGCGGTTTCGTCGCAGGCGTGAGGGGTGAACAGGTGCTCGAGGTCGGCCTCGGTCATGGCGGGCGGCGTTTACCGCCGGAAGTTCTCGGGGTCGGGTCGGCCGCTGTGGACTGGTCGTTGGAGTGGAGGGAATGCGACTTCAGAGTCACGCCATAGGCACGGTGAAGGACTTTCAGTCCGGTACCTCCATCGCCAACACCGACGGTGGCGGCCGTCCGGCTTTGAGCCTTTCTTACTCGAAGGCTGCCCCAGGCCGCCCTGGCCCCTGTAGGTGAGTCACTCTCAAGCTTCTCGAACGAGACTTGGGACTGCCCCAGGTTTGGTTGACATCTGATCTGTGAGGATCACTCCTCACGGTGGAAGGATATTCACCATGCCGAAAGCGTTCCTGGCAGGTCCCCGATAGTCGGACCACCGCGTTCAAGAGCCACGGTGTGATTGATTCAGTCGATCTCGCAGCCCTCGACCGGTTGGTGGTTGTGGGTGCATTGGGCAGCGTGCTCAGCAGGCGTGAGGTAGCCCAGTGATGAGTGCCGGTGTCGATGATTGTGGTCGTCTTTGAAGTCCTCGATCACCACCCTCGCTTCGAGCAGACTCGTCCAGTGATTGCGGTTCAGGCACTCCTTCCGTAGCC
>NZ_JALGQI010000063.1:0-543 GCF_022810385.1 Rhodococcus sp. ARC_M12 | reverse complement strand
CGCGGCGGTGAGCGGTCCATAACCGAGAATCAACTGCAGATACTGCACCAACAGCAAGAACACCCCGAAGGTCACCAGAAATTGGATACAGACCGACAGTGCGCCGGCACCGAAGCCACGGCGGGCGAACAACCGGACATCGAGTAGGGGTGCCGAGGAACGTAGTTCTACGACGACGAACACCACAACTGCGAACAAGCCCACCGCAGTGCTGATGGCGACGAGCGAATCCGACCAGCCACGGGCCGGAACCTCGATCACAGCGAAGACGATCGCCCCGACCGCGACAACTACGGTCACCGCGCCCACCCAATCGACCGGTGGATGCTCCTGCTGGCGGGACTCCGCGATACTGCATGCCAACCCGGCCAGAACCGCTCCGGCGACGGTCAACCCGACGAACACCGAGGTCCACGACCACTGTTCGAGCAGCACACCAGCCCCGAGGATGCCCAGGACCGCCCCGGATCCAGCAACCCCGGCCCACACACCTACAGCGCGGCCGCGATGCGCCGGTGGAAATCCCGCGGTCAGTATCGACAG
>NZ_JALGQI010000062.1:0-544 GCF_022810385.1 Rhodococcus sp. ARC_M12 | reverse complement strand
ACCCGAAGCCGGTGGCCTAACCCCTCGTGGGAGGGAGCCGTCGAAGGTGGGATCGGCGATTGGGACGAAGTCGTAACAAGGTAGCCGTACCGGAAGGTGCGGCTGGATCACCTCCTTTCTAAGGAGCATTCTCCAGAACATGTACCAGCACACAGGTGCTCGGATGATGGTCTGGCAGAGCCCGTTTCGTTCCCACACGTGGAACGGCGGGAGCTCACGGGTGGAACACTGACAACCAGACATCGCGTATCGGTGGGTCTTCAACGACTCCGCCGGCGATGTCTATATCGATGCACTGTTGGGTCCTGAGAGAACACGCGAGTGTTTCTTTCAAGGCAAGACATATATGCAGGCTTTCACTGTCTGGCAGACCGCATCACTTCGGTGGTGGTCATGGTGTGGATATCAGGTGGGAGTGTGTGTGTTGTTTGAGAATTGCACAGTGGACGCGAGCATCTTTGTTGTAAGTAATGAAGAGCGTACGGTGGATGCCTTGGCACCAGGAGCCGATGAAGGACGTAGGAGGCTGCGATAAGCCTCGGGG
>NZ_JALGQI010000016.1:0-164847 GCF_022810385.1 Rhodococcus sp. ARC_M12 | reverse complement strand
CACCCTACGGGCGGCCTCGACCTTGTATTCGGTCGTGAACGACCTGCGTTTGCGGGACATGCGGACATCCTTCCAGCGGAACCATCGGTCCCGCTATCTCGGTGTCCACCATCCGGGGTGAACCTCACGTCTACGCCACGTCGGGACACGAGGAGTGCATCGCGGAGATCCTGGTCGACGACGCGCATCTGGCCGATCTAGTGCTCGACGATCTGCCGAGCGTCAGTGGTATTCGGCGAATTCGAGTCGATCCGATCACCCGTGTCTATCGTTCGGTACGGGAGTGGCGTCCGAGCATCCTCGACCACGGGCAGGTGGCCGCCCTGACTCCCCCCGTCCACGAGGGCTATCAGCCGGACGGGCGGATCGGCCCGGAGATCTCGTCGCTGCATCGCAGCATCCTGCGCGTGCTGGCCGAGGACGCGCGCACACCCACGTCGGAGATCGCGCGCGTGGTGGGCACCACGGAGAACACGGTTCGACGTCATATGGAGACACTCGAGCAGACGAACAAGTCCCGCCTGCGCGTAGTGGTCGAACCGGCGTTGCTCGGGTACACCGCGGAAGCGATGGTGTGGGTGAAGGTTGCACCGCGGCACCACGACAACCTGGTCGACCTGCTGCTCGAGCATTCCGAGGTGCGGTACGCCGTGGCGGTCGCCGGCTCCGAGGGTCTACGGATCAATTTCGCGTGCTCGGATCGAGTTGCGTTGCACGAGATGACAACTCATTCGAAATGGTCGGCACTGGCCGATTCGATCTCGGTGGTGTCGGTGTTGCGAGCCACCAAACGCAGCGGCAATCGGCTGTTCGCCTCGGAATCCGCGGCCTACCTGTACTGATCAGCGAATGGGGGCACCCGGGCCGAGCGGGATACCGAAGGCGTACCAGACGGCGAACAGTGCAGCCCACACGATCAGCATGCCCAGTGCGACGGGGATGGTGAACGACGCCAGGGTGCCGATACCCGCATTCTTCTTGTATCGCTGGATGAGTCCGAGGGTGAGGATGAAGTAGGCGGACATGGGAGTCATTGCGTTGGTGCAGGAATCGGCTATCCGGTACACGGCCTGAGTGGTTGCGGGGTTGACGTCGATGTACATCAGCATCGGGACCAGCACCGGCGCGAGCATCGCCCACATGGCCGAGCCGCTACTGACGAGCAGGTTCATGATCGAGATGACCACCAGCATCAGCAGGAAGACGACCAGCGGATGCCACCCACCGGCCTTCAGCAGCTCCGCCCCGTTGACCGCGACGACGTTGCCGATTCCGGTCCACTTGAAATACGCGAGGAACTGGGAGATCGCGAAGAAGAGAACCAGAATCGGAGCGAGGGTCCTGATCCCCACTGCCATGGATTCGGGGATCTCCCGCGCACGGCCGAAGCTGCCGGTGGTTCTGCCGTAGACCCAGCCGGTCAGGACGAACGCGATGGCGATGAAGAAGGCGACGTTCTCCATGACGACGGACTGGACGAAGCCACCGTTCTCACCTCGTAGTGGCGACGATGCAGGCAGCAGAGCTGCGACGATGACTGCGACGTAGATCAGGAATGCGATGCCGGCGCGGCGCAGCCCCTTCTTCTCTGCGGGCGCGAGTTCCAATTTCAGATTCTCGGCACCGTCCTCGACGCCGTCGTCGGGGTCGAGGTTCATGTGCTTGGCCATCACCAGTTCCACGACGAGGGTGATGAACACGGAGATCACCAATGACGAAGCGAGACTGAAGAAGTAGTTGTCCACGGGCGTCACCACGTACTCCGCATCGACGATCTGCGCCGCCGAGGTCGTCAACGAGGACAGAATCGCGTCGCTCGGAGTGATGAGCGGTGATGCGTTGTACCCACCCGAGATGGCCACGAATGCAACCATCATGCCCAGTACCGGGCTTCGGCCCGCAGCCTTGAAGGCCAGTGCCGCCAAGGGGAGGACGACGATGAATGCCGCATCGAACATGACGTGCGACATGGTGCCGGCGAATGCGACCGCGAACGTCACCCATCTGGTGGGCAGTTTCACGATGGTGGTGCGCAACAACGTGGTCAGCACGCCCGAATGCTCTGCCACCGAGACGCCGAGGATGACGGTGACGATGATCGGCAGTGGACCGAAGGCTGCGAAGTTGTCCAACGCGGTCCCGAAGATCATGGCGACGCCGTCACTGCTCAACAGACTCCGAACCGCTGTCGACTCGCCGGTACCGGGGAGTACGACGCTGGTGCCGAGGGCCGCGAGCACTGCGCTGACGACAGCCAGGATGGCCGCGAGAATCCAGAAGAGGAGGAACGGGTGAGGCAGTTTGTTGCCCACCCGCTCGATGCCGGAGACCAGCGCGAAGAGCGGTCTCAATCCCCTGGGTAATTGGTCCTCCGCCATCGCGGGAGTTGCTGGCGGGCCGTCGATTCGACTGGACATCGGTGTTTCTCCTTCGCAGACCTTCGGATTGTGACACAGAGCACGATGGCGAATGTTCTGCTCACTCAACTCGTTTCACGTTGCCGATTTGTTGCTTGCGTGTTTTTTCCGGCCGTATGCGCGAATCCGCCACGCGACGGGCGAAAACACTCAATTGCGAAGGATGGTTCTGTCCGTGCTGCGGGCGCATGCAGAGTGTAAATAGGCTGCCGACAACACTTCCGGCGATGCCGGACCGAAGCGAGGAGATCCATGAGCAGTGCTGCTGAGTCCATGTCCCTGCGCGAGCTGGCCGCAAGCATCCGCCGTCGTGACATCTCGGCGCGAGAAGCTCTCGAATCCCATCTGACGCGCATCGAGGAGATCAATCCCGTCGTCAACGCGGTCGTCACACTCGACGCCGAGACCGCAGAACAGCGCGCCCTCGCTGCGGACGAGTATTCGGTCTCGGGTGCGGCACTGCCCTCGCTGCACGGCGTGCCGATGACCCACAAGGACAACCACCTCACTGCAGGCATGCGCACCACGTTCGGGTCCCCGGTGATGGCGGACAACGTTCCCACCGAAGACAGCGGCATCATCGCGCGCCTCAAGCGCGCGGGAGTCAATTCGACGGGAAAGTCCAACGTCCCGGAGTTCGCCGCGGGGTCGCACACCTTCAACCCGCTGTTCGGGACGACGACCAATCCGTACGACCCCACCCGAAGTGCAGGCGGTAGCAGCGGCGGGGCCGCAGCCGCGATCGCCGCGGGGGTGCAGCCGGCCGGTGACGGCTCCGACATGGGCGGATCCCTGCGTACCCCGGGATCGTTCTGCAACCTGGTCGGATACCGCCCATCGCTCGGTCGGGTCCCGTTGACTCCCGCGCGCAACCCGTGGGCGTGGATCGCCCGGCAAGGCGTACTGGCTCACGACGTGGAGGACGTGCGCTTTCTGATGCGCGCCATCGCCGGCCCGGACGCGTCCAGCCCGCACAGTCTCCCGATCGACGACGCCTACGCATCGGCGGAGCCCGGCACTCTGCGTGGCCTGCGGGTTGCGTGGACCACCGATTTCGGTCTCGGCGTGCCGGTGGAACGCGAGGTGGTCGAGGTCCTGAGTCGCCAGCTCCACGTCTTCGAGGATCTCGGTGCCGTCGTCGAGGTCGGCTGCCCGGATCTGTCCGACGCAGACGAGGTCTTTCAGACCACGCGTGCGTTCGACTTCGCGACCAACTACGGTCACTTGCTGGCCGAGCATCGGCACCGGATGAAGGACGCGGTGCAGTGGAACGTCGACAAGGGCATGGCGCTCACCACCCGAGACATGATCTCTGCGAACGCGGCTCGTAGTCGCCTCGGTGTGGCCGTCAGACGATTCTTCTCGACGTACGACGTCCTGATCGCGCCTGCGGTTCAGGTACTGCCGTTTCCGGCCGACGAGGAATACCCGACCGAGATCGACGGCACGCCCATGGGGAACTATCTCGACTGGATGCGCGCGGCCTGTTTGATCTCGGCGACAGGACTGCCGTCGTTGTCTGTTCCGGGTGGCTTCAGCTCCTCCGGTCTGCCTGTCGGACTGCAGATGGTCACAGCCGATGGGGCCGACCGGCTGCTGCTCCGCGCCGCGCACGCATTCGAGGCGTCGACGGGTTTCCACCGACGCAAGCCCGAGCTCGCGGTGACGTCCGCTGCCGGCCCCGCGGCTGCCCTGCCCTGAGCGTCATCCGCCGAGTACCTCACCCTCACGGCGTGGGTCGGCTCCTCCGATCCACCCGGTGTCGGTGCGCTCGAGCGCGCTCAGTCCACTGGACTGGTCTGCGACCGACACCTGGTGGCCCATCTCGCGGAGCTGCACCACCACCGGATCGTCCTCACCCGAGACGTTCGGGTGTTCGCCGCCGTAGTTGGTCGACGGTGTGTTGGCGGCACCGAAATCGACCATCGACACCGCCTGCTGTGGGTCCATGCCCCAATCGAGCAGTCCCACCAACGTTTTGACGACGAACTGGATGATCACCGATCCGCCGGGAGAGCCGGTGACGAGCGCAAGGTCGCCGCGCGCGCCGTCGTCGCCACGATCGAAGACCAGTGTCGGGGCCATCGAGCTGCGCGGACGCTTCCCCGGCTCGACGCGGTTGGCCACCGGAGTTCCGTCCTCGGCCACCGGCGAGGCCGAGAAGTCGGTGAGCTGATTGTTGAGCAGGAACCCGTCGACCATGTGGAACGAGCCGAAGGCCGACTCGACTGTCGTCGTCATCGAGGCCGCGTTGCCCTCGCTGTCGACGACGGAGATGTGGCTGGTGCCGTACTCGGGATCGGTGGACGAGGCGAACTGGACCGGGCCGAAGTCGCCGGGCTGCGCGGTACCCATCGACCTACCCTCGTCGATCAGTCCTGCTCGCTCGCTGAGGTATTCCGGATCGAGCAACGCGTCGGGCGACCCACCGGGCAGGGGCACGAAGTCCGGATCGGCCACGTACTTGTCACGATCGGCGTACGCGAGGCGCTCGGCCTCGGCGATCAGGTGCACACCCTCGGCCGTCGGGGTGCCGCCGTTGGCGTCCATCCCCGTCGGCGCGTATTGCGCGAGATCGAAGTTGGAGAGAATTCCCATCGCCGATGCCACCGCGATACCGCCCGAGGACGGACCGGGCATACCGCAGATGTCGTGGTCGCGGTACTCGGTGCACACGGCCGTACGAGTCTTGGGCTCGTACGCGGCGAGATCCTCCAGGGTGATCTGTCCGGGGGTACGGCCTGCGGTGGTGTCGGCGGTCGCATCGACGATGGCCTGCGCGATATCACCGGTGTAGAAGGCGTCGGCACCGTCGGTTGCGATGGCGGAGAGCGTCTTCGACATCGCCGGGTTGTTCAGAACCGTCCCGGCCGGCTTGCCGGTGCCGTCCGGCTGTAGAAAGTACTCCTTGGACGCGGGGTCGAGGGCGAGCTTCGGTGCCGAGTCGGCAATGGACGACGCCATGCGCGGGCTGATCTCGATTCCGTTGTCCGCGAGACCGATTGCGGGTTGGAAGAGCTCACCCCACGGTTGGGTGCCGTGATCGTCGTGGGCCTGCTCGAGCATGCGCAGGACTCCCGGAACGCCGATCGACCGCCCACTCGAACGGGCATCGGGTTGCGGCAGAGTGCGATTGACGTCGTCGATGTACCGCAGGTAATCGCCGGTCGCGCTCATCGGGGCGGTCTCGCGGCCATCGTAGCTCTGAACTTCCCCGGTGGCCGCGTCGTAGTACATCAGGAAGGCGCCGCCGCCGATTCCGGACGACTGCGGTTCGACGAGGCCCAGCACCGTCTGCGCGACGATCAGTGCGTCGGCCGCGGTGCCGCCGTCGCGCAGGACCGCGCAGGCGGCCTCGGTGGAGACCGGATTGGCGGTCGAGACCGAGTACGAGGCCGTTTCCACCGGGGTCATGTTCGTTCGATACCCGGTCGCCACTTCCGGATTGGTGGAGATGTCGCCCGAACTCGCGCTCGGCGTCGCTCCTATCGGGGTGCCGCCACTGGCACCGAGGACACAGCTGTTCTCGGCCGCGGAGTCGGGATCGGTGCTCTCGCCGCTACTGCACGCGGCGAGCGGCACCAGCAGCAGGGCACAGGCAAGGACAGTCGAGCGGTGCACTCCGATTGCAGACACCGCCCGACGCTAACACCGAGTTCACCGTCGTTCGGCAGATTCGAGAAGCCAGTGTGCGAGGGGCGCCGGCCTGCCGAACAGAAAGCCCTGCGCGTAACGGCATTCGAGAGCTTCGATGATCGCGGCCTGCTCCTCGGTCTCGACGCCCTCGGCCACGGTGGCCACCGGAAGCGCCGATGCCATGGCGACGATGGCGCGAATCAGCTGGGTATCGGATTTGGAACTGCCGATCTGGTGGACGAAGGACTTGTCGATCTTGAGCAGCGCGATCGGCATCGCGCGCAACCTGCTCAGCGAGGAGTAGCCGATGCCGAAGTCGTCGAGCACGATGAGCACACCCATCGCGGCGAGTCGGTCGAGAACGTTTCTGGCCGCGCCCATGTCGTCGATCAGGACGCTCTCGGTGATCTCGAGTGCCAGATCCGCTCCGTCGAGGCCGTACGTGTCGAGGAGTCGTCCGACGACGACGGGCAGTGAATCGTCGCGCAATTGCATCGGGGAGACGTTCACCGACATGGTGACGTCTTGGCCGTTCGCGCGTAACGTCACCAGGTCCGAGAGCGCGGTACGTAGCACCCATTCGCCGATCTCCTTGATGAGATTGGTCGATTCGGCGATCGGAACGAACTCGTTGGGGGCGCGTACACGTCCTTGCCAGTTCCAGCGGACCAATGCCTCGTAGACGACTGTTGCGCGCGAGGCGGTCGCGATGATCGGCTGGTAGTACACCTCGAGCTCACCGCGCCGGATCGCGCCGCGCAGCGCGGTGGCCGTCTCGATGGCCGATGTCGCTCGAGCGCGGAGGGATTCGTCGAAGAACGCGAAGCGCGCCGGCCCGAGAGACTTGGCGTGATACATCGCGGTGTCGGCCTCGCGGATGGCGTCGTGCAGTCGGTCCGCGTCGGCGATGCCCACCGATGCCGTGACGTATGCCGTTGCCGCGCTGAGTGGGAACGGTTCGTTCATTCGATCGATGATGCGGCGGGCCAACGCTTCTGCACCACCGCGATCGCGTCGGGTCAGCACGACGAACTCGTCGCCCGCGTACCGAACCACGGTGTCGGCTGCGCCGACTGCGGAGCGGATCCGGCTCGCCGCAGCCATGATCAGTTCGTCGCCTACGCGGTGGCCGTACGAGTCGTTGACCATCTTGAAGTTGTCGAGGTCGACGAACAGGATGCACGTTCGTCCTGGACTGTTCGTATGCTCGAGCCGAGTGAATTCCTCGTCGAGCATCGTGCGGTTCGGTAGCCCGGTCAACAGATCGTGAGCGGCCAGATATTTCGCGTGCTCTTCGCTCGCCTGCACTCTGGTCAGTGCGCGTTCCCCACGGAGGAAGGCACCCACCAGGATCGAGGCGAGCAACAACGACCGCACGATCAGATCTCCGGTGGATACCGCCGAGCCGAGCAGCGGCACCGTAGCGCACACGCACAGCATGAGCACCACGAACACGACGCGGCGGCTGCTGTGCGCGGGCGCAGGAATCTGGCGTTGGGAGACAGTGCGCATCGACGGATCGAGCGCGGCCATCGCGAGGGAGAGGTACGCGAACAGGTAGATGCCGTCGAGCAATCCCGACGCAGGCGCGTCGGGGGTGGTGGCAGCGAAGGCGTACGAGACGTCGCCGACGAGTGTTGCAACGAGGGCGATCAGGGCCCACTGCAGCGCAGCCGTGCGGGGCTTGGCGGAGAACAGCAGGTAGGTGGTCAGGGTGATCAACGCCGCGTCGATCGCCGGATACACCCCGTTCAGTACCGTCGATGCCGACGAGCGGGGCGATTCCAGCGCAGGCGAGATGAACAGTAGCCACGACAGGAACAGGGTGCCGAGGAAGATCAGACCGGCGTCGACGAGTGGAGTGATGTCGTCGATCGACTGACGATCTCGAATCCAACGCGAGAGTGCGTACCCGACGAGTGCGTACCCGGTGAGCGTGAACAGGTCCGGCAGCAGCGGGAACGAGTGATTCAGTGCGCTGGGATCACTGCGGAGGGAGACCCCGAACATGAACAACACCGAGGCACCGAGCAGGGCCCACCAGCATCGGGAATCATCGGGTCGATAGCGACGGATGGCAGCGGTGATGGCGAGTACCGAACCGACGGCGACGGTGGCCAGGACACCGGCGCGCACCCCGGCGTCCCCGAGTACGAACACGGTGGTCGCGACGACGGCCACGGTGATCAGTCCGGCGGTACGTTTGGTGGGCATGGCGAAGGGGGCAGCGACCTTCGTATTCATCGAAGGACCCACTTCCTTGTCACTCGCGGCGATCACATGGCATTCGCGACGCCTTCACCGGTGAATATACGTCGTAGCGCAGTGCGCACGACGCCGAAGTTCGCCCTCTGCGGCGAAAGCAGTCCAACCGATGTTGCGAGGGCCGACGTCGTCCGTCTCGACGACCTCATCTGATCGGACATTTCGTCGACCGAGCCCGTCGATCCGGGGCGTCCTGGACCGCCATCGGTGCATCCATGGGGGTCAGCAAACAGGCGGTGCAGAAGCGTTTCGTCGCCAAGGGTGGTGACGATCCGGCCGATCTCGATGCCAGTCAGGGCTTCTCGCGTTTCACCCCGCGGGCTCGCAACGTGGTGGTCGGAGCGCAGAACGAGGCGCGGGCCACGGCCAATGACCGAATCACGACCGGGCATTTGATCCTCGGCCTGCTCAACGAACCCGAGGGGTCGGCAGCGAAGTTGTTGGGTGCTCAGGGGCAGACGCCTGAACAAATCCGTTCTGCGGTGACGGCGACATTGCCGGAACCGACCGACCCGATCCCGGACCTGGTGCCGTTCGACGCCGGTGCCAAGAAGGTGTTGGAACTGACGTTCCGCGAAGCACTTCGCTTGGGGCACAGGTACATCGGCACCGAGCACATTCTGCTGGCATTGTTGGAGAACGAGGATGCCACCCTTGCGGAGCTCGGAGTCCGCAAGGGGGCGATCGAAGAGGGGCTGGCCGCTCTGGAGAGCTAGGGCTGCGCCGACTTCTTCCGCTCCACGGCGGAGCGCACCTCCTCCTCGATCAGGTCGCCGTTGATGGCAGCGCCCGCTTTCGTTCCGGCCGCCGACGCCGCAACCACCGTGTCCATCGGCGCGGACACGTTGCCTGCGACCCAAACGCCAGGAACGGATGTGGCACCGACGGGGTCGGCCTCGATGTACGTGCCGAGGACGTTCTCGTTCATGACCATCTCGGTGGTGCCGATCCCCAGCGACACCAGGATGTCCGCGCGGGAGGTGAAGTTGGGTCCCACGACCAACGCGTCGAGCGCAATTCGTTCGCCGTTCGCGAGCGTCACGCCCACGATGGCGTCGTTGTCGACGTCGATTCGAGCGATTTCCTCGTCGACGACGGCGATGCCGCGTGCGTCGAGTCGCTCGAGATCACCCGCGGCCAATTCCGTTGCCGTGTGGGCGAATACCGTGACGTGCTCGGTGAGTTGGCGCCACATCTGTGCCTGGTGCCCGACCATGGCGCTGCCGATGATTCCGACAACGCGATCCCGCACCTCCCAGCCGTGGCAGTACGGGCAGTGCAGAACGTCGCGACCCCATCGCTCGGCGAGGCCCGGAATGTCCGGCAGGACGTCGGTGAGGCCCGTGGTGACCAGGATCCTCCGGCCGCGGACGACCGAACCGTCGGCGAGGGTCACCTCGAACCCGGATGCGGTTCTCCTCGCCGAGGTCGCGACGCCGTCGACGATGCGTGCGCCGTAGTGCCGCGCCTCGTCTCGGCCGAGTCGAACCAGTTCGAGAGGTGACTCGCCGTCGCGGGTGAGGTAGTTGTGAGAGTGCGCTGCCGGCGCGTTGCGCGGGTCACCGGCATCGATGATCACGACGGATCGTCGGGAACGGCCGAGGGCGACGGCGGCGCTGAGTCCGGCGACTCCGCCGCCGACGATGATCGCGTCGACCGGAGAGTGTGGATCGGTGTCTGTAGTCATGTCGACAGTGTGCGACTCACAACGAATACTGGCAAATACTCTTGCCACATCGGCAAATAGTGGAATCGAAAAGTACCCGACGTCGTAATCGAAGGTGTAAAACGGGCGAATAACCGAATTGTGATCGCGCCGACCGGTGTCGAGGTCTCCGGTGGTCGTCGTAAGCGCGCATGTACCGCTTGAACAGGGAGTTCGCTCGAGGTGTACTGGTCGGTAAGAATCGAGCCGGGGGGGCGCATGGGGCACTTCGAGATCGGAGAGACCGTGATCACGGTCCGCAATCTGGGACACGTTCGGTGGCGTAGCGGAATCCCGAAGGGAACCGTGGGAATCGTTGTCGGCGTCGACTGGCTCGGGGATGCCCGCGTGAATTTCGCCGTCGACGAGTCGATGCGCACCCGTGGTGAGACGGTGGAGCACATCGTCGCCGACGGCGATGTCCGCACTGTGCGGGCCGCTCCCCGCCGTCTGATCGGTTAGTTGCCTGCGGTTCGCTCGTCGTCGGTCGCGGGGCCGGTTTCTACGGCTCCGCCTTCGCTCGACCAGTCGTTGTCCTCCGCTGCCGCGGCCGGATCGGACGTCACGTCCTCCCTGGCGTCGGGTGCAGTGCCGTCGTTCTTCGAGTCGTTGCCGTGGGTAGTCATGACTCGGGGGTACCCGCGCGGGGCCGATGCAATCGTCGGCCCCGCGCGGGTGAGCGTTCGGTGGTCTCTACAGCCCGAAGGGCAGCGTTCCCGGTGCCAGCTCGAAGCCGCTGCTGCCAGCGGAGATGGAGCCGAAGCCACTGAGGATCTGGTTGATGAACGCGGTGATCATGTAATTCCTCTGTTCGATGCGATGGACCGTGTGTCCTGGACAACCCGATCGAGATTACCGGCAGCTGTAGCGTCGACGCTGTGAGGAGCCAGGGAATTCTCGTCGGTCTTGCTGTGAGCGCCGGTCTGCTTGCGGGCTGTTCGTCGGATTCTTCGGTACCGGAGGGGCCTGCTGTGTCGTCGGAGCCGTCCGTTCCGCTGAACTACGTCGCGCTGGGTGACTCGGCCGCATCGGGTCCGCGTATCCCCGACCAGATCGGTGTTCCGGGATGTCAGCAGTCCGACGCCAACTATCCGCACGTGCTCGCCGAGGAATTGGCGACCGGCTCGTTCGTCGATGTGACCTGCTCGGGTGCCGTCACCGAGAACATCGTCGCCACACCACAGAGCACATCCAGCGGTGAGGTGCCCGTGCAACTCGACGCGCTGACCCCCGACACCGATCTGGTGACCGTCACGATCGGCGGCAACGACATCGGGCTCGTCTCGACGGCTGTGCAATGCCTGACGTTCGCGGACACCTCGGCCACCAACATCTGCAAGGACCGCCTCACCGCAGGCGGCGTCGACACCGTGGCGACGGCCATCGCCGACAGGGCGCCCAGCTGGGGAGCGATGCTCGACGCGGTGGCCGAACGTGCGCCCGAGGCACGGATTCTGGTGGTCGGCTACGGCACCTATCTGCCGGACGGCGGTTGCTTTCCCACCCAGCCGATGCTGCCCGAGGACGCCGACTACATCCAGGGCAACATCACCGCGATGAACGAGGCCCTGCGAACGCAGGCGGAGGAACACGGTGCGGAATTCGTCGAAACCGAGGCGCTGAGCGTCGGACACGACGTGTGCGTGGCTCCGGACCAGCGGTATTTCGAGGGCGTCGTCCCGCAGAATCCTGCTGCACCGTTGCACCCGACGGCGGCGGGGATGGCAGCGATCGGTGACGCGGTCGCCGCTGCCGTGCGTGCCGGATAGGGAACCACGAAACCGTAACTGGCTCTTCTCAGGCGAGCCGGTCGACGTGAAGTCTTGACCGCATGGTGTCGTCTTCCGCAGTTCTCGGAGTGTTCGCAGTGGCTCTCGCGTTGGTTCTGACGCCGGGGCCCAACATGATCTACCTTGTCTCGCGCAGCATTTCGCAGGGCCGACGGGCGGGTGCGGTGTCGCTGGCCGGAGTCGCGCTCGGCTTCCTGGTCTATCTGACGGCCACCAATCTCGGCCTGGCGGCGGTGTTCACCGCCGTGCCCGCGCTCTACACGGCGGTCAAGCTCGCCGGCGCGGCCTACCTCGCCTGGCTGGCTGTGCAGGCGCTGCGCGGGAGCGTCTCGGCATTCGAACCGACCGAGCTGCAGCAGGATTCGACTCGGCGACTGTTCACCATGGGTTTGGTGACCAACCTGCTGAACCCGAAGATCGCGATCATGTACATCTCGGTCATCCCGCAGTTCGTCGATCCCGCGGCCGGTCACCTTCTGCTGCAGGGATTCACGCTCGGCAGTGTGCAGATCGCGGTGGCGGTGGCGGTCAACCTGGCGATCGTGGTGCTGGCCGGATCGATAGCGCAGTTCCTGGCCGTCCGCCCCACGTGGCTGAGGGTGCAGCGCTACTTCATGGGCACGGTGCTCGGGCTACTGGCGGTGCGGATCGCCACCGACGGCGGCAGGCCCGTGCCCGCGTGAGCTGTATGCGCGCCAGCCGCCGAATTCGGTGATGTCGGTTCCTTTCTCGGCCGCATCGTGCGCGCAGCAGAACCCGGTGACCCAGCGACCGTCGGACAACTCGACCGGACCCAGACCCATCGGTGCCGGTAGCCCGGCGAGGAAGGTCCCGAGCGCGGCAGCAGACATGCGGTAGAGCTCTCCGGAGATGGGAGCGCCGGCACCCGCGCGCCGCACCAGACCGGGCTTGGGCGGGGTGGTGTGCAGATCCACCAGCCGGTAGTCCGCCGTGGTCGTCACCTCACCACTGAATCGCGCACCGCGAGCGGTCAATTGGTGATGCACCGGAAAGCCGCGCAGATGCGCACCGACGACCAGTACCTCGATGCCGTCGTCGATCAGAGTCGGTGACGGTGTGCCGCTCAGTCGTGCGGCGAGGTCGATCGCGACCTGATCCTCGAACGCCGGTACCACGACCATGACCCCGAACGGAGAGCCGTCGTGCGTCGGAGCACCAGGAACGGCCACCGCGGCCATGTCGAGCAGGTTGCAGAAGTTGGTGAACGTGCCGAGGCGACGATTGATGCCCAGCGGATCCGATTGCACCGCAGCGATACTCGGATGTTCGGTGGTGGTGGGCAACAGCAGGCCGTCGACGTCGCTCAGAAGCGCGCGGGCAGTGGTCTTCGCTCGCGCGAGTGTGTCGAGATCGTCCACATATCGGTGGGCGGACGGCCCTGCGGCGGAGCGGACTATCGCAGCGACCGTGGGGTCGGCACCGGCAGGCGCGGTGTCGAGGAACTTCCCGACGGCCGAATAGCGTTGCGCCACCATCGCTCCGTCGTACAGCAGTGTGGCCGCGTCGAGTAGCTCCGAGATATCGACCTCGACGTGGGTGAAGCCCTTCTCGGCCAGGCCGGCCACCGTCTCCTCGAATGCCCGACGGTACGCCGGGCTCAACGACGCCAGATCCTCACCTCGCGGGATGGCGACCCGGGGCTCCGGTGACGCGGCCAGTCGCACGTCGGCCGGCCACGCCCGGCTGCGTGGATCGGTGATGGTGGGCCCGGTCATCACCTTCATCGCTGCAGTGGCACTGTCGAGATCGCGCGCGAGAACGGTGACGCAGTCGTAGTCGACGCACGCGGGCACGACGCCGGTGGTCGGCACGATACCCAGCGAGGCCTTGATGCCCACGAGTCCGTGGAAGGCGGCGGGCACTCGCCCGGAACCGGCTGTGTCGGTTCCGATTCCGATGTCCGCGATGCCCAGTGCCACGGCGACGGCCGAACCCGAACTGGATCCGCCCGAGACCAACGTCGGGTCCCAGGCGCAGCGCACCGCGCCGTAGGGGCTACGGGTGCCGACCAGTCCGGTGGCGAACTGATCCAGGTTGGTCTTGCCCAGCACCAATGCGCCCTGGCTCGTCAGTCGCTCGACGGCGACAGCGGACTCCGTAGGAATGAAGGCGAACTCGGGGCACGCCCCGGTGGTGGGCAGACCCGCCACGTCGATGTTGTCCTTGACCGCGACGAGCGTGCCGGCAAGCGGCAGATCTGCACCTGCCTCCAGTGCGCGTTCGAGCGCCACCGCCTCGGCCAGCACGTCGTCCTCGTCGCGCAGGGTGATCCACACCTCGGGTCGATCCACCTCGGCGATTCGCTTGTAGGCCTGCAGAACTCGGTCTCGGACCTCAGGCAGCATCGATCTTGCCTTTCTTGTCGAATTCGCCCGCAGCCGACCACGCGTCACGCTCGGCACCGAAGGCCACGGCCTGCGTTGCACGGAACTCGGCGATGGAGTCCGCGTTGGTGTCCAGGAAGGTCTCGTGCTCGGCGAGTGAGAACTCACCGTCGGTGATCTCCACTCCACCGCCGCGGCCTGCGGCCAGGTCGGCGCGCAGATCCAGCAGCTCCTCGGGTTCGACCGAGTACCAGGAGATTCGGTCGAAGAACCGCAACAGCCAAGGGGTTCCCTCCTCGAACGGGCCGCCGCTGTAGGCGGCACTGTGGTTCCACACCTGCGTGGTTCGACCCACGAACTGATACCCGCCTGGGCCTTCCATGCCGTAGATGCAGAGGTACGCCCCGCCGATCCCGACGGCGTTCTCCGGCGTCCAGGTTCGCGCCGGGTTGTACTTGGTCGTCACCAGGCGGTGTCGTGGGTCCAGTGGCGTGGCGACCGGAGCACCCAGGTACACGTCACCGAGTCCGAGCACCATGTAGTCGGCCGCGAAGACCGTGTCAAATACGTCTGCTACGGAATCGAGTCCGTTCATCCGCCGGATGAACTCGATGTTCCAGGGGCACCACGGGGCGTCGGCGCGCACGCCGTGCATGTACCGCTGAATTGCTTCCCGGGTCGAGGGGTCGTCCCACGAGAGCGGGAGCCGAACCTGGCGGCTGGGGACCACGAGTTCCGAGGCCGCGGGAAGGTCGTCCTCGACCTCGGACAGCAGGCCCATCAACGAATCGATCGACAGCACATCGGGATTCACCTTCACCTGCAGCGAGCGGATGCCGGGTGTCAGGTCCAACAGGCCCCGGGGCGCGATACCCTCGATCCGCTGGTGCAGGGCGTGTACCCGGGCACGCAGTGTGAGGTCGAGCTTCATGTCGCCGTACTCGATGAGCACGTTGTCGTCGCCCGATCGGCGGTAGGTGACGCACGTATCGGCGTCGCGTCGAGCGATGACGCCGTCGTCCCCGTCTCCGCCTGCGGAGAACACTGCGGGCAGCGACGCTCGACGAGCGAGACCGAGTGATCCCAGCGGCGCGGTGGCTGCGGCTCGCACCGGAACGAAGCGGATGGTGTCCCCCGGTCGCAGCTGGCCGAGCTTCCACCGCTCGGCCGCGACAACGGTGACGGGACAGACGAATCCGCCGAGGCTCGGGCCGTCGGGTCCGAGCAGGATCGGGGTGTCACCGGTGAAGTCCAACGCGCCGACGCTGTAGGCGTTGTCGTGAATGTTCGACGGGTGCAGTCCGGCCTCGCCGCCGTCGGTCCTGGCCCACTGCGGCTTCGGTCCGATCAAGCGGACTCCGGTGCGATCGGAATTGAAGTGCACCTCGTAGCGGGTGGCGTAGAGCGTGTCGATGTCGTCGCGGGTGAAGAACTCCGGTGCGCCGTGCGGCCCCTCGGTGACGGCGATGTCCCAGCTGGACGTCAGCACCGGTAGGTGTTCCATGGGAATGGGTCCGAGCACAGCGGAGTTGTCCGAGCGGCCGGCCAGGCCGATGACATCACCCTCACCGAGGGTGCCGCCGCGATGCCCGCCGAACTTGCCGAGCGTGAAAGTTGCTGCGCTGCCCAGATAGTCGTCGACATCGAGGCTGCCTTGGATCAGCACGTACACCCGCAGGCCGTGGCCGGTGGTGGGGCCGACATCGAGGGTCGACCCGGCGGGGACCAGAACCGGTTTCCACTGCGGGACCGGTCGGCCGTCGATGCGTAGCAGTACCGCAGCACCGGTCACGCAGACGTAGGTGTCGGCGTCGAACGTCAATGCCGGCCCGGCCATGGTGGATTCGAGTCCCGGAGCACCCTCGGGATTGCCGAGCGCGACGTTGCCGAGCCGGAACGACAGATCGTCCATCGGCCCCGACGGCGGCACGCCCACCTTCCAGTAGCCGATGCGTCCGGGCCAGTCCTGCACCGTGGTGATCATCCCGGGGCGCTGCACGGTCATCTTGGCGGCCGTACTGTTCACAGCGTTCATGCCCCCGCCGACTCTCGCGTCACGATCATCTGCACTGCGGTGGGGTCGAAACCGTTGCAGGGGTTGTTGATCTGCGGGCAGTTGGACACCAGCACCAGCGTGTCGATCTCGGCGCGCAGCGAGAGCTTCTTGCCGGGGGCCGACAAACCGTCGACGATGCCGAGGGTGCCGTCCGCGTCGACGGGGACGTTCATGAAGAAGTTGATGTTGGGGGCCAGGTCTCGCTTGCCGAGACCCCACTTGGAACCTTCGATGAGGAAGTTCTCGACGCACGCGTGCTGATGCTGCGTGTGGTGGCCGTAGCGCAGGGTGTTCGATTCCTTGGAGCAGGCACCGCCGACGGTGTCGTGGTTGCCGACCTCGTCCTCGACGATCGTCATCAGCGGCGTCGAATCATCGCTGCGCAGAACGGTTCCGGTGGTGAGGAACAAGTTCAGTTGCGCGGTGACCGTCGCAGCGGCGGAGTACCGGAGCGAGTGGTCGTGCGCGCCGTACAGCAGAGTGTCGACGGCCTGATTGCCGTAGAGGTCGACGATGGTCAGGACGTCACCGGCCTCGACGACGGCGGACCAGGGTCCGAACGCAGGGGCGATCTCGTCTCGGACGATCGTGGTCTCGAGGGTTCTGGTGGTCACTGCACTGGTAGTCACTGCGCTGCCTTCCATGCGTTCTCGGTGTTCTGCACCGCGCGCTGGTATTCCGGTTCGGTGTTGTCGAGCGTGAGCAGCTCTTCGGGTGCCTTCCAGGCCAGTACGTCGAGGGTCGTCGTGGGGAACTCGGATCTCGGGTCCAGTGGGTGAGCGGTGTTGGCCAGCAACACGATCACCGGCAGGTGGATGAGCAGATCGACCGAGCGGCCCGGTCCGGCCGAGCCGGTGCTGACGAGGCTCCCGTCCGCGGCGACGGTGACGCCGTGGAAGAACGACAGGGACGGCGCGACGTCGCGCGGTTCGAGTCCGTGCTTGGCTGCGGCGAGGGTGAACAGTTCACGCCCTGCCGGAGCCGACGAATGTGGTCCGCTGACTCCGTACTTGGCGACATTGGTCGCGGTGGAGGTGGTGCCGCACAGGGCGTCGTGGCGACCGGAGGTGTCGGCGACGATGGTGGCCAGCACGCGGCCCTGGTCCGAGAGCAGCGGGTGCCCCGAGCTCAGGTACGCCTGCCACGGCACCTTGACGGTGTCCGCGGTGTTGAGCCGTTCCCATGGGGCGTCGGCGCGGTAGAGCAGCACATTGGCGCAGGCGGCACCGTCGACGTCGACGAGTCGCAGCCGGGTTCCGCGAGCGAGGACCTTGGTGGCGTAGCTGCCGCCGGGAACCGATTCGGCCCACGTGAGCTCCGAGATGCCCTCCGGAGCGGTGGGGGCCGGTGCGACGGTCGCCTGGGACCGCGCATGTTCCTTGGCCGAATGGGTGGTTGCTGTGCTCATGAGAGTTCAGGCTCCGATCGTGACGGGCTTCGGGTGGGCTTTGCCGTGGGGAAGGCAGGCGATGCCCACGACGATCACGGCGAGGACGGTCAGAGGTGCCGCCCACCGCAGCAGCGGGAATTCGCCGGTGGGGTCGAAGATCTCGGCCCGCGGCCAGGACAGGTTGATCACCATCAGTCCGCCGTAGAGAACTGCGGCGATGTTGACGGGCAGGCCGAGTCGGCCGAGAGTGAAGAGCTTCTCGCCGTCGGCATCCTTCTGCACTCCGCCGTGCGGCCATCCCTTGAGACGTTGGATCAGCAACGGGACGGTCACCATCATGTAGGCGAGGTAGATCAGCACGATGCAGACGCTGGACAGCGTGGTGAAGATCGCGGAGTTACCGACGTTGACCGCTAGGATCGCGATGCAGGCGAGGCCGATGAGGACCGAGGGTGCGATGGGGGTTCCGGTGCGCGAGTTGACCTTCGCAAGGGCCGTCGAGGCTGGCAGTCGCCCGTCGCGGGCCATGGAGAACATCAGCCGTGATGCCGCGGTCTGGATGGCGAGGGTGCAGATGAACACGGCAATAGCGACGTCGACGAGCAGGACCTTGCCCCACGGGGACGTCAGGATCGAGTCGATGACGTACGGAAGTCCCTGTGTCGCAAGCCGACCGTCGGTGAGGCTCGGTGCCGCCATCAGTGCGCCGACGATCATCAGGCCACCGCCGAGAGCCGATGCCGAGAGGGCAAGGCGGATGGTGCGCGGTGCGACGCGTCGGGGATTGCGGGTTTCCTCGGCGAGCTCGCCTGCCGATCCGAAGCCGACCATGACGTAGGCGGCCATCAGGCCCGAGACGATCCAGGCTCCGATGTAACCGGGATCGGCTCCGGCACTTCCGGTATCGAAGACGACCTGCGGTCCGCGCTCGGCGTGGGTGAAGAACACCAGTACCAGCGCGATGACGCCGACGATTTCGCAGGTGACGCCGATGCTGTTGATGCGCGACATCCAGTTCACGCCGATGCAGTTGATGGTGGTGGTGAGTACCAGCAGAATCGAGCCCAGCACAACGGCATTCGCTGCTCCGCTCGACGAGGTGAGCGCGGTATCGTCACCGATCAGCTGGAATCCACCCCAGATGCTGGGCAGTACCACCTGCAGGGCGATGGCGGCGGCGGAGGCGGTCACGATCTGGGCGATGATCATGAACCAGCCGGCGAACCACCCGACCAGCTCACCGCCCATGCGCCGGGACCAGTGGTAGATCGCGCCCGAGATGGGGTAGCGGGCCGCGAGTTCGGCGAAGTTGAGGGCCACCATGAACTGGCCGAGGAACACCAGCGGCCAGGTGAGGAAGAAGGCCGGGCCGCCGAAGCTGAAGCCGAGGCCGAAGAGCTGGAAGATGGTGGTGAGGATCGAGACGAACGAGAAGCCGGCGGCGAACGACGCGTACTTGCCGAGACTGCGGTGCAGTTGCTGGTCGTACCCGAGGGCCGCCAGATCCGAATGGTCGGTGGTGGACGACGGTTCCGAACCCGCGCCCGGGGCCGGCAATGTTGTCGAGCTCATGTTCTCTCCTACAGGCGAGGTGGGTGGTGAGTGACCGCCCGCTGCATCGCCGAGGCGGGTTTCTGTCAGTTGATAGTTTTCGGCACCGCCGTTCCCGGGCGGTGACCGTCGTGCAACAAGCTCGTTTCGTCTATTTCGATCAAATGACAGAAATCTCACCGTCACGTCGACCTGACAAGATGCAGTCATGACCGGCGCAGGCAGACCACGGCTGAGCACAAAGAAGCGGGTAGGGGACACCGCTCGCGAGGAGATCCTCGACGCAGCAGCCGAGCTCTTCACCACTCGCGGCTTCACCAACACCTCCACCCGCGTCATCGCCGATGCCGTCGGATTGCGTCAGGCCTCGCTGTATCACCACTTCGCCACCAAGGACGACATCCTCGACGCACTCCTCAGCGGCACCGTCGATGCGCCGTTGGCCGTCGCGCAGCGCATCCGCGACTCGTCGGCCGATGCCGCAACCCAGATGTACGCACTGACCTACTTCGACGCCGGCCAGCTCGGTGCGTCCACCTGGAATCTCGGCGCGCTGTACCTACTTCCCGAGCTGCGCAGCGAGCGCTTCGAGACCTTCCGCAACCATCGATACACGTTGATGAGCCTGTATGCGGCCATCGCGTCGGACACGCTGGATCAACTGGGCTCCGAGCGTCGGACGGGGACGGAGGACTTACCGTTTCGCCTGGTGGAGACCGTGGTGAACGCGCGCGCCGACCGCGAGAACGGGCGCAGTGACCCCACCGCCGATGCGGCCGGGATCGCCGCGGCCGCACTGCGTGTGCTCGGCTGGGCCGGAGATGTCACTGCGCTGCACGACAGCGCGGAGGCCCTGCTCGAGTCGGTCGACGGAATAGTCGAGGATCGTCGGTCATTGCACAGGACATGACTTCCATAGCAATTGTCGGAGCAGGTGCAGGTCTCGGCGCAGCAGTGGCGCGTAAGTTCGGCGCGCAGGGCTTCTCGGTCGGCCTCATCTCCCGCAACCAGGCCCGTGTCGACGCCCTTGCCGATCAGCTCGCTGCCGAGGGTGTATCCGCGAAGGGATTCGTCGCCGATGTGCGCGACCCGGCCTCGATCGCCGCAGCGTTGGAGCAGGTGACCGAAACACTCGGCCCCATCGAGGTGCTGCAGTACAGCCCGCTTCCGCAGAAGGACTTCATGCGACCCGTCCTCGAGACCACCCCGGCAGACATGGTCGGCCCGGTCGAGTTCTCCATCTACGGTCCCATCGCCGCCGTCCATCAGGTGCTACCGGGAATGCGATTTCTCGGTAAGGACAAGGGCACGATCCTCTTTGTCAACGGCGGCTCTGCCGTGAAGCCCGGCCGTACCGTCACCGGTACGTCCATAGCGTTCGCCGGGCAGGCAGCCTATGCGCAGCTGCTCAACGAGGAGTTGGCCGAAGAGGGAATTCAGGTGTCGCAGTTGATCATCGGTGGTGCCATCGACGGCAGCGATCCGAAGAAGAGCCCCGAGGCTCTCGCCGAGCAGCTGTGGAGCCTGCACACCGAGCGCGATCGGTTCCGGGTTCAGGTCGCCACGGATTAGGGTTGCGTCCATGACGTCGCTGCCCGACTGGGCTCTGAGCCTGGACCTTGCACCACACCCGGAGGGTGGTTGGTTCCGGGAGACCTGGCGCAGCGACGTGACGATCCCGCAGACATCTCTGCCCGACGGTTATCCGGGCCCCCGCGCGGCGGGTACAGCCATTCTGTTCCTGCTCATGCCCGGCCAGCAGTCGGCCTGGCACACCGTCCGCGGCACCGAGCTGTGGCTCTACCACCGCGGCAGCCCCGTGCAACTGGACCTCGGCGGTGCGGGTTCCCAGCCAGGGGCCGTGACTTCGTTGCTGGTCGCACCGGAGTCACCGCAGCAGATAGTGCCACCGTCGGTGTGGCAGCGAGCGCGGCCGGCGGGTGACGAGCCGAGTCTGGTCAGCTGCACGGTCACCCCCGGATTCGATTTCGAGGACTTCCGGCTCGGGGGCCCCGCTGATGGGTAGGAAGCGGGCGACGGCCGGTTCATTGGAGCCCGGTGTATTCGAGATCGATTCGGGCACCTGCGAATTGGTGCGCGACACGTTTTCGGACGACGGCTGGGTCGTCAACGTCAACGACGTCCCGAGTTCGCACATCGACATGAACGACCCCACCGTGCTCGAATTCGAGTACATGCGGTGGATCTCCGGACTGGTTCGAGCGCAGTGGGATTCGAGCTTTCCGCTGCGGGCGCTGCACCTCGGAGGTGGGGCATGCACGTTGGCGCGCTCGTTCACCGCAGAGTTTCCCGGTGCACGTCAGGTGGTCGTGGAGCTCGACGGGAAGCTGTCGGAGCTGGTGCGCGAGTGGTTCGACCTGCCACGAGCACCGCTGCTCCGCATCCGCGTCGGTGAGGCACGGGCGGTCACCGAGACGCTGAGCGAGAACAGTCGCGACCTGATCGTGCGAGATGTGTTCGCGGGAGCGGTCACTCCGGAGCCGCTACTGACTGCCGAGTTCACCGCCCATGTCCGACGCGTCCTCTCCCCCGGCGGCATGTACGTCGTCAATTGCGGTGATCGACGCGATCTCTCGCTCGCGAAGCAGGAGGCGGCGACTCTTCGCAGTGTCTTTCCGCACCTGGCGATCGTCGCCGATCCGGCGATGCTCAAGGGCAGGCGCTACGGCAATATCATCATCGCCGGCAGTGACGTCCAGATCGGGGATTCCCCGTCCTTGGCCCGTGAACTACTCGGCGGCGCGGTTCCGGCGCACGTGTGGCTGACCGATCAGGTCGAGTCCTTCGCTCGGGATGCGAGAGTGTTGAAGGATTAAGGCGCTGGGTTGTTGCCCGCGAGATCTTTCGCCAGTCGCTCGGCAGCCGAGATCAGCAGGGGTACGAACTGCTCGGCCGACTCCAGCGTGACCCGGGCGGTGGGCCCGGCGATGGACATCGCCGTGAGCGTCGGTGCACCGATCACCGGCACCGCGAAGCAGCGCACTCCCACCTCCTGCTCACCGTCGTCGATGGCGTATCCGCGTTCGCGGATCAGTGCGAGATCCTCGAGCAACGCATCGAGGGTGGTGATGGTGTTGACGGTGCGAGGGGCCATGCCGAGCCGGCCGACGATCGCGCGGACGGCGTCATCCTCCAGTTGCGACAGCAGAGCCTTGCCGACGCCGGTGGAATGCGGCAGTACTCGCTGACCGACCTCGTTGAACATCCGCATGGCGTGTTCGGACGGAACCTGCGCGACGTAGACCGCCATGTCGTCCTCGAGGAATGCCATGTTCGACGTCTCGTGGGTGATCCGGACCAGCTCGGCGAGGTAGGGCTTGGCCCATCCCCCGATGAGTTTGGACGCGCTGTCGCCCAGGCGAATGAGTTTGGTGCCCAACGCATATCGCCGGGACGGCAGCCGCCGGACGTAACCGAGCGAGACCAGGGTCCCGACCAGTCGGTGCACGGTCGGCATCGGCAGGTCGGTACCCTCGGCCAGTTCGCTGATTCCGATGGATCCGCCCGAGGCAGCCATGATGTCGAGCAGCTCGAATGCGCGCTCCACGGACTGCACCCCGCCACCTGCCGCCACAGTCCCACCTCGCATGCTCGTAGCTTCTACCGATCTCGATAGAACACTACTGGTGATGCCGCGTCGCCACCGGTGGTGCTGCGGTCACCACCGACGGAGAGGGTTTCTGGCCTCTGGTGATGACGTTGAACAGGATGTTCAGCACGACGGCCACGATGCTCGCGGCGCTGATGCCCGAGTCGAGCACCACGTGCACCCAGTCGGGGAAGGCGGCGTAGAAGCCCGGTACCGCGATGGGGATGACGCCGAAGCCGATGGCCACCGCCACGATGACGAGGTTCAGGTTGCCGTCGAACTCCACCTTGGAGAGCGTCCTGATTCCGCTGGCGGCCACCGAGCCGAACAGCACGATGCCCGCGCCGCCGAGCACCGGCAGCGGCACCGATGCGACGACCAACCCGAGGATGGGAAAGAGTCCGAGGAACAGCAGTACCGAGCCGCCGGCCGCGACGACGTAGCGACTCTTGATTCCGGTGACCGCCACCAGGCCGACATTCTGCGCGAAGGCACTGGCCGGGAAGGTGCCGAACACGGGCGCGATGGTGGTGGCGACCATGTCCGCGCGCAGGCCGTCGCCGACGCGTCGGGCGTCGACGTCGGTGCCCACGATCTCACCGACGGCCAGGATGTCCGCCGTGGTCTCGGTCATGATCACCAGGATGACGACCACCATCGACAGGATCGCCGCGATCTGGAAGGTCGGTGCTCCGAACGCGAACGGTTCGGGGAGGCTGAAGATGGCACCGTCACCCACACCGGAGAAGTCGGCCTTGCCGACGAGGACGGCGAAGACAGTGCCGACCACGATGCCGATCAGAATCGACAGTCGCGAGAGCGTGCCCTGCACCAATCGGCTGACGAGCAGAACCACCACGAGGCTGAAGGCTGCGAGCCCGATGTTGGACATCGAGCCCCAGTCGGTGGCCTGCTGATCACCGCCCATCGCCCACCGAACCGCGACGGGCAGTAGCGAGATGCCGATGACGGTGATGATCGTGCCGGTCACCACCGGTGGGAAGAATCGCACGATCTTGCTGAAGAACGGGGTGATGAGGATGCCGATTGCACCGGCGGCGATGATGGCACCGAACACCGAATTGAGTCCGCCCGGGCCACTTGCGATGGCCACCATCGTCGACACCGATGCGAACGAAATGCCCTGCACCAGCGGGAGTTTTGCACCGAAGTACGGCACTCCGAGGGTTTGCAGCAAGGTGGCCGCTCCACTGACGAACAGTGCGGCCGAGACCAGCAGTGCGATCTCGGTCCCGGTGAGTCCCGCTGCGCCACCGACGATCAGGGGTGGTGCGATGACGCCGCCGTACATCGTCAGGATGTGCTGCAATCCGTAGACGTACGACCTGCCGATCGACAACCGCTCATCCTCGGGACGGGCGGGGTCGTGCGGCGCATGGGTCTTGGTCGCCGTGCGTTTCGTCAGCTTCATGGCCGGGCGCTCCTAGCAGAATCCGGGAACGGTATCCCAGGCGCGGCCTGCGTCCGGGGCGTCGTCGCGTTCCACCGTGGCCTCGATCAGACCGTAGGGACGATCCGCGACGTAGAAGACCTCACCGGGGTTGTCGAGTCCGAACGGCTCCAGGTCGACGAGGAAGTGGTGGATGTTGGGCATCGAGAACTTGATCTCGCCGATTTCCGGGTGCGCTTCGAGTACCTGCTTGCCCATCTGGAACAGGCTCTGCTGCAACGCAAGAGAGTGAGTGGACGCGAAGGCGTCGAGCATGATGGAACGGACGTCGTCGAAGGTCTTGTCGAAGTCCAGCTCGGTGGTGAGGTACCGCCAGCGGGCGCTGACCGAGGTGGCGAGGATTCGGTCGGTGGTTTCCTTCAGCGTGGTGTAGCGATCCTTCGGGTAGCCCCAGAACTCCGACGCCGTGGAGTTGAGGACCACGAGGTCGCTGACTCCGGAGACGATGGAGATGTCGTCGCCGTCGATCGTGACGATGGTGTTCCGCTTCTCGTCGCTGGCCTTGACGAAGGAGTGGTCGTAGCCGTCTTCACCGTTCGCGATACGCGACCAGCAATACTGCTCGACTTCCCAACGACCGCCGGTGATCCAGTCGAAGCTGTCGGTGAAATGCGCGCCGAGACGGAGGGCGAAGTTCTCGATCGCCCCGATGCCGTCCCGCGCGAACGCGTACACGGTGTTCTTCTGGGTATCGGTGGCAACGACGTGGGCGTTGTCGCCCTCGGTGTGCACTGCCTCGAGGTCGCCGCGCAGCTGCGAGGTGACGCTGACGTCGGTGATGCGGTGGCGAGGAGTCTCGCGGTCGATGCGGACGAGTCTGCATTCGGCTTTTCCGTACTGGTTTGCTCCGAGCACGATGGTCATGGGTTCTAGCTCCCTCTATAGGTGGTGAAAGCGAACGGACTCAACAGAAGTGGGACGTGGTAGTGCTGATCGGGTGCGGTGATCTCGAAGGTGACGATCACCTCGGGGTGGAAGCACTCGATGTGCTGCGCTGCGAAGTACGCACCGGTGGCGAAGGTGAGGCGGTAGGTTCCCGGCGTCAGTTCTCTCGGCCCGAGCGACGAGACTCGACCCTGTTCGTCGGTCACCGCCTCGGCCACCGCGGTGCCGTGGGAATCGGCAAGGGAAATCGAGAGTCCCTGCGCAGGAACACCTCTCGCCGCATCGAGTACGTGGGCGGTCACATGGCTCCTCGGGTCAGGCATCGCCGAGACCTCCGGTTGCACGAATCTCGGCGATCTGCCGCAGTTCGTGTTCGACGACGACGGCCTCTGTCCCGGGGTCGTTGTCGAGCCTGCTCTGCAGAGCGTCGAGAACTGCCTGGGCGTCGCGGCCGGCCGCCCTGATCAGAAACACCTGCCCGAAACGGTCCTCGTAGGCCAGATTTCCCGCTCGCAGCCGCTGTTCGACACTCGCGTCGGAGATGTCGACGCCGGATTGTTCGGCGCTCGCGTAGTCCGCACTTGCATCGTGATTGTCGGGTTTCTCGCCGATGCGCGGATGCACGGCGAGCGCTCGACGCACCTCTTCGGCTGTCAATGGTGCGGCAGCGTGATGAACGGCGTGGCGCAGGGCCTGAACGTCGGTGAACGGTCGGGCGCTCAGAACTCCCTCGACCCAGCGAGGCACGTCGAGGCAGAGCGAGAGTGTGCGTGCCGCGTCGGTCTCGGTGGCCGCGTTCAGATCGTCGACGACCCCGGATGTGTCTGATTCCGCATTACGAAATGATGATTCCACCAAACGAGCGTGACACCGATCACATCACGTGTCAAGGGCTGATCTCGACCGATCCGCATCGACCTCTGAGGTGTTGCTGCACTGCGGCATTGGGCGCTCCGTCATGGCCGGCCGTGCGGTCGGGTCTTGACAGATCGACGTGGTCCACGCCACACTCGAATTACAAAACGGAATTGCTATTCCACAATACGGACTTTCTGCATCGACCAGTCCGGCCCGTTCGAGCCCGAGAGGAACGACTTCATGACGGAGCTTTTCTGTAACGGTGGTGCCATGCGCGGCGGCAGCCTGCATCACAACGTCTCGTCCCACCCGTTCGTGGGGACCGTGCGCACCACCCCCAGTTACCGGTTCTTCTCGGTACGTGACGAGTTTCCGGCGCTGCTGCTCGATCACACCGCAGGTGCGGCCATCGAGGGCGAGCTGTACGACATTCCGCTGGACGACATACGTACGGTGTTCCTCCCGGACGAACCACCGGAGCTCGAGCTCACCGTGGTTGCGCTCGAGGACGGGCGCTCGGTCCTGGGCGTCGGCCTCCGCCCCGGGGTGCTTAACGCGCAGCCGGACGAGCTGACCGACATCACCTATGCAGGCAGCTGGCGCAGGTACCGCGGACTGCCGCAACCTCAGAACTGAAAGGCACTGTGCATGAATATCTTTGCTGATTCTCGACTCCGTTACACCGTCAACTGTTCCATTCTCTTCACCGATGTGCCCCTGCTCGATCGCCCGCAGCGTGCCAAAGATGCCGGCTTCGACGCCGTCGAGTTCTGGTGGCCGTTCTCGAACCCGGTCCCGTCCGATGCCGACGTCGATGCATTCGTGTCCTCCGTCCGGGATTCAGGCGTACAGCTCACCGGCCTGAACTTCGCCGCGGGAGACATGCCCGCCGGTGACCGCGGAATTCTCTCCGATCCGTCGCAGGCGCAGGCGTTTCGCGACAACATCGACGTCACCGTGGGTATCGGCGAGCGGCTGGGTACCCGGGCCTTCAACGCCCTGTACGGGAATCGCATCGGTGGCGTCGACCCGATCGAGCAGGACGAGGTGGCGATCGAGAACCTGGCCGCAGCCGCGAAGGCAGCCGCGACCATCGGTGCGGTCGTACTGGTCGAGCCGGTGAGTGGTGCACCCGCATACCCGCTGAAGTCTGCGGCCGGAGCCGTCGCCACCATCCGACGCGTGGCCCGCGAGCAGGACGTACACAACCTGCGCCTGTTGGCCGACCTGTACCACCTCGCCGTCAACGGAGACGCCGTCGCTGCTGCACTCGAGGCCCACCACGACCTGATCGGGCATGTACAGATCGCCGATTCCCCCGGCCGCGGAGAACCGGGCACCGGCACGCTCGACCTCGGCGGACAGCTCGCCGGCCTCGCGGAACGGGGTTACGACGGCTACGTCGGACTCGAATACAAAGCCACCCGCGAGAACACGTTCGACTGGATCGAGCTGGCTCTTTCCACCGGCACCACAACCAAGTAAGGATTCCCATGAGCACCATTGCATTCATCGGCCTCGGAATCATGGGCAGTCCCATGTCCGTTCACCTCGCGAAGGCGGGCCACCAGGTGGTCGGCTACAACCTGACGCCCGATCGCACGGGTCCATTGGTCGAGGCCGGCGGCACTGCTGCCGATTCGATCGCCAAGGCCGTCCACGACGCCGACATCGTCGCGATCATGGTCCCCGACTCTCCTGACGTCCAGGACGTTCTCGCCGGTGAAGGCGGGGTGTTCGACAATGCTCGACGCGACGCGCTGATCATCGACTTCTCCAGCATCCGTCCCGACGTCACCGCCACCTTGGCCGCCGACGCGTCCTCGCGTGGGTTCCGTATCCTCGACGCCCCGGTCTCCGGCGGCCAGGCCGGTGCCGAGAACGCGACTCTGTCGATCATGGTCGGTGGCAGCGCGGACGACTTCGCCACGGCCAAGCCGATTCTCGACGTCGTCGGCAAGACCGTCGTGCACGTGGGTCCGAGTGGTTCCGGTCAGACGGTCAAGGCGGCCAACCAGCTGATCGTCGCCGGCAACATTCAGGTGCTCGCCGAGGCGATCGCGTTCCTCGAGGCCTACGGCGTCGATCTGGCTGCGTCGGTCGAGGTTCTCGGCGGCGGCCTCGCCGGTTCGGCCGTGCTGAACCAGAAGGCCCAGAAGATGCTCGACCGGTCGTTCGAGCCCGGGTTCCGCATCGACCTGCACCACAAGGATCTCGGCATCGTCACCTCGGCTGCGCGTGAAGCGGGAGTCGTGATTCCCATGGGCGCGGTGCTGGCGCAGCTGATGGCCTCCGCCCGCGCCAACGGCGACGGTGGACTGGATCATTCGGCCCTGTATCGCGGAGTCGCTCGGCTCTCGGGTTCCCCGATCGCAAACAAGGACAACTGACATGGCCAAGATGCGCGCGGCCGATGCCGCAGTGAAGATTCTCGAACTCGAAGGTGCAACAACCGCATTCGGCTTGCCCGGTGCAGCGATCAACCCGTTCTACGCGTCGATGCGCAATCACGGTGGCATCCGTCATGTGCTGGCCCGCCACGTCGAAGGTGCCTCGCACATGGCGGAGGGCTTCACCCGGGCCGCACCGGGCAACATCGGCATCTGTATCGGTACCTCGGGCCCGGCCGGAACTGACATGATCACCGGGCTGTATTCGGCCATGGCGGACTCGATTCCGATCCTCGCCATCACCGGGCAGGCCCCGGTCGCGCGGCTGCACAAGGAGGACTTCCAGGCCGTCGACATCGCGTCGATCGCCGCACCGGTGACCAAGATAGCGATGACCGTCCTCGAACCGGCCCAGGTCCCCGGCGCGTTTGCGCAGGCGTTCCATCTGATGCGCTCCGGCCGTCCGGGACCGGTGCTGATCGATCTGCCCATCGACGTCCAGCTGGCCGAGATCGACTTCGATCCCGAGACGTACCAGTCGCTGCCCGTGCACAAGCCTGCCGCCTCACGCGCTCAGGCCGAGAAGGCGATCGACATGCTGCTGGCTGCCGAGCGCCCGTTGATCGTGGCCGGCGGCGGCATCATCAACGCCGATGCGTCGGACCTGTTGGTGCAGCTCGCCGAGATCCTCGACGTGCCCGTCATCCCGACGCTGATGGGCTGGGGCACCATCCCCGACGACCACCGTCTCGCGGCGGGCATGGTCGGTCTACAGACCGCGCACCGATACGGTAACGCAACCATGTTGGCCTCGGACTTCGTGCTCGGCATCGGAAACCGTTGGGCCAACCGGCATACCGGTGGTCTCGACACCTACCGCAAGGGCCGGAAGTTCGTCCACGTCGACATCGAACCGACTCAGATCGGACGCGTCTTCGCACCCGACTACGGGATCATCTCCGACGCCAAGGCGGCCCTCGAGCAGTTCGTTGCCGTCGCCGAGGAGCGTCGGGCGGCAGGCACACTGCGTGATCTCTCGGGATGGGTCGAGGACTGCGCGACCCGCAAGCGCACGATGCACCGCCGCACCCACTTCGACAACGTGCCGATCAAGCCGCAGCGCGTCTACGAGGAGATGAACAAGGTCTTCGACCGGGACACTCGGTACATCAGCACGATCGGGCTTTCGCAGATCGCGGGCGGTCAGTTCCTGCACGTCTACTCCCCTCGCAACTGGATCAACTGCGGGCAGGCCGGTCCACTCGGCTGGACGATTCCCGCGGCACTGGGTGCGCTCGCGGCCGATCCCAAGGCGAATGTCGTTGCACTGTCGGGTGATTACGACTTCCAGTTCATGATCGAAGAGCTGGCCGTCGGTGCGCAGTTCAATCTTCCGTACGTGCACGTGGTGGTGAACAACTCGTACCTCGGCTTGATCCGGCAGGCGCAGCGTGCCTTCGACATGGACTTCTGCGTGCAACTGGGCTTCGACAACATCAACCACCAGGACACCGTGGACACTGAGCCCGGCATCCCCAAGGGCTACGGCGTCGACCACGTGCAGGTGGCAGAAGGACTGGGCTGCAAAGCGCTTCGGGTCACCGAGCCCGACCTGATCGGCGAGACACTGGTGCGGGCTCGAACTCTGGCCAACGAGCACAAGGTTCCTGTCGTCGTGGAGATCATCCTCGAGCGGGTCACCAACATCTCGATGGGCACCGAGATCGACAACGTCGGTGAGTTCGAGGAACTGGCCAACACGTCGGCGGATGCGCCCACCGCACTGCTCCTGCTGGACTAGAGATGACGCGAATTCTGCTGTCCCCGGACAAGTTCAAGGGCTCGCTGTCGGCGGCGGACGTCGCACGGGCGTTGGCATCGGGGATTCTCTCGGTCGATTCGTCGCTCGATACGGTGTGCCTGCCCGTCGCCGATGGGGGTGACGGCACCGTCGATGCTGCCGTTGCCGCCGGGTGGGACCGAGTCGCAGTCACGTGCACGGGCCCGACCGGTGAGCCGGTCGATACGTCGTATGCCCGACGTGGCGATACTGCCGTCGTCGAACTGGCGTCGGCGGTCGGGCTCGAGCTCTTGCCCGACGGGCGGCCGGATGCGCTGGGAGCCAGCACGTTCGGGTTGGGCACCGTCATCGCCCATGCGCTCGGGGCCGGCACCGGGTCTGTTTCAGGTGCGCGGCGTATCGTCGTCGGGCTCGGGGGCAGCGCATCCACCGACGGCGGCGCGGGAATGCTCACGGCACTGGGTGCGCGCATCCTCGACGCCGACGGCAATGAAGTTCCGCTCGGTGGCGGTGCGCTGCGCGGCGCGGTCCAGCTGGATCTGAGCGGCGTGCTGCCGTCGGCTCGGAACGCGATGTTCGAGTTGGCCTGCGATGTCGACAATCCGTTGCTCGGTGTCACCGGAGCCGCAGCGGTGTACGGCGCACAGAAGGGTGCCGGACCGCAGGAGCTGCTGTACCTCGAACACGGGATGCGACAGTGGGCGCACCTGGTGCGCAACGCCATCGGGCGGGACGTCAGCGGCATTGCTGGCACCGGGGCGGCCGGCGGCACGGCTTTCGGAGCCATGGCTGTACTCGGAGCGTTGGCCAAGCCCGGCATCGAGACCGTCCTCGAGTTGATCGACTTCGGTAGCGCTGTGGCGTCGGCGGATGTGGTCGTCACCGGAGAGGGTTCGCTGGACGAGCAGAGCCTGCACGGGAAGGCCCCGATCGGTGTCGCGCAGGCCGCACGTGCAGCGGGTGTTCCGGTGATCACCGTGGCGGGTCGCAGCGTCATCGGTATCGATCGGTTGCGTCCTTACGGAATCACCGCCTCCTATGCACTGTCCGACGTGGAGCCGGACCCACGAATCTCGATGCGCGATGCCGCCAGGTTGTTGCACGAGGTCGGCCGAACATTGGCCACCACAGACATTTTGGAAGGAACTTCATGACCACTACGAACTTCACCACGCTGACCGATCTTGCTTCTCGGGCGCTCGGCGGCAGCGTCTCCGCGGCGAACGACGAACTGTTCGCCCAGCGCGAGAACCTGATCAGGCCCGACGCCCCGCTGTTCGATCCCGCGGACTTCGGCCACAAGGGAAAGGTGTACGACGGGTGGGAGACTCGTCGTCGTCGCGACGAAGGTGGTCACGACTGGGCGATCGTGCGACTGGGCTCGCCGGGCATCGTGCACGGCGTCGTGGTCGACACCGCTCACTTCACCGGCAACTACCCGCCGTTCGTGTCCATCGAGGCCGCGTCGATCGAGGGTTACCCGTCCATCGAGGATGTGCTGAAGGCAGATTGGCACACCATCGTCGACAAGTCCCCCGCAGCCGGTGACACCGCGAACACGTACGCGGTAGCCGATCGACACCGGTGGACGCATGTGCGCCTGTCGATCTACCCCGACGGCGGCGTTGCGCGATTCCGCGTGCACGGCCAGGTGGTACAGGATCCGAGGTTCCTCGCCGGCACTATCGATCTGCTCGCGGCCGAGAACGGTGCGCGGCTCACCGACTGCTCCGATGCGTTCTACTCTTCACCCGCCAACATCATCCTGCCCGGGCGGGCCCGCAACATGGGTGAAGGCTGGGAGAATTCGCGTCGACGCAACGGCGGCAACGACTTTGCCGTATTCGCCCTCGCCTCCCCCGGTGCCCCGCGCCACGTGGAGGTCGATACGAGCTACTACGTCGGTAACGCACCGGGGTGGATCCGACTCACTGCCATCGATTCTCGTCGCCGACACATCACGGACCCGACGGCATGGAGCGAAATTCTGCCCCGCACCGCCGTCCAACCGGATACCCGTCACCGCTTCCTGCTGAACGAGTCCGACGCGTACACGCACCTGCGGCTGGACGTGTACCCCGATGGTGGACTGTCCCGGTTGCGCCTGTTCGGTGAACTCGACGCCGAAGCCCTCGATGCGGCGGACATCGCGTGGAAGTCCTCGGAGCTCCAAAGTGTCTCCAGTGCAGTCTGATCTGGTCGTTCGCGCTGCTCGTGCGGTGATCGGTGGACAGGAGGTCTCAGCGTCGGTTTCTGTCCGGGACGGCCGGATCGTGGCTATCGATTCCTACGATTTGGATGCTTCGGCGGCTGCTGCGACGGTGGTCGAGCTCGGGCCGGACGAGGTGCTGCTGCCCGGCCTGGTCGATACCCACGTTCACGTGAACGAGCCGGGGCGCACGGAGTGGGAGGGGTTTGCCAGCGCTACCCGGGCGGCCGCGGCGGGCGGCATCACGACCATCGTCGACATGCCGCTCAACAGCATTCCTCCGACGGTCGACGTCGCCGCGTTGGAGATCAAGCGCAGGGTGGCGGCGGATCAGTCGTTGGTGAACGTCGGATTCTGGGGCGGGGCCGTGCCGGGGAACGTCGATCAGCTGCGTCCGCTGCAGGATGCGGGTGTCTTCGGTTTCAAGTGCTTCCTGCTCGCGTCGGGAGTGGACGAGTTTCCGCCGCTGACGCTGCCGGAACTGGAGAAGGCTCTCATCGAGATCGCGTCGTTCGACGGGCTGATGATCGTGCACGCCGAGAACGCCGAGGTGATCGCCGAGGCACCTGCGGCGACAGGCCGTGAGTACTCGGGCTTCTTGGAATCGCGTCCACGTGCGGCCGAGAACCGTGCCGTCGAGCAGGTGATCGAATTGTCTCGTCGGACGGGGTGCCGGGTGCACATTCTGCATCTGTCGAGTGCCGATGCGCTACCGATGATTGCGGTGGCGAAGCGGGACGGGGTGCGGCTGACCGTCGAAACCTGTCCGCACTACCTGTGTTTCGATGCCGAGGCCGTGCCGGCGGGCGCGACGCAGTTCAAGTGTTGCCCGCCGATTCGCGAGGCCGGTAACCGAGAGGCGCTGTGGCAGGGTTTGCGCGACGGCACGATCGACACCATCGTCACCGACCACTCCCCCTGCACTCCGGATCTGAAGAGGTTCGACACCGGAGACTTCGGTGACGCGTGGGGTGGGATTGCGTCGCTGCAGGTGTCACTGGCTGCGGTGTGGACCGAGGCACGTTCCCGTGGGTTCGCGCTGACCGACATCGTGCGGTGGATGGCAACGAACACTGCCGATCAGGTAGGTATGGTCGACCGTGGCCGAATCGAAATCGGCAGTGCAGCAGACCTTGTGGTGTTCGCACCGGACGAGAGGTTCACTGTGGACGTGGACCGGCTGCACCACCGCAATCCGGTGACTGCTTACGATCGACTGGGCTTGTCGGGTGTGGTGCGACGGTCGTGGATCGCGGGGTCGGAATCCTCGACCGGGTGTCTGCTGGTGCGCGCCTAGAACGGCGGTGCTGCCGTGTCGTCTGTCTCGGGTTGTTCGTTGTCGGGTGGGTTCGGTGGGTCTGGGTAGGCGATGATGCCGGACCGTCTGGGTTTGGTGGGGATGTGTGGTCTCAGGTCGTTGCCGAGGTTGGGGACGGCTGTGCCGTTGGTGGGCAGAGTGATTCGGGTGGTCTTCGAGATGGAGGTCCACAGGATCGCTCCGCCGGGGAGCATGACTGCTGTCCAGTAGCCGGCGGTTTTGACACTGTGGTGGAACTCGCAAAGGCATTGGAGGTTGTTGACCGTGGTCCAGCCGCCGCCGAGGGGGTTCGTGTGGTCGAAGGGATTGATGTGGTCGAGTTGGCATCGTGCGGCGGGGCGGTTGCAGCCAGGGAAGCGGCAGTGTCGGTCGCGCAGGCGAACGGCGGCGGTGGTGAGGGTGTCGGGTCGGTAGATCAGGGCTCGGTCGGTGAGGGGGTCGCGGGGTACTGGTTTTCCGAGGGTGGGGTCGGCGGCGATGGCGGCTTCGAGGGTTGCGGCGAGGGATGCGTTGCCGAGGTAGATGCCACTGGGTGTACAGCCCGAGCGGTTGCCCGAAGGCCCGAGGCCCGACTGGTTACGGGCGGCGCGGTCAAGCGTCGAGAGATCGAGGGCAGAGCTGTGCCGTGTGCCTCGGCCGACGGGGGTGTGGGTGCAGAACAGAGCTGCGGCAGAGGTCAGTGATCCCAGCCGACGCGAGTGTGGGTTGTCGCTGGCGGCAGCGGCAGTTCCTGGTGTCGGTGTTTCGGCTGACGTCGGACCGGATCCTGCAGAGCCCGATGTCGTGGAGCCGGATGGTGTTGTGGACGAGCGTGATTCCGAACAGCTCGGTGCGATATCAGGTGCCGGCGATGTCCGTGGCCCAGGTGATTGCGATGCTGTCGCGGATTCAGCCGATGGGGTTGCCTCTGGGTCGGTGTGAGACTTTGCCGCCGCTGACGGGTCGGTCACCGGTGACCCTGCAGGTGTTGCTGCGTGCTTCCGCACAGGATCGGCGGCACCCTCGTCAGGAGTTGCCGACGGGTCGGCCGCAGAGATGGGCGCGGCCTCGTCGGCCTCGTCGGCCTCACCGTTTTCCCCGACATCGTCTGTCTCGTCGACCTCATCTGCCGGTGCCGCTGGTGCCGGTGTCGAGGTGTCCACCGGTGCACGCGCAGGAGCAGGAGCAGGTGCAGGTGCAGGTGGAGGTGTACTGGCCGAAGTCGGTTCGGTCGAGGGATCACCCGCCCTGCCCGAATCCGTGGCCGACCCCATTCCCCCATCACCATGTGCAGCCGTAGCGGCATCAGCAGCCGAGTCCACGCCTTCGTCTCTGCCTGCGTCGACGCCTGTGTCTGCGTCGGCGTCCGTCACTGTTCCTGACTCGGCTCCTGTTGCAGTCCCCGCCTTCTCGCCGTCCGAACGTCGTTCCCATTCCCCGGTTTCCGGGTTTTGCACCGCCAGTCCCAGTTTCTCTGCGAGGGTGACTGCTTCGGTGAGCAGGATCTGCCAGTGACTGTTGCGGGCGAGTTCTCGGGCGAGATCCGCATCGATGGATCCGTGTCCTGCCAGGTAGGCGGGGTTGGCGAGCAGTCCGAGCAGGGTGGCGATATCGACGGTGATCATCGTCAACGGCACCCGCCGATCGGGCAACACCGCATCTTTTTTCGGGCAGTCCTCGCATTGGCACAGGCATGCCAGTCGGGGTTCGCCGTGCATGCGGGCCATGAACGCATCGCACAGGCGTTCTTTCCTGCCGCGCGGGTCTTTCGGGCAGAGGGTGTCGGCCATCTCTTCGAGCAGTTGCCAGGCGGCGGCGGCTTCGGGTGCGGTCAATTCCGCTCGGATGCGGGCGAGTTCGCCGGCGGGGCTGTAGGTGACGGTCCGGAATTTCTTCGCGAACTCCCGTAGTGCTGCGGCTTCCTCGGGTGCGACACGCAGCAGTATGTCCCAGATCTCCTTCTCCAACGGACCGGGCGAATTACGTTGCGCTGCTTCGACGATCTCGCCCTCGACCATCGTGACGATGGTGTCGGAGAGGTTGTCGAGGATTCGGCACACCGTCCGTACTCGGGGGAGGTCGATCTCCCCGGCCTCGAACGCGGTCTTCACCAGAGGGAGTCGGGTGTGCAGGGCGACGCCGACGGACACATACGATTCGGCGACGGTGGCGGAGCAACCCAACGCGACTGCCATTTCGGTGCGTCCGTATCGGCTGTAGTGCTTGTGCTTGGTGTCGCGGGTGATCCAGTCGCAGTGCACTCGATAGCAGGCGGTGATCTTGCGAGAAGCTTGACGGTTTTCTGCGCGTGCGGCAGCGGTCAACGCCTCCAACGACACGGTCGGTACTGCACCCATCCTTTTCACCCCCCCGGTGAGCCGAAACAAGAACGCCTGTTCGAACTGAAAGAAGAGTATCGCGACCCTCCGACAAGAAACGAAAACCCGCAATTCAAGGCCGCTGAGCTGCACTGTTTCGTGCAGGGTCCGGCGAAGTGATCCGTGCCGGAGGCGATCAGGTTACGACCGGACATCGTCTTCCTTGGACCGCTGAACCGTATTGGTCACGAGAGTGAGAGTCGATCGATTGGCTTCACGCCAAGGATTGCGATGGCGTACGTAGCCGAGGCAACCGCGGGACTCACCAGAAAGCTTGTACATTCGCCTCCATAATCCGGAACACTTGGTGTCACAAACACTTCCGAGACCGGGTCGGCTCCGGCGGCTGAAGCGGCACGAATTACCAGTCTTGGCCTTCCTACGTAGTGGTACGTTCCCTGCGAACGCGTCTGCGGAAGCGGCGGAGCTCATCGTCTCTTTGTCGGGCGTCGGTGGCATCATTGCGGCATGCCTCTAGTTGGGAGGTCTTGACAGTGGACGATCGGACGATGCCGTCTGGATCTGATCAAACGCCACGAGAGTCGCCATTCTTGTTGGCCCTCGGCATGGCTGTGATCATGACGTGGGCTTCGGCGGTGACATCGACGCTGATCTACGCGCTCCTCGGTAGGACCGGATACCCGCTGTCGGTATTACTGCTGCTGATACCGCTGGTTCCGTTCTATGCGTGGGTGATGCGGAAGGAGAAGCTACTTCAAGCTGGACCCGACTGGGATCGGCAGAAGGACAAATTTTTGGCGATAGTCATCTTCCCGGTTGTGGCTGTGGCGGTCGTGCTGGCTCTACTCGTACCGGTTCCGGTCTTGACGGACGTACTTCCTCTTGGAGGGGCGTTCGGTGTGACCGTTGCCTCGGCGGTCGTGATCGTCATCGCCATCATCGCGCGTGGTCAGTGGCGTTCACGCCGCGGGCAGTAGCTCGCAGATGGGACCGGTCACTGACCGCGCGATCCACGGGGCCGATGTCAGGCGTACTTCGCATTCGCCCCGTCGTCGTGGTGGATCGGACCCGCAGTGCGTGTCAGTGGCAACGCACTACCCCCGCGCCGCACGGCCACGAATTCCGCCGCGATAGCCAGCGCAGTTTCCTCGGGCGTTCTCGCACCCAAGTCCAGGCCGATCGGCGACTTCAAGCGTGCGAGCTCCTGCTCCGTCAGCCCCACCTCACGTAACCGGGTCGCCCGATCGTCGTGAGTCCGACGCGATCCCATGGCCCCGACGAAGGCGACGGGCAGTCGCAAGGCCACCTCGAGCAGAGGCACGTCGAATTTGGCGTCGTGGGTGAGTACGCAGATCACCGTCCGGGCATCGACCATAGTTCGCGCCAGGTAGCTGTGCGGCCATTCGGTCACAACGTCATCGGCATCGGGAAACCTGGCAGCTGTAGCGAATACGGGACGGGCATCGCATACCGTGACGTGGTAGCCGAGGAACTTTCCCACGCGGGCGAGCGCTCCGGCGTAATCGATGGCCCCGAAGATCAATAGCCGCGGGGCAGTGGCGTACGACTGGACGAACACGTCGAGGTCCGGCCGGCACCGCACCGACCGAATGCCGGTACCGCCGGAGTCCAGCATCGCCAGCGCCTCACCCACGACCACTGCGTCGACGTCGGAAAAACCGGTCGTGCCCATGGTTGCCGAAGAAGAGACCGCAAGTGACTGCCCGGACCCGGAAAGCAGCGTCACCGTCGCCACCGAAGCATCCGACGCGATGGCTGCGAGCACGGCCCGCGGAGGCCCGAGGCGGACGAACACCTCGATCACTCCGCCGCACGTCAAGCCGACCGCAAAAGCGTCGACATCGCTGTAGCCGAACGATTCTCGCGTGGAATCGCCTGTCTCGAGGACCTGCAGGCACAGCTCGTACACTGCTCCTTCGACGCAGCCGCCGGAGACGCTGCCGACTGCTTCACCGTCGGCACAGACCGCCATCGCGGCACCCGGAAGCCGTGGAGCACTTCCGGATACCGCGATGACCGTTGCCACCGCGTAGGGAACACCGGCGTGGTCCCAGGCGATCAGACGATCGACGATCTCTTTCACGTTACGAGATTCCCAACGCTTCTTCGATTGGGTGCAGGGCGAAGTAGACCAGGAAGATTCCCGACATCAGATACAGCAGCCAATGTGTTTGGCGTGCTTTGCCTTTGGCGAGTCGAACGAGGGTGTACGAGATGACACCCGCCGCGACTCCCACGGTGATCGAGTAGGTGAAGGGCATCAGCACGATCGTCAGGAAGGCCGGTATCGCGATTTCGGTGTTCTCCCAATTGATCTTGCGCACATGCGTCATCATCAGCGCGCCCACCAGAACCAGTGCCGGTGCCGCTGCTCCGACGGGGACAACCCCGGCCAGCGGGGTGAAGAAGATCAGGCTGGTCAACAGTCCGCCGGTGACGACGCTGGCAAGACCGGTTCGGGCACCTTCGGTGACGCCTGCAGCGGACTCGACGACGGCGGTGTTGGCAGATCCGTTGATCGCGCCACCGACGATGGCACCGATGCCGTCGACAGTGAGGATGCGACTCAGACCCGGCATCCTGCCCTGCTTGTCGACGAGGCCGGCTTCCTCACCGACGCCCAGGATGGTGCCCATGGCGTCGAAAAAACCTGAGAGCACGAGGGTGAACAGCACCACCGAGGCCGTCACCACACCTGCCCGAGCGAACCCGCCGAACAGGTCGACGTTGAAGAGCAGGTCGAATTGCGGTGTGGCGACGATGGAATCGGGCACCTTCGGTACGACGGGTCCCCACGCCTCGGGTGCGATGTCGAACACCGAGTTGAGGATGATCGCGAGATTGGTGGCGACGAAGATGCCGATCAGCATTGCGCCCGGCACCTTCCGCACGAACAGCATGATCATGAGAACCAGACCGACGCAGAAGACGAAGACGGGCCAGCCGGCGAGCTTGCCGAACGTGCCGAGGGTGACCGCGGTGGCTGCGGACTCGTGGTGTCCGACGAACCCGGCATCGACCAAGCCGATGAGCGCGATGAATGCGCCGATCCCGACGCCGATCGCCTGCTTCAGAACGAGCGGTATCGCATCCATGATGAGTTGCCGAATGCCGGTGAGGGCGAACACGACGATGACGACGCCCTCGAGAACCACCAGCCCCATCGCCTGCGGCCACGTCATGTACGGGGCCGCCTGGAACACCACGATGGGAGTCACCCCGAGCCCGGCCGCCATCGCGAGGGGCGCGTTACCGACGACGCCCATCAGGATGGTCGTCAGGCCGGCGGACAGAGCGACCATCGTCGACAGTTGCGCCGCATCGAGAGTCGCACCGGTGACGTCCCGAGCATCGCCGATGATCAGTGGTATGAGGACGATGAGGTACGCCATAGCCACGAATGTGGTGACGCCACCGCGGATCTCGCGAGAGACCGTGGAGCCTCGACCGGTGATGTCGAAGAACTTGTCGATCTGGGATCGACCTCGTCCGCTGTGACGAGTGCTGGTTGTGTGTACATCGGTCATGATCGGCCCTCCCAGGGCGTGATCAACCTTGTCCGAACGTGTGACGGTGACCGTGCCGGGGGAGTTGGCCTCGGGTCGCGCTGTGCTGGAAAAGGTCTCATCGAATGAATCAGGGGTTGACGATGTGTTCGGGTCGGACGGGAACTCGGGTCAGGGCGAGTCCGGTGGCGTTGCGAATGGCAGCGACGACGGCAGGCGTGGACGACAGCGTGGGGGGCTCCCCCGCACCGCGAAGGCCGTACGGTGCCAAAGGATCCGGGTTCTCGAGAATGTCCAGCTTCATGGGCGGCATGTCGAGAATGGTCGGAATCAGGTAATCGGTGAACGACGGGTTCTTCACCAGGCCGTCGACGACGACGATCTCCTCCATCACGGCGAGCCCGAGGCCCTGCGCTGTGCCGCCGTGGATTTGGCCTTCGAGCGACAGCCGGTTGAGGATCTTGCCGACGTCCTGCACGGCCGCCATCTCGACCACCTTCACCAGGCCGAGTTCGACGTCGACGTCCACCACGGCGCGATGGACACACAGGGCGAGCTGGGTATGGCTCGCGCCCTGTCCGGTGACCGGATCCATGCCGCTGGTGGGGCGATGGTGGAATTCACGTGTCTGCTCGATGACCCGCTCGCCGAGCACGTCCTCGATGGTCGCCAGCACGCCGTCGGTGGCCGAGACGATCTTGCCGCCGTCGAGGCTCAGGTCGGCCACCGCGCGGCCGAGGTACAGGCCGGCCAGGACGAACACCGCCTCGCGGACAGCCTCGCACGCGGTCTTGACTGCGCCGCCGGTCATGTACGACTGCCTCGACGCCGAGGAGGAGCCGGCATTGCCGACCTTGGTGTCGGCGGGATGGATGACCACGTTGGTGACGCCGAGCTCGGTGCGCGCGATCTGCGCCTCCAATGTCACCAGACCTTGACCCACCTCGGCAGCGGCGGTGTGCACCAATGCTGTTGCCTCGCCCCCGATCACCTCCAGCCGTACGCGCGCGGTGGAGTAGTCGTCGTAGTTCTCGGAGAAGCAGATGTTTTTGATGCCGACGCCGTATCCGATCCCGCGTACGACGCCTTCGCCGTGGGTGGTCTGCGACGCCCCGCCCGGCAGATTACGGATGTCCGACGCGTCCACGGGGGCAGGCAGTTCCATCGCCTCGGCTCGGGCGAGCATCTCGGCCAGTGGGGCAGGGGCTTCGATGACCTGGCCGGTCGCGAGGATCGATCCCTGGCTGACGGCGTTGATCTGCCGGATCGCCACGGGACCGATGCCGCAGGCCTCGCCGAGCTTGTCCATCATCGACTCGTACGCGAAACATGCTTGTACGGCACCGAATCCACGCATCGCACCGCAGGGTGGATTGTTCGTGTACACCCCGTACGCGTCGATCTCGATGTTGGGAATGACGTACGGTCCGACGCCCAGCGAGGCTGCGTTGCCCACGACGTTGAGGGTGGCCGAGGTGTACGCGCCGCCGTCGAGGATGATCTCGACGTCTGCGAACACCAGCTTGCCGTCGCGAGTTGCACCGTACTCGTAGTGCATCTGCGCCGGGTGGCGGTGCACGTGACCGAAGAACGACTCGTAGCGGTTGTAGACGATCTTGACGGGTTTGCCGGTGTGCACCGCGAGCATCGCGGCGTGGATCTGCATCGAGAGGTCCTCGCGGCCGCCGAACGCGCCGCCGACGCCGGCGAGCGTCATCCTGATCTTCTCCTCGGGCAGTCCGAGGCACGGCCCGATCTGGACGAGGTCGTTGTGCATCCACTGAGTGGCGACGTAGAGGTCGATTCCGCCGTCCTCGGCCGGCACGGCAAGTCCCGATTCGGGTCCCAAGAATGCCTGATCCTGGATCCCGACGGCGAAGTCGCTGCTGACGATCACGTCCGCAGTGGCGCGGGCGGCAGCGACGTTGCCGACACGCACCGGCTGATGGCGCGCCACCCCGCCGCGTTCCTGCACCTTGGGGTAGTCCGGGTCCAATGCTGCGCGTCGAGCATCGGTCAGGGGTTCGAGCACGTCGTAGACCACGACGATCTTCTCCATTGCACGCCGGGCAGTTTCGGGATGATCGGCCGCGATCAGGGCGATGGGCTCACCCTCGTGCCGCACCTCGTCGAAGGCCAGTACCGGCTGATCCCACGTGTGGTCGAGCCCGAAGCACTTGCGTCCCGGCACGTCGTCGTGGGTGAGTACCGCCTCGACGCCGGGTGTCGCCAGCGCCTTCGAGATGTCGATGGAGACGATCGTCGCCCGCGGATGCGGACTGCGGAGCGTTGCGCCCCAGAGCATGCCGTCGATGAACAGGTCCGACGAATAGGCGAACTCGCCCTTGACCTTCAGCGTTCCGTCGGGCCGGAGCGGGCTGTCGCCGACGAGACCGCGGCCCGGAGCCGGGATGTCGGCGGGAGCTTGCCGGGGTGTAGTGGTCGGGGCGCTCACAGCACGTCCTCCGCGAGTTTCATCAGGCGACGGTGCGCATCGGCTCCGGCGCGGCCTATTTCGTCCTGCGGTGCGCTGGTCAAGACGTCGTTCTCGACGATCGTTCGCCCGCCGACCATCAACCGCGCCAGCGGTGGCGTCTGCCCGTACGCGAATGCGACGACGGGGTCGTCCACCGCCGAGTAGAAGCCGTCTGTTCGCCAGATCGCGATGTCGGCGAGCTTGCCGACCTCGAGCGAACCGATCTCGCTCTGCCGTCCCAGTACAGTTGCGCCGCCGATGGTTCCGATCTCGAGTGCCTGACGCGCCGTCAGCGCAGTCGGTCCGTATTTGGCGCGCTGCATGTACATCGCCTGCCGGACTTCGCCGGCCAGTGGCACCATTTCGGCCGAGGCCGAGCCGTCGACTCCGAGGCCGACGGGTGCGCCGGCGGCGAGCAGGTCCGAGATCCGGGCGATGCCCGCACCGAGACGTGCATTGGAACTCGGGCAGTGCGCAGTACCGGTACCGGTGGCCGCCATCTTCGCGATATCGGAATCGTGCAGGTGTACCGCGTGCGCGAACCAGACGTCGTCGCCCAGCCAGCCCACCTGCTCCATGTATTCGACCGGGGTGCAGTTCATCTGCGCGAGGCAGTGCTCTTCCTCGTCCAGGGTCTCGGCCAGATGAGTATGCAGTCGAACACCTTTCGCGCGAGCAAGCCCGGCGGACTCCACGAGCAGCTCTTTACTGATGGAGAACGGGGAGCAGGGCGCGACCGCGATCCGGAGCATCGAACCGAAGGAGGCGTCGTGATACGTGTCGATGGCCTCGGCAGTGGCGGTGAGGATGTCGTCGAGTGATTCGACCACCTCGTCCGGTGGCAGACCGCCGTCGGACACACCCCGGTCCATCGAGCCGCGGCACGGTTGGAATCGGACGCCGATGCGCTGCGCCGCGTCGATCTCGGCGGCGAACAGGTCGCCTCGGCCCTTGGGAAAGATGTAGTGGTGATCGGTGCTCGTGGTGCACCCCGACTTCGCCAGCCATCCCAGCCCGGCGGCGGCAGCTCCACCGACCACCTCGGCGTCCATCTTCGACCACGGCTTGTACAGTGCGACAAGCCATTCGAAGAGCGTGTTGTCCTTGGCCAGGCCCTGGGATGCCCACTGGTACAGGTGGTGGTGGGTATTGACCAGGCCTGGGGTGACGAGGCAGCCGGAGGCGTCGATCGTCTCGGCCCCGGGGATGACCGGTGCCGGGCCCGATCCGATCGCGGTGATCGTCGTGCCCTCGACGACGAGATAGCCGTTCGGGATTTCGTCGCCGACGATGGGGGCGATGTAGGCATCGGAGATTACGGTGGTCATGCGGATTCGGCCTTTCGAGTAGCCGCCAGTCGAACAGCGTCGAGGATCTTCTCGTATCCGGTACAGCGGCAGAGGTTTCCGGCGAGCGACTCGCGGATTTCGACGTCCGACGGATTCGGAACGCGCTCGATCAGATCGTGCGCCTGGACCACGAGTCCCGGGGTGCAGAATCCGCACTGGACGGCACCGCACTCGACGAACGCTTCTTGCATCGGATCCAGCTTGTCGCCGTCGGCGAGGCCTTCGACGGTACGAATCTCGCGGCCCTCGACCTGTCCGGCGGCCACCAGGCAGGCGCAGGCGGGGATACCGTCGAGGTAGACGGTGCACGAACCGCATTCGCCTTGCTCGCACGCGTTCTTGGATCCGGGGAGGCCCATGCGTTCACGCAACAGGTAGAGCAGACTTTCGCCCTCCCAGACGTCGTCGGCTTCCATGTCTTTTCCGTTGATAGTGCAGTTGACTCGCATGTTCAGGCCACCTTCCGTGCGGCTGTGAGGTCTCGCCATGCCCAACCCAGTGTTCGCCGGGCCATCACGGACAGGGCGTGCTTGCGGTAATCGGCAGTGCCTCGTACGTCGTCGATGGGACTTGCTGCCGCACTGACCAATCGGCCGAATTCCTCCGACACCCTAGGATCGAGGGCACCGTCCCACTCGAGTTCGGCCGCGAGGTAGTTCTCGGCATCGTAAGCCCGGCGCGGCGTCGGCGCAGCGGAGCCGAGACCGGTACCGATGCGACCCTCCTGCGGAAACAGTGCGATCGAGAACGAACAGACGGCGATGACCATCGCATTACGGGTGCCGATCTTCGAGAAATACTGCGGTCCCGCTGCCGGCGCTACGTGAAACGCTCGGATGAGTTCGTCCGGCTGACAGGAATTGCGTTTGACGCCGAGGTAGAACTCGGTCGCGGGGATCATGCGCACGCCGCGCTCGGCCGATTCGACCTCGACGGTCGCGCCCGCAGCGAGCAGTGGTGCATGCAGATCGCCTGCGGGTGACGCGCCACCGAGGTTGCCGCCGACGGTGCCGCGATTGCGGATCTGCGGTGAACCGACGGTGCGCGACGCCTGGGAAATGCCGGGAAGCGCGTCTCCGAGCTCGGCGATGATGCGGACGTACGGCACGCCTGCTCCCACCCGCAGCGTTCCGTCGGGTAGCCGTTCCCATTCGGTGAGTTCGGTGATCGGGTTCAGATCCAGCAATGCGCCCGGGCGGTGCAGGTCGAAGTTCATCTCGACCATGACGTCGGTGCCGCCCTGAATGGGCACCACGTCGACGTCGTCGGCCTTCGCGGCCAACGCGTCGCCCCAGGTCTGTGGCCGTAGAAATTCCATCGTGCTGCTCTCCGCTCACGTGTCTTTCGGTCGTGTTCACCCAGTACAGCCGCCGGGCACGACGCGAACGAGAGACAGGAACGACGAAGTATGACGCCGATCACAGTGTAGGTTTTGGAGGTTCCTACGAAGAGGGAGGTCGATTCACCGTGAGACTGCGTGATCTGGCCGATCTCCCCGATCTGCAACTGCAGCCGATCGTGACTCCCGAGCACTTCGATCCGACCATCAGATGGGTCGTGACTACCGACATGCTCGATCCGAGCCGCTACCTCAGCGGCGGCGAGCTGGTGTTGACCGGCTTGATGTGGCGGACCGGCCCCGAGGACTCGAGAACCTTCGTACGGGCGGTGTCCAAGGCCGGCATCGCCGCGCTGGCGGCATCCGACGGCGGCGTGGTACCCGACGATCTGGTCGACGCCTGTCGCGAATACGGTCTGCCGCTCTTTCGCGTACCCGCCGACATCGCGTTCGCCACGGTCACCGAGAGCGTCGTCCGGCAACTGTCGACGGCACGAGCATCGGACCTGAGCCTCGTGCTCGATCGGCACCGACGCCTCGTGGCGAGCGCAGGACCGGGCGGCGGGCTGGGTCCGCTCCTGGACATGGTCAGTTCCGACCTGGGGATGAGGTGCTGGGTCGTCACCTCGTCGGGGCGGGTACTCGCCGGATCCGAGGATCCACCCGACACCGGCTACCTGGCGCACGAGTTCATGACGTCGGTCCGGATGCCGAGATACTCGCAGGCGCAACGGGTCTCGATCTTTGCGGTCGACGGAGAGGTCACGCCGCGGGTGGTGGACTGGTTCGTGGCATTCGAAAGCGATTGGCAGATATGGGATGCACCGCGGATCTCTTTGGCCGAGCAGTTGGCGTCCATCGTCGCGGTCGAGCGCAGCCGTGCGGACGATCGCTTGTCTGGCTCAGGGATTCTGGCCCAGGAATTCGTGCGCTCGATCGTCGGTGGGGCGACGGCCACGGACATCCTCGCTCAGATGCACGTCATCGGACTCGACATCGAAACACGGTACGCCGCTGTAGCTGTGGCCACGTCGGGTGAGACGGTGCGGCTCGGTGAGTTGCGCCCGCTTCTGCGAGAGGTGCTGGCACCGCTCGAGATCACGGTGGGAGTCGTCGACGACGAGGCGTTCGCATTGGTGGAGGCGCCGACCGATCGAACCGATTCCATCCGGCGTGCTGTCCAGGCGTTGGCCCCGGGATTGATCGGGAGCGGCACGTCGATCGGCGTCAGTGCTCCGACCGCGCCCGCCGACATCCGAAGCGCCATCGAGGAAGCGCGGTATGCCCGCCGGCTCGCCGAGCGCCGCGGCTCGGACTGCAGCGTCGTCGGACATGATGAATTGGCCACGCTGACAATTCTTCTCGCCAACGTTCCCGACGACGTGCGACGGATGTTCACCTCACGTCTGCTGGCTCCGTTGGTCGAGTACGACGACCAGCACAACAGTGACCTGGTGGAGACACTGTCGGTGTATCTCGACACGAACGGTGCCTGGACACGATGTGCCGAACAACTGCACATGCATGTCAATTCCGTCCGATATCGCATCCAGCGCATCGAGGAACTCACCGGCCGCGATCTGTCGCGACTGGAGGACAGAATCGAGTTCTACTTGGCTCTTCGGCTGAGATGACCACTCAGGAGTGGAGCCTGCGGAACGACCCATACACTGAAGCCCATGGCTCTCATTGCTCTGTTGGATCTGACCTTCAAGCCCGAATCTCTTGCCGAGGCGCGTGAGTTGCTGCGCACGGTGCTTGCCGATACCCGCGCATTCGAGGGTTGCCTCGGTGTCGAGGTGTGGGTGGACGAGGAGAACGAGGCGCATGTCGTCGCCTACGAGACGTGGGAGTCGGTCGAGGCCGATGCGAAGTACCGCGAGTTCCGGGCCGGTCCCGGCAAGATCGTCGATTTGCCGCCGTTGCTGGCTGCCGCGCCGACTCTGACGAAGTTCACCGTCGATTCGTCGATCTGATCGGCGGGAGCTCGTCTACCTCGTCATCTGTCGGCGGGAGTGCGCGGACGCCGGTTCCGGTCGGCCGGTGAGGAAGCCCTGAACCATCTGGGCCCCGAGTTCGCTCGCGACCTGCCGCTCCGCTTCGGTCTCGACGCCTTCCATGATGACGGTGGCCTCGATCTGGCGGGCGAAGTCGATGATGGCCTTCGCGGCTGCTCGACGCAGGGGATCGCGGTCGATGCCGTGGACGAGCGCGTAGTCCACCTTGAGGATGTCCGGGCGCAGTTCGACGACGTGGCGCAGACCGGCGAATCCTGCGCCGACGTCGTCGATGGAAATCTGTACCCCCGCGGAACGCAGACTGTCGATCGCACGGATGACCGCGAGGTAGTCGTCGACACGCTCGTGCTCGGTGATCTCGAGGTGGAACGTCCGCGACGCCAGGTGCGGGCGTAGTCGATCGAGCAGGTTCGTTGTTCGGATGGTGTCCGCGGATGCGTTCAGCGAGACGAACGCGTCCGACGGTAACGCGCACATCGCGTCGAGCGCCCGGTCGAGTGCGGCACGTTCCAGGCGGGGACCGATCCCGGCCTCCGTGGCGTCTCGGTACCACGACAGAGGCGATCCGGCACCGAAGGGGAAGCGCGAGAGCGCCTCGAAGCCGACGACCGATCCGGTGTCGGTGTCGCAGATGGGCTGGAAGAAGATGTCGGGGCCGCCGGATGCGATCAGCTCGTCGATCCGGTGCCGCGTCTGCTCGTGTGAGTTCGCTTCTGGCTGCCGAGCGGGAACCGTGCTCCCCGCGGTTCGTGCCTTGAATCGGTACATTTCGATGTCGGCCAGTGCGATCAAGCGTCGAACGAGGACGTGAATACTGGTGTCGGAATCGAGTGCTTCCACGGCCGATCCGAGGCTGGTGGTGAACTGCGGTCCGTCGAACGTCTCCTCCAGGGCGGCCCGAATCCTGTTGTCCGACTGAGTGATCTCCTCGCGAGTTCCGGCTCTGACAACCACGAACTCGTCGCCGCCCAATCGTGCGATCGCCGACCGATCGCCCACCGCCTCGGACAGTCGTCGGGCGACTTCGACGAGAACGGCATCGCCCGAGGGGTGCCCGAATCTGTCGTTGATCTGCTTGAAACGGTCGATGTCGAGGACGGTCACCCCTACTGCCTCGCCGACCTGTGTGTCCACGGTGTCCAGCAGTCCGCGGCGATTCCACAGGCCGGTCAGCGGATCGCGCAGTGCTCGCGCTGCTTTCGACCTGAGCTGCCCGATGTACGCCTTGATCATGAACGGAGCCGCGTACAGCGAGCCGATGGTGACGATGCGCGACGCCGTCGACCACGGATCGGCTCCGTCGGCGACGGCGAGAACACCGAGCGTGACCAACGTGACGGCCGCGACGCCGAGGTGGATCACCATCACCCGATACGAACTTCCGACGACGATGAATGCGGCGACGATCGCGAACATCGCGCATCCCGGCATGGCGTCGAAGTGAGTCTGGAACGAGAACAGAACCGAGACGATGCCGACATCGGCGTACAGGATGTAGGCCGTCGCCAGGCGCGACGACGTCCAGGGGCGGAGATACCAGGCGATGGCCACGGGCACCGTGGTGGCCGAGGCGAGCAGGACCGCGATCGACATCGACTCCGAGAACTGCCCCGCCGGGACCATCAGCGCACCGGCCAGTCCGAACGTCAGTGTCATCGAGCTGATGAACAGCCTGACCCATCGTTCCTTCGCGGTGGGGACGAAGTCTCCCTGATCGGATATGGCAATGCCCTTCGTAGAATAAGGCCCCTAGCCTGCATGAACGCTAGCATCCACGGCATGGCCGTACCCGGAATCCGGCGAATCAGACCATGTCTCGCTTGGTGAGCCACCGCAAGGTGGGCCACCCGAGAAACACCGGTAACCAGCAGGTCAGAACGCGGTAGAGCAACACCGACGGTACGGCGATGGACGCGGGTACACCGAACGCGGCCAGACCCCCGATGAGCGCGGCCTCCACGGCTCCCACACCGCCGGGAGTCGGTGCGGCGGAGGCGAGGGTTCCGCCGATCATGGTCACCACCGTCACCGTCACGAACGTGGTGCCGCCGCCGAAGGCCTCGATGCTCGCCCACAACGCGAGCGCCGCACCCAGGGTCGTTGCTGCGCAGCCGAGGATGATGATCGAGAAGCGTTTGGGGTCGCGGGCGAGCTCGCCCAGTTCGGTGAGGACTTCCTTGATCTGTGGCCGGATGGCGACTCGGAGCCAGCGTCGTAGCTTGGGTACGAACATGAACGTCCCGACGACGCCGAATGCGGCACCGGCGATCAGATACAGCACGGTGTTTCCGGGCACCATGTTGGACAGACCGGACGAGGTACCGGCGACGACGCTGAAGAAGATCAACAGGCTCACGTGCGTGATCACCTGGACGGATTGTTGAAGCGCCACAGCGGCCGTCGCGCGGACCGTGCCGAGGCCACCCTTCTGCAGGAATCGCACGCTCAGGGCCAGTCCGCCGACGCCCGCCGGTGTCGTCGTTGCCGCGAAGGTGTTCGCGACCTGCATCACCGTCAGATTCCAGAAGCTGACCTTGCCGAACGCGCACGCCCACAACGCAGCTCCGGCGCCGATGTACGTCAGGGCGGACACGGCCAAGCCCAGCAGTGCCCACCACCAGTTCACCGAACCGAGCTCGACGACGAACGCGGGTACCGCGCTGATGAACGGATAGGCGACGTAGACCAACCCGATCAACAGCACGAGGGAGATGATCTGGTTGCGGCTGAACCGGGTTACCTGTTCGGCTTCGATCTTGGCGGCACCGGTCTGCTCGAGGACTTCGAGCCGGATCGCCTTCATCGTCTGTGCGTCGTCGGACACCGATTGCCGAACGCGAGGCGGGATGGCGGATTTGGTGAGACGGCCCGAGGCCGCGACCACGGTGTCGAAGCCGAGTACGTCCAGAGCAGTGGCGACCGCACGCTGCGGGCCGAAAAGATCTGCGGTGGTGAGCAACAGCTGCGCCACGTCCGATTGCATCTGTGAATCCGACGCACCCAATTCGGCGTGACCGAAGCCGCAGAACAGGGCTTTGCCGTCGTGGATCCGGAGTTCGCCTCGGTGCAGATCGCCGTGGGAGATCTGGTTCTCGTGCAGCGTGTTCAGAGCCGACCACAGAGCGTTGAGGGTGGCATCGTCGTGCTCTGCCTCGATCGGATCTCCGAGTGGCTGGCTGTGCGCGTACAGCGTCCACCCTCGATCGAGCGCCGCTACCGCCAGCGGATGGCTGCCCGCAGCTCCGAGGCCCTTGATGGCCAGACCCATCAACGCACGATGCTCGACGGCTCGCCGCATGGACGCATGGAGTGGCGCAGTCTCGCTGCCACGCAGCGTGATCCACCGCCAGAACTGGCGCAGGGCACCACCGCTACGCTGATTCTGCCCGTACAGCTCGACCACCACATCCGCGTCGGGCGTGTGCGCGTTCAGAACCAGTGGGCCGGGACCGGCGGGACGGACGACGGTGAAGCTGCGAACGGTGACGCCGCGGCTGTGGAACAGACGAACCGCCGCGTCGAGCGGAACCTCGAGAGCCGGCGTACCGACCAGCAGCACGATGACGGCACCGACCAGCCAGCCGACGGCCAGACCGAGCATCGAGCGAGCCGGGACGACAGTGGAGACGACCAGATGGATCGGCACGAACGCGAGCAACAGCGTCCACCATGCCCGACGCCATCGCGCGGGCAGGCCTGGGCCGGAGACCGTCAGGGCCGCAGCCAACATGGCGATCCAGCGGGAGTCGTCGAGGAATTGCGCGAGGAACGTATCGAGTCGCTCGGGGACGTCGAGGTCCCAGGTGGGCGTGGAGATCCCGGTTCCGGTGATCGACAGTGCCAGTGCGGCCAGCAGGGCGGCGGCCGCATACCCGGCGAGCAGTTTCCATTTGAGGCCGGCGATCAGCCCGATCAGTACGCCGAACGGGAGCGCGAGAATGGCGACGCCGTAGACGATGTAGACGGCATTGGATTGGTCGGGGCTGAGCACGCCCACGATGTTCGATACCGATTCTTCCAGCGCATCCCACTGATTTCGGGTGATCAAGGAACCCGCGATCACCACGCCGAGCAGTACCGCGGCCGATACGACCCGAATGATGTCGCTGGTTCTTCGCACCAACGGCTGAAGCAGGTTTCCCGCTACGGGAACGTCCCGCCCATCCACGCGCATGGGGTCAACCTACCGTGCGGTTCGCCTGCGGAGTTCGTTGCGGACGGTGGGCCATTCGGATTCTATGATCGAGAACACGACGGTATCGCGCAGTGAACCGTCGGCCATGCGTTGATGATTGCGCAGAATCCCGTCCTGCTTCGCGCCCAGTTTCGCGATCGCCGTCCGCGATTGCAGGTTCATCCAGTGGGTGCGGAACTCGACGGCGATGCACTTCAGTTCCTCGAAAGCATGGGTCAGTAGTAGCAGCTTGCTCGCGGCATTGGTCCCGGTTCCGTGCGCGGAGCGGGCATTCCAGGTGTATCCGATCTCGACGCGACGGTTGTTCGCGTCCGCGTTGCAGAAGGTTGTCGCGCCGATGATCTGCCCGGTGTCGTTGCGGCGCAGTGTGAACGGAAGCATGGTGCCTGCGTCGAGCAATCCGAGTCGCCGATCTATCTCCGCCGCCATCTCCTCGGGCTTCGGCACGCTGGTGTACCAGAGCTTCCACAACTCACCGTCGCGGGCCGCGTCGCACAGACCTTCGAGGTGATCGTGGCTCAGCGGTTCGAGGGTCACGAGATCGTCGACGAGGGTCACCGGTTGCAGAAAGGACATTCGCCGACGATACGTCGGATCTCCCGCTACGGGAAAGCGCAATGATCGCCGCCGAGGCGACCACGGCCTCGCTACGGATGCGGAAGAGATTGAGTACTCCTGCTGCGGTGCCGCTGCTGTGCGCTGGAACTGCGGCGAAGGCTTCGCCGTCGACCAGGCCGATCGGGAGTCCGAAGCCCAGCCCCAACAGGATCATCGGGACCACGACGGCGGCGAGCGGGACGCCGGGTTGCAGGGCCAGCATGCCGAGAGTGCCGAGAACCAGGAATCCGAGGCTTGTCAGGATCACTCGGTCCGGGGTGACGGACTCGAAGGCGGTGAGCGACCTGGCGACCGCCAACGGAGCGATCGGCACCGCTGAGCGCAGCGGGCAGATAGGTGAGAAGCGTGACGAAGCCGATGGCTCCGGCGACCGGGACCAGGCACAGGGCGAGGAAGCGGCGGTTGCGCAGTAGGCCGAAATCCCGCAGTGTCGATGCCTGAGCGGCGAACACTCCACGCCGATCGAGAACGGGCATCCGGAGCTCGAGGAAATGCACCTCGGGGCGGTGATGTCGGCGCTGGCGGATCCACTGCGCCGCAAGGTGGTCACCGAACTCGTCGGCGACGACGACGGAGCCGAGCGAACCTGCATGTCGTTCGAGCTCGGCGTCAGAAAATCGACTGTTACGCATCACTTTCGAGTGCTACGCGAGGCGGGTCTGGTATTCCAGGTCGATCGCGGCAACAGTCGCAAAGTGACGCTGCGACGCAAGGAGCTGAACGAACGATTCCCGGGCCTGCTGGATCTGATCGCGAACGAAATCCACTAGCTCGCAGCGCCATGTGCGCTCTACGGTGGGAATCATGCACATCGCCATGATCGGCACGACCGCTCCCAGCCATATCTACCCATCGCTGGCCGTGATTGCCGAGTTGGTCCGGCGCGGGCATCGCGTCACCTATGCCGTCGGTGAGTCGCTGCGACACGTGGTCGAACCCGCAGGTGTCGAGGTGGTCTCGTTCTCCTCGATACTTCCCGACGGAGAGTCTTCGTGGCCGGATGATCCGGCGTCGGCGATGCAGGTGTTCCTCGACGAGGCGATCGAGTCCTTCCCGATACTCACTGCGTTCTACGACGACGATCAGCCGGATCTGTTCCTGTACGACATCGGCGGCATGACGGCACCCGTCCTCGGTGTGCGCTACGGGGTACCTGCCGTGCAACTCTCGCCGACGTACGTGGCGTGGGACGGATACGCCGAGGATCTCGGTGATGGGATGACCTCCATCCGCGAGTCGCCGACCGGTGTCGTATATCGCGACACCTATGCAGAATGGTTGCGAGAGAACGACATCGACGCCGATCCCTGGGAGTGGATCACATATCCGCAGCACTGTCTGTCGCTGATCCCGAAAGTGATGCAGCCCAACGCGGATCGGGTGGCAGAGACGGTGCAGTTCGTCGGACCGTGCCTCGACCCGGTACGCCTGAACGATCGCAGCTGGACCGCACCCGACGGGCCGCTCCTGTACATCTCGTTCGGTACGGGCTACAACGAGCGACCCGCGTTCTACCGACTGTGCATCGAGACGTTCGGGAACACGGACTGGCACGTGGTGATCTCCATCGGCCGACGCGTCGACCCCGTCGCGCTCGGCGCGCTGCCTGCGAATATCGAAGTACACGAACATGTTCCGCAGCTCGCCGTGCTCGATTCGGCCACGGTCTTCATCACCCACGCCGGAATGGGTGGTTGTACCGAGGCACTGTGGTTCGGCGTCCCGACCGTTGCCGTGCCACAGGCGGTCGATCAATTCGGCAACGCCGCGATGCTTGCCGAACTCGGGGTCGGCGTGCACCTCGAATTCGAGAAAGTGACGGCTGCGAGCCTCGCCGACGCGGTTGCCGAGGCTCGGCAATTGGGATCGCGCGCATCGGAGGTGAGAGCTGAGGTGCGGGCACACGGTGGCGTCGAACAGGCGGCTGATGCGGTGGAAGCGTTTCGCCGGTAGGTCACGTAGCGAGTGCGCGTAGCTCCTCGAAGGTCTCGGCGTAGGTCTCGCGAACCCGGTCCCAGGATGCCGTCATGTCGACGCTCTGCGGATCGGGAGTGGGCAGCGCGTATCCGTACTGGGAGCGAGGCACCGGGTTGCCGGGCAAGACGAGCACCTGAGTGAATGCCGCGGAATCGGGATTGAACGTCAACGTGTGAGAAGCGACGTTGCGGCCCCAATCCTCCGACGGCCACGACAGGAAGATCACGTGCTGCGGGTTTGCCGCGACGTCGGTGTACGAGACGTAGCTGCCGTAATGATCCTCGCCCGGCGACATGATCTTGTACGCGCCGTTGTCGGTGTAGATCAGAAGGGCCTCGGCGAACGGCTTCTGGTCGAACAACGCCGTGTAGCGAAGTGCCTGCACGAACACGGGTTGTCCCAGGGGGATCGAGATGGACTCTGGTATCGAGGACATTCGGTGTCGCATCCTTGCGTTCTCGGGGTGACGGGACCACGATACCGACCGTGAACTCGGTGCCGGTGAGATTCGGTGTCCGGAGGAGTCTGTCCCTGCATGAGCACATTCATCATGACTTCTGCCAGTGCAACCATCACCTACGCTGTCCGCGGCGCATGAACGCCGCCCGGGAATGTCTCGTCGTGAGTCGAACGATTGCCGCGAGCCCGGCGCAGATCTTTGCTGTTCTGACCGATCCCGACCGACATCAGGACACCGAACCCGGCGACTGGGTGCGCTCGGCGGTGGACACGGATCGGATCACTGCGCTGGGACAGGTGTTCGCCGTCAACATGTTTCACGAGGTTGCGGGCGGCCACTATGTGGTGCACAACCTGGTTATCGCCTACGTGCAGGATCGAACGATCGCATGGTTGCCGGGAGCGCGTACGGACGATGGATCCGTGGACCATGGGGGCTGGTGGTGGCGCTACGACCTGGCGGCGGCGGACGAAGGCACGACAGTGACCCTCACCTACGACTGGACCGATACCCCGGAGGCCACCCGCGCCCACGTCGGTGGACTGCCGGCGGTACCGGAGGCGTTCCTCGACGCGTCGCTGGCGGCGTTGGCGTCGAGCATGCGTGAATCCGGTGCAGCCAGCCGCGCCTAGCGCGGCCGCGTGCACCCGATTCAGTCCTCCAGAACGCTGACGCTCACGCCGTAGGGCAGAAATCGGACGCGTCGACGCGGGTCGGTGTTGTCCTTGTGTGCCCGGAGGGCATCGAGTTCGGTGGCGTAGAGCTGATCGATCTGGGGTGATCCGGCGTCGTCGACGCTGTAGATCGCCCAGACGCCGTCGCCCTTCTGACCTGTGGTTTCGGGCTCCGGCGGAGCTTTGGGTGCCCCGGCACCGGAGGCGAACAGTGAGCCGACCACCTCACGCAGCCCCTCGGTGGCCTCACGGGCGAACTTGTCGAAGTCGTCGGATCCGAATCCGAAGGGTCCTTGGTTGGCCATGGCTGTACCTCCTCAGGTGTTCCTCCAGTATGCGCGTTTTCTCCGAACGGGCGAGAAGCTATTGCTGTAGCCGGGCACCGATGGTGTTGTGCAGCGCTCGCAGTGAGTTCTGGCCGAGCGAGACCGTCTGCGATTCGACGTAGCGCAACAGGTGCGTGTCGTCGAGGACCTTCTCGCTCGACTGGATCAGCACTGTGCCGGCACCGGTGAAGTCGAACTGACGCTCCTCGCCGCTGTTGGCACCGAGGAATCCGCGGGCTGCACCGAGGAAGTTCTGCATCCAGTCGGCGTCGAAGTGATGCGACGGCGACGGGCAATCTGCCCATCCGACAAGGGCTTCCGGGTCGATGCGCAGCGGCGGCTCGGCGAACATGACCGGGCCGTTCGATGACGCCAGGAACTTGCCGGTGCCGAGCAGAGTCAGGAATCCCGGAACGATGGACTGCTTGAGATCCAGAGTCGGCTCGAACGCAAGGAGATTCGCGGCCCGGATGGTGAGGTTGCCGTCGTCGAGGTCGTAGCTGTTGATGTTGAACCCACGGTCGCCGAGGATCAGCTTGCCCTGACCCTGCGCGAGCACCCAGTCGTTCGAGTACAGCGGAGACGAGAACCGTGCGGCGACGATGGCGGGCATCGACGTCTGCCCGAGCGGTTCGAAGCGAACATTGCCGTAGTACGCGATCATCGCGCCCTTCGACGTGAACCACGGCTGGCCGGCGAGCTCGACGCAGAACGCGTAGTCGTTGCCGGGGACGTTGTCGTTGACCGGCAGCGTGTGCGGGGTGTGAATGTCCAGACCCATGGGGTGTCCCTCCTAGAACTTCTGCTCGGACGCCTGCACCCACACGGTGCCCATGCCGGTCATCTTCAACTGGATCGCCTCGCCGCTACCTTTGCCGACGGCGTCGCGCCACCCGACGTTCGCGGAGATCTCGACGTTGATGTTGCCGATGTGGCAGACGTACGCCTGCGGATCCACCACGACCTGAGGGTGATCGGGCCCGACCTGCAACGGTGTCGCTCCGCCGTGCGAGAGAACCGCGACGCTGCCCTGGCCGGTCAGTTGTGTCGTGAACAGACCCTGCCCGGTCATCGCGCCGCGCACCGCTCCGCGGACGCCGCCCTGGGAGGTCAGGGCCACGATGGAGCTCTGCAGGTAGCCGTCGTGCACCAGGAGTCGATCGGCTTCGACGGTGAGCATCGACGAACCGTCGAGGTGGATCACCTCGATGTACAACCCGGCGTGGCCGTAGAAGACCTCGCCCTGCCCCTCGGCGGCCATCATCGCTACGTGCTCGCCTGCCATCATCCGCCCGGCCATGCCGGCGACGCCGCCCATGCCCGGCATGGCTCCGGCCGAGCCGCCCATCGAGTGCGGAACGAACCGGACGTCGCCGGTGTAGTAGAGCATCGATCCCCGACGCGCGAGCACGTTCTGATTCGGTGCCAGAACGGATTTCACGACTTTGCTGTTGACGAGTTCGAGCGGCACGTCAGCGCTCCTCGGGTTGGATGTAGACGACGCCCTGGCCGTCGAAGCGGAGAGAGAATGCCTCGCCGCTGCCGCCGCCGATGGCGGACCGCCACGTGACGTCGGTGACGAAGCTCTGATTCAGCTGACCGCGATGGGCGACGAAAGCGTCGGGATCGACGACGAGTGGGTACTGCGGATCGACGGCGAGGGCGATGATGGGCCCACCCTTGGACAGCAATGCCACGGTGCCGGTTCCGCTGACGACGGTGGTGAACAATCCCTGGCCGGAACTCGCGCCGCGCAAGCCGGAGAATTTTATGTCCGTCTTCAATTGCCCTGTGAGAGCCAGCAATTGGGACGATTCGACGTGGAGGTTGTCGCCCTGGACCTCGACGAGAGTGATGTCCTGAGCGTCGACGGCGAAGTAGACGGTGCCCTTGCCGGACACGTCCATCAGCGACAGCGACTCGCCGGTCACCTTCTGCTTGAGTGCGGCGCGGAATCCTCCGCCACCACCCATGCCTGCGCTCTTGAAGGCGACATCGCCCTCGTACGCCACCATCGAGCCCGACATTGCGCGCAGGGAGTCGCCGGTCAGGTCGGCGACCAAGACGCGGTGCCCGTTCATCCTCAGCTGAGCCACGGGGGAACTATGCCACTGCACGCGCCCCCGCGGCTACTGCTGGAGAAAATATCTAGACGAGCGGCTTCAGGGCTTTACCTGCCAGTTCGACGGCTCCCGGCTGGTGTCCGTTGGTGATCAGGTTGATGATGATGCCGTCGACGCCCTGATCGAGGACGCGCTTCTGCACCTGCTCGGCGACGTCGTCGGGGGTTCCGCAGAAGTGGCGATCGGTGGCCTTCGCCGCGTCCTCTTCCGACAGGTTCGTCAGATCGAGGCCCTGCTTGAGTACGAACTCGCGCTGCAACTCCTTGGCCTTGTCGCCGTCCTCGTCGACGATGACGAAGGCGAGGAAGCTCGTTTCGAGGTCCTTGGGGTCGCGGTCGACCTCCTCGCATCGGGCCTGCACGGCAGCCATCTTTCGCGGCAGTTCGTTGGCGTCGCAGATGATGTTGAGATGATCCGCGAATTGAGCGGCCAGGCCGAACGTCTTCTTCTCGCCGCCACCGCCGAGCATGATCGGCAGATCATCGCGGATACGCGGCTCGTTCATCGCGTTCTCGACCTGGTACCAGAGGCCGTCGAACGTCGGGCGCTGGCCGCGGAGCATCGGCTCGATGATCTGCAGAGCCTCGTCGAGTCGCTCGAAACGGTCGGTGAAGGTGCCGAATTCGAGTCCGAAGCTCTGGTGCTCGAGCTCGAACCAGCCGGCACCGATGCCGAGGATCGCGCGCCCGCCGCTGACCACGTCCAGTGTGGTGACGGTCTTGGCAAGGATCGCCGGGTTGCGGTAGGTGTTGCCGGTGACCAGCGCGGAGAGCTGGATGGTGTCGGTGGCCGTCGCGAGCGCCGACAGGGCGGAGTAGGCCTCGAGCATCGGCTCGTCGGGCTTGCCGATTCCGGGAAGTTGGTAGAAGTGATCCATCACGAATGCGGTGTCGAAACCGGCCGCTTCGGCCTCGCGCGCCTGCGCGATGACCTGGGGAAAGAGTTCTGCGACCGAACCGTCGTAGCTGAAGTTGGGCATCTGGTAACCGAGGCGAATAGTCACGAGAGCCACGCTACTCGGATATCGGCCCGTGGCATGCGCGAGAGCGCGATAATTCGACGATGACATCCTTGGAGCTGACCAGGCAGCCGTTCTCCGGATTCGCAGTCGACGACCTACCCCTAGCTCGGGCCTTCTACGCCGAGACTCTTGGTCTGACGGTCACCGAGAACGAGATGGGGATGCTCGAGCTGCACCTCGGGACCGGGGCGATCGTGCTGATCTATCCGCGCCCCGGGCACGTGCCCGCGCAGTACACGATTCTCAACTTCCCGGTGGCCGACATCGAGGCCGCAGTCGATGCATTGATCGCCAAAGGGGTGGTGTTCCAACAGTATCCGGACATGGGCACCGACGAGAAGGGAATCTTTCGACACGGCGGCCCGTTGATCGCCTGGTTCACGGACCCGGCGGGCAATGTGATGTCGGTGCTGCAGGATTGACGACCCCTACGCAGTCGGGGTTCCGGCGGCGAGTGTGACTGTGCCGGAGCTGGTTACACCCGTGTCGTCGACCCATTCGACGACGGCGGAATCATCTGGGCGACGGCCGAGTAGCGCCTCCGACAGATCCGGTGACGATCCGATCTCCGCGCCGTCGAACCTCACGATCACGTCTCCCGCAGACAGTCCCAGCGCCTCCGCCGGGGAATCGGAGGTCACCGAGACCACGGCCGCCCCCATTGCCGGCTTGTTCTCGAAGACCGACACATCGCGTACCGAGACTCCGAAATACGGTGTGGGGCCCACATGGACCGTGCCGCCCGACTGCCCGGCGACCACTTGATCGAGCACAGCGACCGCCTCGGAGATGGGGACCGCATAGGCCTCGGGTGCCTGCGGCGGTGAGAACTCGGTGCCGTTTCGCGCCTCGTCCGACAGCCCCGCGGTGTTCACGCCCACCACTCGGCCCCAGGCGTCGAACAGTGGCCCGCCCGAATCCCCAGCTCGCACATCGGCATCGACGCGAATCATCTTGTCGAGCGTGTTCGCCGAACCGTCCACCGAACTGCGCGTACGTACCTGCTGATCGAGAGCCGTGACCGCGCCCGGTGCAGGAACCAATACCCCTGCGCCCGACGCATTCCCGACGGCCACCACCGCGTCGCCCACGTCGGGAAGTGGGTCCGGTGCAAGCTCGACCACTGGCAGGTCGGCCGCGGTGATCAACTGCACGACTGCCACGTCGCGGGACTTGTCGTAACCCAACACGGTGGCGTCGTAGATCAGTCCGTTGCCCATGTGCACTGCGCTGATCTCGGTGGCGTTTTCGACGACGTGGAAGTTGGTGAGCACGATCCCGTCGGGGGCGACGACGAAGCCGGTGCCCGCGACGCCGGAAAAACCGGCCGACGCCGCGAGGGTGACGACGGTGGGATCGACGCGAGCCGAGAGTTCGTCGAGGGTCAGTGGTGGCGGTTCGACGACGGGTGCAGATGCCGGCGCGGGTTCCTGGATCGGGCTGTCGATACCCAGCACCCCTGGACCGAGCGGTGTGGCGAACAGCCATGCACCGGCAGCGACCAGCGTCAGTACGAACGCTCGGCCACCCGACTGCATAGGAACCGATTATGGTCCGGTGGCGATCGCGGTGCCAGTCAGTTGACGATCATGGCCAGCGGTACCTCTCGGTGCGCCCGTCTACAGTCTGCTCATGCCCGCGTCGCATCGACCTCGAGTCCTCATCGGCATCTCCGGTTGGACGTACGCACCCTGGCGAGGAGATTTCTATCCGGCGGGCCTGGCGCATCGCAAGGAGCTCGGGTACGCGTCGGAACAACTATCGTCGATCGAGATCAACGGCACGTTCTATGCGATGCAGAAGCCGTCGAGCTTCACCAAGTGGCACGACGAGACGCCGGACGACTTCGTGTTCTCCATCAAAGGCGGTCGCTACGTCACCCACATCAAGCGGCTCGTCGGCGTCGAGGCGGCACTCGCGAATTTCTTTGCCACCGGGGTATTGACGCTGGGCGACAAGCTCGGACCATTCCTGTGGCAGTTGCCGCCGAACCTCGAGTTCGACGCGCAGAAGGTGTCGGATTTCTTCGCAATGTTGCCCCGAACAGTCTCTGCTGCAGTCACTCTGGCCGAGTCTCGCGACGACAAGTTGGCCGAGGATCGAGTGTTGTTGCCGTCCCCGTCGTCTCGGGTCCTGCGGCACTGTGTGGAGGCTCGGCACCAGAGCTTCGCCACCGACGAGGCCGTACAACTGTTGCGAGAGAACGATATTGCGTTCGTTGTCGCCGACACCGCAGGCAAGTACCCGTACGTCGACACTCCGACAGCCGACTTCATGTACGCCCGCCTGCACGGCGACGAGGAGCTGTATGCCAGCGGCTACACGGATGCGGCGCTGGATCGATGGGCCGCGAAGATCTCGGACTGGACGGCCACGGGCCGCGACGTCCACGTGTACTTCGACAACGACATCAAGGGATACGCACCCTTCGACGCAATGAAGCTGATCGAGCGCATCGGTAGGTGAGTATTCGGTTCTCTACGTTATCTTCTAGATTTGCGAATAGATCACAGAGTATGCCCGGACGCAGGTAGCGCTTCTGCCACTCGGGACAAGCTCGCGGCGGACGCCAGGACCGTGGCCACCTTCTCGCGCAGCGCGTCGCCCTCGAATGTCTCTGCTCGGCCGCCCACGCTGATCGATGCAACGACCACCCCGTCCCGCCCGAGGATCGGTGCTCCGACGGCCGCGACGCCGGAGAGGTAGTCCGAGTTGCTCAGCGCGTACCCCTGCGATCGGATCTGTTCGAGACGTGTCAGTAGCTCGTCCGGCGCGGTCGGTGTTCGATCCGTGAACGCAGGTAGGTCGTCGGTGAGCCAGCGGTCGCGAATCCGAGCGGAGAACGCCAGCATGGCCATAGGGCCTGCGGTCGCGTGATACGGCAGTACCGAACCGATCGAAATGCCCGCGACGACAAGGGGATTACTCCCTTCGTGGCGATCGATGCAGACGGCTCCCTCGTCTGCAGGGACCATGAGATATGCAGTGTCGCCGAATTTTTCGGCAATCTCCGACAGATACGGTTGCGCGGCTCCGCGAATGTCGAGCTGGGTCAGTGCCGACGATCCGATCTCGAACACGGGCATGGCGATTCGGTACGAGCCCTCGGACGTTCGGTCCACCCAGCCCGCGTGGATCATCGTGGTCATCAGCCGGTGCACGGTGGTCTTGTTCATTCGACTTGCTGTCGTCAGGTCGTTCAGGGTCCACACCGGATGTGAAGTGTCGAAGTGCTCGAGCAGCCTGCACGCCTTGACCACCGCGCCGACGATGTCGCGGCCGGCGTGGGCGTCGGACTCGGTGGGCGATGCCACGTGTGCTCCTTCGATCGGACTGGGAAGTGCTGCCGCCATCCTACGAACCCCTCTTGACTTGTGATCGCCACCACTCTAGTTTCGGAATGCGTTCCGCAATACGAAATGGATGGTGTGTATGACTGCGACACTCAGGGAACTGACCGAACAGGGCCTCGTGTACGCCCCCGGCGTGTGGGACGGGCTGACCGCCAAGCTCGCCGAGCAGGCCGGGTTCTCGGCCCTGTGCGCCTCCGGCTTCGCCGTGTCGGCCGCCCTCGGACTGCCCGACGCCGAGCTCTACACGATGACCGAGAACCTCCAGGCCGTGCGCACCATCGGCGAAGCATCCTCGTTGCCGCTGGTCGCAGACATCGACACCGGCTACGGCAACGCGGTGAACGCAGCGCGGACCGCAGGCCGATTCGCCGCCGCGGGTGTTCAGGGCGTCTTCATGGAAGACCAGCTCTCGCCCAAGAAGTGCCCCATCTGCGTGGGCGAGCCGGTGGACCTGATCAGCGTCGAGGAAGCGTCGGGCAAAGTACGGGCCGTCCGGGATTCGCTTCCGGATCACGTCCTGATGATCGCCCGCACCGATGCGCGGGGCGACGACGCGATCCGACGCGCCACCGCGTACGTCGACGCCGGGGCCGACATGATCATGCCGGTCACGAAGACGTTCGAGACCGCCGAGGAGTGGGCGCGCTGTCACGACGAGGTGGGCGTCCCGCTGATGGCGACGTTGACCGCGTCGACGTGGACGGAGCGCGAGTTCACCCCGGAGGTGTTGCAGCAGATCGGCGTTCGACTCGCTCTCCTGCCCACACAGGTGCTGATGGCCGCCACCGGAGCCGCTCGTGAGGCTCTGCGCCGCCTGGCCGGCGGCGAAGCGCCGGCCGATGTCAGTGCAGACGCACTGCAGCACAGCGAGTTCGTCGACCTCATCGGCTTTCCGGAAGTCGAAGCAGCGCAACGCAAGTACCTGCCCTCCGAGACGAACGTATGACCGAGATGAGCTCCGATGCATTGACGATGGTCGAGAAAATCCTCGGCCGAACCTGTGACGCCGAGGTGGTGCACGCCGGGGAGAATCACGCTGTCCGGCCCGCTCGCATGATCGCCTACGACTTCCCCGGCTACACCGACGTGATGTTTCGGCAGATGCGCGAGGACTTCGGCATCACCGAACTCGTCGACCCATCCCGGTACGTCGTCTTCATCGACCACATGCTCACCAAGAAGAATGCCAAAGAACAAGAGGTGCACCAGGTCACGCGAGATTGGTGCGAGTTCTACGGCATCGAGCTGCACGAGGGTCGTGGCATCGGACATCAATTGACCGCCGAGCTCGGTCTGGCGACCCCAGGCGACTTCCTCGTCCACTTCGACGGGCACATCAGCGGAATCGGTGCCTTCGGCGCACTGGGTTGGGGCATTCGCCGCGATCTGATCGAGGCCTGGGTGACGGGTCAGCTGTACGTGGACATTCCGGCCACCACCCGGTTCGACCTCGTGGGTGAGTTCGGTCCCGGCGTCGACAGTCGCGATCTCGTGCACACGATCATCGACCTGGTCGGAGCCGATGGATGTGCCCACCAGGTCATGGAGTTCGGTGGCCCCGGAGCGCGATCGATGAAGATCGACCACCGGCAGGGGCTGTGCGGGATGGCGATGTTCACCGGCGCGGTATCGGCGATATTCGAGCCCGACGAACTCTCGCTCGCCTACGCCCGTGATGTCGCGCGCGCAGAGTTCACCCCCGTCCTCCCCGATGAGGGGGCGGCCTACGCAGCCCGCCACACCATCGACCTGTCGACCATCGTCCCGCAGGTGGTGCAGCCCGGATCGGCCCGGGCAGCGAACACCCACACCGCTGCCGACCTCGCCGGTATCCCGATCACCAAGGCCTTCATAGGATCCTGCGCCAGCGGTCGTATCGAGGATCTGCGTGCGGCGGCTCTGGTGCTCGACGGCCGGACCGTCGCTCCCGGCGTCGAGTTGAACGTCGTGCCGACCTCGCAGAAAGTGCACGATCAAGCAGAAAGCGAAGGGCTGCTGGACATCCTGAGGTCGGCGGGCGCGCACATCGCGGTGTCGAGCTGCGACTTCTGCTTCGGATACCAGAAGCCGTTGGCGGCCGGCGAGAACTGCATTTCCACCGGGGTGCTCAACATCTCCGGCCGGATGGGTAGCTCCGACGCCAACATCTATATGGGTTCGCCCTTCACCGTCGCGGCCAGCGCCCTCGCCGGGACGATCGCGCAGGTGGGCTCATGAGCGCGTACCCGCCGCCACCGGAGGTCATCGAAGGCCGTGTGGCGTGGATCTTCGGTGACGACTTCGACATCGACCTCGTCGTGGGTGTCGCCAACATCAAGTCCTACGACCCAGACCACTTACGGTCGGTGTGCATGACGGCGTACGACCCGGACTTCGTGGACCGAGTTCGGCCGGGAGACATCATCGTCGGCGGACGCAATTTCGGCTACGGCCACCCGCACTATCCGCCGATGGTGGCGCTCCGCAACCTGGGCATCAGTGCCGTTGTGGCGGAATCGTTCTCGCCCGGATTCTGGCGGGGCGAGACCTTCAACGGAATGCCCCTGATCACCATTCCCGGAATATCCGACGCGGTGGCCGTCGGTGACGATGTCAGACTGGATTGGCGTCGGGCCGAGGTGTCGAAGCAGGACGGCACCACGATCACCGGTCATCCACCGAATGCCCGAACCGTCGCCGTCATCGAAGCAGGCGGTTCGTACGAACTTCTTCTCTCCGAACACCGAAGCACGCAACCACTCACAGAAGGATCAGCGCGATGACGAACACCGAACACTCCCGCGCAGGAGTCGTACCGCCCAAGGCGGACACCACGACCGCGCGCCGAGCTGCGCTGGCCGGAGGTGTCGGCACGCTCATCGAGTACTACGACTTCGCGGTCTACGGCTTCCTCGCCGTCATCATCGCGCCGCTGTTCTTCCCCTCCACCAGCCCCGGCGTGTCGATTCTCGCGACCTTGGCCGTGTTCGGTGTCGCCTATGTCGCCCGTCCGCTCGGCGGAATCTTCTTCGGCCGACTCGGTGACCGCAAGGGCCGTCGGCACGCCCTCGTCATCACCGTGGTGTGCATGGGTGTCGCCTGCGGCATTCTCGGACTGCTGCCGACGCACTCGAGCGTCGGGGTGCTGGCACCCATTCTGCTGGTCATCATCCGGCTCGCCCAGGGATTCTCGGCGGGCGGTGAGATCGGCGGAGCCGCAACCTACATCGCGGAATCGGCACCGCCGAACCGTCGGGGATTCTTCGGGTCCTTCACGCCGGTGGGATCGACACTCGGCTTTGCCGTCGCCGCGGCCGTCGTCGGGCTCGTGGCTCTGATCACGACCGACGAACAGATGTCGTCATGGGGATGGCGCATCCCGTTCCTGCTCGCTCTGCCTCTGGCGTTCGTGTGTCTCCGGGTGCGGCTCAAGCTGGAGGACAGCCCGGAGTTCGAGGAGATGGCAGCCAAGAACGAGGTCGCCAAGAGTCCGTTGAGTGTCGTGGTGAAGAAGCAACCGTGGTCGGTGCTCCGCGTCGTCGGCATCGCGATCGCGATGAACGGATCCGGGTACATCGGACTGACCTACTTCAGCGTGTATCTGATCAACGACCTCGGGTTCTCGAAGGACTCGGTGTACTGGACGTCGGCAGTGGCAATTGCGTTGGCCTGCGCCACATTCCCGCTGAGCGGCATGCTCACCGACAGGTTCGGTCGCAAACCGGTACTGCTGTTCGGCTACGTGGCGTACGTGATCATCGCGCTGCCGGTGTTCATGATTCTCGGTGCCACATCGAGCATTCTGATCGTCGGCGTCGTCTACTTCGTGTACATGGTGCTCAACGGTGTGGTGCAGGTACCGGCTTTCCCGCTGTTCACCGAACTCTTTCCTCGAGCGGTTCGGTACACCGGAGTGTCGTTGGGCTTCAACATCGGAACGATCGCGGCAGGCGGAACTGCGCCGTACGTGGCCGCACAGTTGGTCGAATCGACCGGCAACGCCATGTCACCGGCGTACTGGGTGATGGGCGTGTGCGTCATCGGTGTTGCGACGGTACTGACCATCAAGGAGACGGGCCACAGCAAGCTTCCTGTGTAGCTCGCGGCGCTCTGCTGTCAGCAGAGCGCCGATCAGTTCGGTCGGGGCGGGTCGGTGAACTCGACAGACGCGCGCGGAATCGCCAGACGCGTTCGGAATTGTCAACGGATCGTTGTCGAATTCGCGCGCGTGTGACGAACGCGCGCGCGTTTGCGGGAAAACCGGCCCCACTACCCCACTATTCGTCACTCTTGAAGCAAAGCTAGAGATGGATAGACAACGCTACGGAGCGCAGAGTCGTCGTACGGCACCCTCGATTTTCGATGCCCGACGCTGGTGTTCGGTGTCGTCGATGGGCCCGCAGTCGCTGCCGGGTGCGGTCATCCACGCCGAGGTGATGCCGAAGATCATGGTGAACAGGTCGTCGACGGTGAAAGCGTCGGAGATCAGACCTTCCTGCTGTGCGACTGCCATGGCGCTGCGTCGCTGTGCGATGACCGAGCGAATGTCGTCGGTGCCCGAGGTCGCCGTACCGCCCTGGAGTTGAGTCCACAGCAGCAGTCGGTGCTCCTCGGGATGCGCGGCGAGATGCAGGTATTCGCGCGCCGCGTATCCGCCGAGGTCGTCGACCGCGAAGGGGACCTCGTCGATGAACCGTGCGAACCCGTCCTCGACGACCGCCCGGAACAGGGTTTCCTTGTCTCCGAAATATGCGTACAGGCGTTCCTTGCTGGCCTTGGCTGCAACCGCGATGCGATCCACCCGGGCCCCGGCCAGTCCGTGTTCGGAGAACTCGTCACGGGCAGCGATGACGATGCGGGCGCGGGTTGCGCTGGCGTCAGGCTTCATAGCGGCCACCCTACCTCGCCAACCAACTAGTTCGTTTGACACCCGGTGCCGCATCGCTTACCTTTTCGATCGGGACATTTTTCGTGCCCAGAATCAACGAGTACGAGTGGGGTAGAAACATGTCGCAGGTCTCCGAGCGTGAAGCGTCGGATCCGAATCCGAATTACGAGCGCCGGTGGTTGGTGCTCTGCATCGTCGCCATCACGCAGCTCACGATCGTGCTCGACGGCACGATCGTCAACATTGCGCTGCCGCAGGCACAGCTGGACCTGGGCATCAGCGACAGCAGCCGCGCCTGGGTCATCACCGCCTACGCGTTGTCGTTCGGCGCACTCCTGCTGCTCGGCGGACGCATTGCCGACTACTGGGGACGCAAGCGCTCGTTCATCGTCGGCATGGCAGGCTTCGCCGTTGCCTCCGCCATCGGCGGACTCGCCCAAGAGGGCTGGCAGCTGTTCATCGCACGCGCAGGCCAAGGTGTCTTCGCCGCACTACTCGCACCCGCAGCACTGGCCATCCTGACGGTCACGTTCACCGACACCAAGGAACGCGCCAAGGCATTCGGAGTGTTCGGAGCGATCGCCGGTGGCGGCGCAGCCGTCGGCCTGCTTCTCGGCGGAGTACTCACGGAATACGCGAACTGGCGCTGGTGCCTGCTCGTCAACATCCCCGTTGCGATCTTCGCCATCGCAGCCGCTGTCCCGCTGGTCAAGGAAAGCAAGGCGCACGGAGACACTCGCTACGACCTGCCAGGCGCGATCCTCGTCGCACTCGGACTGGCATCGCTGGTCTACGGCTTCACCGAAGCCGAAGACGGCTGGGCGACGGTACCCACCATCTCCTTCATCGCGCTCGGCCTCGCTCTGCTCGCCGCGTTCGTCGTCGTCGAGACCAAGTCCGACAACCCGTTGCTTCCGATGAGCGTGCTGCTGGACCGTGACCGCGGTGCCGCATACATCGGATCCGCGGTGATCGGTGCCGCACTGCTCGGCGGCACGTTGTACCTCACCTTCTACTTCCAGATCGTGCTCGAGATGAGTCCGGTGATCGCCGGCGTCGCGTCACTCCCCATGACCGGCGGCATCCTGATCACCGCTGCGATCGCGTCCGCTCTCGTTCCGAAGATCGGGCCCAAGCCGCTGATGGCCGTCGGCCCCGTCGTCTCGGCGATCGGCCTGCTCCTGCTGACGCAGATCGGCGTCGACACCTCCTACTGGACGCACGTGCTCCCCGGCGTCGTGCTCCTCGGTCTCGGCCTCGGTCTGCTGATGGTGCCGATGCAGAACGTGGCGCTCATCGGCGTCCCCGATCACGACGCGGGTGCCGCATCCGCTCTGATCAACGCCACTCTTCAGGTCGGCGGCGCACTCGGCGCCGCAGTGTTCACCACGGTGTACACCTCGTCGAAGACCACCTACCTCGCCGAGAACCCAGCGCCGACGCCGCCCGCAGGAGTACCCGCCGAGGCCCTCGCAAGCCAGGAAGTCCCCAGCGACGAGGTGCTGGCCGCGTTGCCGGAGCCGATCCGCGACTTCGTGCTGGCCACCATCGATCACGCGTTCGCGGCCGAGGTATCGGGCTACGCCTGGGCCTTCGGAACCGCCGCGATCCTGGTCGCGCTGGTGTGCCCGGTTGTGCTCGGGCTCGTCCGCGCGAAGAAGGACGACCTGCCCGTCGGAGACACCCCGGTCCACATCGGATAGCTCCACAGTGACAAGAACCCCGCTGCTCACCCGTCGAGCAGCGGGGTTCTTCGTTTCGAAAGTGTCGTCAGTCCGGGTCGATCGCGTCGGCCTGCGCCGTGAGCAACATGTGCAGCAATTCCGGCGGCAGGGCCATGGGCGGCATCGCACCGAGGTCGATCGAGTTCTCGGTGTCGCCGTTCAGTTCCACCACCTCGTCGTGCAGGCTCTCCATCTTCTCGTCGAGCTTGTTCGCGCTCTCGGCGGCCTCGGTCAGTTCGGCCAGCAGAGTCGGTGGAATCTCTCCGCGGTACTTGTAGAAGATCTTGTGTTCCAAGCTCGCCCAGAAGTCCATCGCGATGGTGCGGATCTGTAGTTCGACGAGCACCGGCTGGACGCGGTCGGACATGAACACCGGAATCTCGACGATGAGGTGCAAACTCTTGTAGCCGTTGGGTTTCGGGTTCGCGATGTAATCCTTGACCTCGACGACCCGAATGTCGGTCTGGCTGCTGAGCATGTCCGCGATGCGGTAGGTGTCGGAAATGAAGCTGCACGTGATTCGGACCCCGGCGACGTCGAAGATGCTCTCGCGGATCGCATCGAGCGTCAGAGCGCACTTCTTGCGTCGGGCCTTGTCGATGATGCTTTCGGGCGTCTTCAACCTCGACGAGACATGCTCGATGGGGCTGTACCGGTGAATGTGGGTGAATTCCTGCTTGAGGATGTTGATCTTGGTGATCAGCTCGTCGATCCCGAACTTGTAACTCATCATGAATCGCGTGAAATCGTGTCTCAGCCGACCCAGGTCGACTTCGGCATCACCGTTCTTCATGACCTCGTTCATGGACACGATTGTCCACGACGGCGGGCCGGGCGCGCGCGGCGCGAGAATCGAAGCTCGCATCACTGCACGACGGGCCCAGTTCCGGTGTGAATCTCACGACCCCGCAGGACTGGCACTGGTGCGTCCGGTGATGCCCGAGCTCACACGAACACGCCCGCGAACCGACGAGAACAGAATTGGCGACGAGCCGATGACCGTTCCCGCATCGAGTCGGCGCTCTCTCGGCCCATCGATCCCCCACGCGGTACAGCGAACCGGCTGCGGGCTCTGGTTCGAGTGCCATCGCGCGCGACCGCCTTCGAGATCCATGCCATCCGATGTGGACCGCCCGAAGTGGCTCCGCTGGCCGCATCGCCAACTTCGGGGGCCCGCTCAGACTAACAGAAATCGAACGTATGTTCTAACGGGTCTGTCAAAACCACGTCTTGCGGCCACCGACTGCGCGCCCCATCGAACCGAGCACCGTCAGGACCGCGCCGACGACCACCAGGATGATGCCGAGAGTCGTCAAAATTGAAATACCGGCAAAATAGCCGATGAGGGCGAGGATGATTCCGAGAACGATCATGACTACTCCTGGTGCCAAAGTGAGTCCGCTACCGACGAATTGCCGATGGGACCGAACCTACCCGGGCGCGTTGACGATTGCTCACAATTGTCGCTATTTTCCGGCATCCACTTTCGCCGCGAGGAAAGCCTCCGGATCGATGAGATCCGCCTGCCCCACGATCGATCCCAGATCCGCGATGCGCTCGATGCCGGTGAGCACCATCTCCTCCTCGACGGTGCCCTCGGCGTAGCCGTAATAGCACGTCGAGGTTGTGTGGTTGTGATCCTTGTCGATTCGGTTCGCGCGGCCCTCTATCTGCCTGATGTCGATGGGGGTCCACCTCGGGTCGTGAATCAGCGTCACGCGTGGCGCAAGGGTGGAGACCGTCCCTTCCGGGAGCAGTAACTCGTTGGTGTGCAGGTTGATCGCGCTCGTGGTGGTCGAGACGATGACCGATGCGTCGCCGGTCTGAAAGCGTCTGATCGACGCCTCCTGATCTGGGCTGCTCATGCTCCCGTCGACCACGGCGACGTCGAGGCCCTCGTCCCGCAGCGTCTGCGCAAGTGCGGCGACGGACTCGCGGTAGAACATCGAGACGAACACCTGATTGCCTGCCTTGACCCACGTCCGTATCTGGTCTGCAGACGCCGGAATGCGCAAGTAGGAACACTTCTGGCGGAAGCGCAGAGTCGCGGCGCGGGTGCTCGGGTTCTTCTGCAGCACTCGCTTTCCGCCGACGGCCTTCCAGATCGGCAGGCCGACTTCCTTGCGGTAATCCACCCACGCCGAGTTGTAGAGGCGCTTCTGCGCGGCCGTGAGTTCCTGACCGAGGGGCTCCCGCGGAGTCGGCGGGGACGGCCGCGAAATAGACCACGGCACAGCGCCTCCCGACAACCAGCTGTGCACCGACGCGATGTCGCGGGCGCGTCGGGCCGCGTCCTCGGGCTCCCAGCGCCACGTCGTCAACCCCGTCGTCGCCTTGCCTGCTTTGACGGCGAACCCGGATTCGATGAGGAATTCGGCCCACTTCATCGTCACCGCGTAGCCGAGATACTCCTCGTCGCCCAGGATCTCGACCCCTCGGCTGCGCTCGACCGCGCGAGCCATGTACGCGAAGTGCAACGGCTGATAACCGGGCGTGGCAGACATCCACACCACCGAGCGAGCCGCCTCCTGATACCGCCAGAGGATCTGCGACTGCTGGGATTCGATGTTCATCAACGCATGCGACTCGTCGGCGATCACCACGTCGATGTCGAACCGAAGCTCGCCCAGCGAGATGGTCCGTTTGTTCTGCGTCCGTTTACGTTTGCCCAGATCGGTCTCGGGCGGAACAGACAGCAGCTTCTTGGTGGACTGGTAGGTGATCAGCAACCACCGCTTGCGGTCGGACGGCTCGATGTCTGCCTCGCTGTCTGCGATGGTGCGACGCCACCCCGGCAACGCACCCTTGGGTGCGACCACCAGCACCGTGCCGATCTCGGCCGCCGACATCTGCCGGACTGCCTCGCACACCGCCAACGTCTTGCCCAGACCCGTCGAATCCATCTGCGCGAAATAGGGGAACCCGTCCTCGAGCGCGGCGAGATGGCGTCGAACGGACTCGAGTTGGGTGTCGCGAGGCTGCATGGCCCGTTCGCGCACCTCTTCGTCGCGCCAACTGTCGTTCGCGTCGTCCTCGAGCCACCGCTGCAGGCTGTACGGCATCGACTCGTACGGCTGCAGGTACTCGGGCAGTTCGGTTCCGTAATACGCGAACACGCGCGGGCCCGGATACCAGCGCGCCCCGGCAGCACCCGCCGCCGACCGATCCTCGAACGGCACGTCCAACACCCAGACGCGCTCGCCGGGATCGGGCACCCGCAGATCCGGAGCAGCGGACTTGCGGGGCGAGGTCTTGCGCGGAGCGGCTCTCTTACGAGGTGCGGCCTTCTTCGGGGCAGCTTTCTTTGCCGCAGGCTCACCGTTCTTCGCCGCCGCGAACTTTCGTGCAGCGCTGCTCTGCCCGGCCTTGACGGTGCGGGCAGTGGTGGATCGGGCTGTGCGTCTACGAGGTGGCATCGGATCCAGTCTGTCGTACGGTGTGCACGAACACCGTAAAGGAGCCCTGTGACACTCGAGAACGACCCGCGCGCCGTAGTACTCGTCCACGATCAGGACCCCGCTCTCGCGCGACGCGACATCGGCACCCTCGACGCCGAATTGCGCACCAGGGGTTTTCAGTTGGACGTGCATTCCTTCGATCACAGCCCTGATGTCGCACCGCCGCGACTGTCCGACGCGCAGTTGGTCGTGGTCATGGGCTCACCCGATGCCGCGTACGACGACACGCTGACGTGGCTCGCGCCGGAGATCGCGTACGTGCAGCAGGCGATCGATGCGCAGGTCCCGGTTCTGGGCGTGTGCTTCGGCGGCCAATTGCTCGCTCGCGTGCTCGGCGGATCCGTCCGCAAGTCCGAGCACCCCGAGTACGGATTCGTCGACGTCGAGACCTCCGATCCCGAGCTCGTCGCGGCGGGCCCGTGGATGGAATTCCACGGCGACACGTTCACCGCTCCGCCGGAGGCCACGGTCATCGCCCGCAACGAGGCCGCGCAACAGGCCTTCGTCCTCGGACCGCACCTCGGACTGCAGTTCCACCCCGAGATCGACCTCGATACCTACGATGCGTGGGCCGCGGCGTGGGACCGCGACGGCGTCGAACACGGTGTGGACGTGCACGAGATTCGCCGGGCCATCGCCGACGCCGAACCTGCAGCTCGGGTGCGTTGCTCGGCTCTGTTCGACGCCTTTCTCGCCCGATCCTCGGCGGTGCCCCGGTAGGGTCGAACGATGACCGAGGCCAGGCCCAGCAACTTCAGCGATCACCAACTCGGCATCTACGCCGCCGGGATGTTCGCCCAGCAGACACCGTCGATCACCACCAACCTGGCGAGGCTGGAGGACCAGGCTGCCGAGAAGCTCTCACCCGAGGCTCTCGGCTACATCGTCGCCAGCGCGGGCAGTGGCTCGACGGCCCGTGCGAACCGTGCGGCTTTCGACAGATGGGCCATCACGCCGCGGATGCTGCGCAGCTCGGCGGCCCGTGATCATGCGTGCACCGTGCTCGGCACCGATATGCCTGCACCGCTGCTGATCGCTCCGGTGGGTATCCAGACTCTCGCGCACCCCGACGGAGAGCTCGCCACCGTCCGTGCAGCCGCGGAACTCGGTGTGCCGTACATCCATTCGACGCAGGCCTCGCACTCGTTCGAGCAGATCGCCGAGGCGGGTGGCGACGCGCCCCGCTGGTATCAGTTGTACTGGCCGACGGACGAATCGGTTCTACTGAGCTTCCTGCAGCGCGCGAAGGACACCGGGTTCACCACACTGGTGCTGACGCTCGACACGACGTTGCTGGGCTGGCGGCCTGCCGATCTGGACCGCGGCTACCTCCCGTTCCTGGCCAACCTCGGCATCGAGAACTACCTGACCGATCCGGCGTTCCAGGCCGGACTCGCTCAGCCCGTCGAGGAGAATCCCGTTGCGGCCGCCATGCATTGGGCGCAGATGTTCCCCAATCCGGGGCTGTCGTGGAAAAATCTGGCGTTCCTGCGCGAGCATTGGGACGGCCCGATCGTGCTCAAGGGCATCTGCACCGTCGGCGATGCCCGAGAAGCGGCCGCTCATGGAGTCGACGGCATCGTGGTCTCCAACCACGGCGGTCGTCAGATCGACGGTGCCAGAGCATCACTCGACGCATTGCCGTCCATCGTCGAGGCGGTGGGCGACGAACTGACCATCCTGTTCGACTCCGGTGTGCGCACCGGCGCCGACATGGCCAAGGCTCTTGCCCTCGGGGCCGATGCGGTTCTCCTCGGCAGACCGTTCCTGTACGGCCTCGCGCTCGGCGGGCAGGAGGGCGTTGCACACGTATTACGTTGCCTGCTGGCCGAATTCGACTTGGTGACCAGCCTGTCCGGCCATACCGGCGCGGGCGAGCTCGGCCGCGACTCGATCGAGGCGTCCTGATGGAGTGGACGAAGCACGCCATCTGGTGGCACCTGTACCCGCTCGGCTTCACCGGCGCGCCGGTGCACGGGTGGGACGGTGAGTCGCAAGCGGATCTGCATCGGCTGACCAGAATCGAGAAGTGGCTCGACTACGCCCTCGAACTCGGCGCGTCGGGCATCGCCCTCGGTCCGATCTTCGAATCCGAGAAGCACGGCTACGACACCGTCGACTACTACCACGTCGACGGCAGGCTGGGTACGGACGAGGACATCGATTCGTTGATCGCCGCTGCGCATTCGCGCGGCCTCAAGGTGATGTTCGACGGCGTCTTCAACCATGTGGCGCAGAGCTTTCCGAAGTTCCGTGAGGCTCTGGCCGAGGGTCCGGACTCCGAGACCGCGGGGTGGTTCCACCTCGACTGGTCCGGCGACGAGCCGACGCATCGCAACTTCGAGGGCCACGACGAACTGGTGGCACTCAACCACGAAAGCCCGCACGTGCAGCAGTACGTCGTGGACGTGCTGTCGTACTGGCTCGAACGCGGCGTCGACGCCTGGCGGCTCGACGCGGCCTACGCGGTGCCACCACGTTTCTGGTCGGCGGTACTGCCGAAGGTTCGCGAAAAGCACCCGGACGCATACTTTCTCGGCGAAGTCATTCACGGCGACTACGACCGCATCGTCTCGGCCTCCACGCTGGATTCGGTCACCCAGTACGAACTGTGGAAGGCGATCTGGAGTGGGCTGAGCGAGAAGAATTTCTTCGAGCTCTCGCACGCGTTGGAGCGTCACAACGGCTGGCTCGACGCCTTCGTACCCGCCACGTTCGTCGGCAACCACGACGTCAATCGCATCGCCAGCGTTATCGAGGACGAGCGACATCTGGTGCATGCGTTGGTGGTTCTGTTCACCGTGGGCGGTATGCCGGTGATCTACTACGGCGACGAGCAGGCGTTTCGAGGCATCAAGGAAGACCGCGTGGGCGGCGACGACGAGGTCCGTCCCGAATACCCCGACACGCCCGAGGATCTCGCCCCGTACGGCTGGCCGGTCTACCGAGTGCATCAGGAGCTGATCGCCGTACGGCGTCGCCATCCGTGGCTGCACTCCGCGCGCACCGAGACGCTCGAGCTCACCAACACCGCACTGCTCTACCGTGTGTACGCGGAAGACAATTCCATGACGGTGGCGCTCAACCTCGGCGACGGAGCCATCGACTACCCGGCCCAGGGCAGCGAAGTACTGGCCGGTGAGGCGCACCTGAACGACGGACGGGTAAACGTTCCGCCGCATGGGTGGGCTGTCATCGGCTGATCGCTGCATACGGTTGTGTTCGGCTGTCTACGTCGAGCGCAAGAGAGCGGTAGAGAGACCTACAGGTACAGTCGACCGCGACACGGGGTGCCCGTCAGGGCTGAGATCACACCCGTCGAACCTGATCTGGTTAGGACCAGCGAAGGGAATGTCGTGACGTTTCGGTATTCCCTGTCCCTCGCGACGGTCCCGACCTCGAACGAGAGGCGGAGCGCATGAGACTCGACGAGCAGACGGTGTTGGTCACCGGGGGTGGACGCGGGCTGGGAGCAGCGATCGCCGCGGCGTTCGCCGGTCAGGGTGCCCGTGTGGTGATCGATTACCGGAACAGCAAAGATGCTGCCGAAGCGCTGGCGGACCGACTTGGTGGACAGGCTTTTGCGGTTCAGGGCGACGTGACCGACGAGAGCGCGGTGGCCACGGTGTTCGACTCGGCCCGTGCGCACTTCGGCACCCCGATCACCACCGTCGTGAACAACGCACTGGCCGACTTCTCCTTCGACGGAGATGCCCGACCCAAGGCCGACACCATCACCTGGGAGCGTTTCGACGCGCAGTTGCGTGGCAGCGTCCGCGCAGCGTTGCTCACCACTCAGGCCGCACTGCCGGGTATGCGTGAGGCGGGCTTCGGGCGAATCATCAACGTAGGCACCAACTTGTTCCAGAATCCAGTGGTGCCGTACCACGACTACACCGCCTCCAAGGCGGCTCTGCTGTCACTGACCCGCACCCTCGCCGCCGATCTGGGCGCGGACAACATCACCGTCAACATGGTCTCGGGTGGACTGCTCCGCACCACCGACGCCAGTGCCGCCACCCCGGCCGAGGTGTTCGACTTCATTGCCGCCTCGACCCCGTTGCAACGCGTCACCACTCCCGAGGAATTCGCCGATGCCCTGCTGTTCTTCGCCTCGCCGTGGGCGCGCTCGGTGACCGGCCAGAATCTCGTCGTCGACGGCGGCCTGGTCAAGGACTGACATGCACCTCAACGCGTTTCTGTACGGCTGCGGCCACCACAGTGCGGCGTGGCGTCATCCCGATTCTCGAGTGGAGGACCTGGGCGATATCTCGTACTACGAGGAACTCGCGCAACTCGCCGAACGCGGAAAGTTCGACGCGGTGTTCTTCGCCGACGGACATTCGGTGCGGGATCCGGCCGGAGCCGGAACGTGGTTTCTCGAGCCGATCACCGCGCTGTCGGCCATGGCCAGAGCGACCACGCACATCGGTCTCGTCACCACGGTGTCATCGACGTTCTACACCCCGTTCCACGCTGCACGCATGTTGGCGTCGCTCGATCACATCAGCGGCGGCCGTGCCGGCTGGAACGTCGTCACCTCCATGTTCGACGCCGAGGCGCGTAATCACGGAATGGACGTCATCCCCGGTCGCGAGGAGCGCTATGCACGCGCCGAAGAGTTCGTCGATACTGCACTGGCGCTGTGGGATTCGTGGGATACCGATGCCTTGACGCTCGATCGGACGGGGATGTACGCCGATCCGGCCAAGGTGCACTCGATCGACCACGACGGCAAGCACTTTCGAGTCGACGGCCCGCTGACGGTACCGCGTTCGCCGCAGGGCAGGCCGGTTCTGTTCCAGGCCGGTGCGTCGGGACCGGGGCGTGATCTCGCGGCGAAGTACGCCGAGGCGATCTACGCCGTCGCCTACGATCTTGTTGCCGCGCAGAGCTATTACGGGGATGTGAAGTCTCGCATCGACAGTGCTGGTCGCGACAGTGCGACAGTGGGCATCATGCCGGGACTGGTGACGTACATCGGGTCGACGATGGACGAAGCCCGCCGCAAGAAGGCCGAACTGGACGAGCTGCTGCCCACCGAACAGTCGCTGGCGATGCTGTCCACCTTCACCGGACAGAACTGCGCTGCTTGGGAACTCGATGCTCCGTTACCGTACCTGCCACCCGCAGCAGAGTTCACCGGACCACAGGGCCGTTACGAGACAATTCTGCGGATCGTAGAGAAGGACGCTCCCACCGTGCGGGAACTGCTCGGCACCCTGGCGGCCGGGGGCGGGCACGCCACCATGATCGGCACGCCGGAGTCCATCGCCGACGAGATGCAGTCGTGGATCGGACGCGGCGCCGACGGATTCAACCTGATGTGTCCGCGTTACCCGGACTCACTGGAGGATTTTGTGGACCATGTGGTTCCGATCCTGCAGCAACGCGGCCTCTTTCGATCCGAATACACGTCGTCGACGCTGCGCGGGCATCTGACCGGTTGACCTGAAGGTTCAGTCCAGCGAGTCGATGAATTCCGTCGTCAATCGGGCAATGTCGTCTGCATGGGAGATCGGCGACCAGTGTCCGGCCGGAATATCGTTGCGGGTCAGGTTCTTCACCCACTTGCCGGTGTCGTCGTAGTGGTACGGACGCACCGCGACGTCCTCGGTGTTGACGATGAGATGCACCGGGATGTCGATGTACCGGTCGCGTGGATTGGTCAGCAGCGGAATGATGTTGGCGCGATACAGCTTGGTGCCGTTGGTGGCGTCCGACCACAGCGTGGGGTTCTGGGTGACGAGCTTCGGATCGACTCCCGAGAACTCTTCGAGGAATGCGGGCCAACCCTTGGCGAACTGGCGCTTGATCCGCAGCGTGGAGAGCCCGGGGATGTGGAAGGTGACGGTGTACCAGGACGCTCGCGTCTGGGCGAGGACCTGCTTGATACCGGTGAGGGTGGGTTTGCGCAGCCGCGACTGCGACCATTTGCCGAGGTGATCGAGGTTCGGACCGGAAATCGATGTGTACGAGCGGATTCGATCCTTGGCCTGCGGTTGGGCGGCGGCTTCCCATACCTCCACGGCACCCCAGTCGTGGGCGAGCACGTGCACCGGGGCGTCGGGGCTGACGGCGTCGGCGACGGCGTAGAAGTCCGAGGCCAGCCGGGCCAACTTGTACGCCGACTGCTCGGCAGGCACCGAGCTTTCGCCGGCTCCGCGCGAGTCGTAGCTGATCACCCGAAAACGGTCCTCGAGCTGCGGCACGATGTGGCTCCACAGTTCGTGAGTATCGGGCCACCCATGAACGAGGACGATCGGGTCCCCGTCGGGGTTACCGCTCTCGAACACCGCCAATCGAATGCCCTCGTTGACGACCGTCGTGCGAACTGCGTTGCTGCTCACTGTCTTTCCGTTCTATAGATCGAGTACGAGACGCCCGCTGCGTGCGCGGGAGACGCAGATGAGCATGTGATCGCGCTGCTCTTCGGGGGTCAATCGCGTTTCGAGGTGCTCGGGCTCACCGGAGAGCACGCGCACCTTGCAGGTACCGCAGAAGCCCTGCTGGCACGAGTACGCGATATTGGGTTTCTGTTCCTTGACCGCGGTCAATACAGAGGCGTCGGCGGCGACGTCGAGCACAGCTCCGGTGCTGATCAGTTGCACCTCGAACGGCGTGCCGTCGAGAATCGGCGGCGGGCCGAAGCGCTCGAAGTGCAGTGCGGTGGCAGGGCACTGGCTGAAGTCGCGGCGGACGGCGTCGAGCATGGGGGTAGGACCGCAGCAGTAGACGGCACCGCCTGCGGGTGCGCGCTCGAGCAATTCACCCTCAGCTGGGTACCCGTACACGTCATCGGTCCGGACGAACACCCGGTCCGATTCCCAGCTCTCGATCTCGTCGAGAAAGGGCATCGTGTCCCGCGAGCGACCGCAGTAGACGAACTGCCAGTCCATCCCGAGAATTCGTGCGGCACGGACCATCGCGATGATGGGCGTGATGCCGATCCCGCCCGCCACGAACAGCGCGCTGCCCTCGGCGACGAAGGGAAAGCCGTTCCGTGGGCCGCGAACGGTGACCTCGGTGCCGGGCTCTAGTGCATGCATCTCGATGGATCCACCAGCGCCGGTGGGGATTCGGCGCACGGCGATGCGGTAGCAGCTACGGTCGGACGGATCGCCGCACAGCGAGTACTGCCGACGGCGACCCGACGGCAGGTGCAGATCGAGGTGGCAGCCGGGATGCCAGGTCGGCAGTTGCTCCCCCGTCGGCGAGGCGAGGGTCAGAGCGGCGACGTTCTCGTCCTCGGCGACAATCTCGCGGTCCACGACCACCAACCGCAACGCGGAATCGGGATTGTGGCCGGCGACAGCGTCGTCGTACTCCCTGCCGGCAGTCGCGTGCATGTAGCCGTTGAGGAACGTTCCGAGCATCTGCATCGAGCGATCGGCGCGAGGGCGTCCACGCAGATCGGGCGGCGCATCCTTGGGCAACAGTCGTGGAACTCGACGTGTCGAGAGCTTCACCGCGCCGCAGCCTGCGCGGCGGGTGACGACGCCAAGTAGCGCACGGCCTGAGCCGTAGAGCCTTCCTGGCTGGGGTGATACGACTTCTTCAGGTAGCGAGACATACTGCGGCCGACGTGCGTCAGCGCCGGCAGAGTGCCGCGGCGAACCGACTTGCGCCACAGGGCAGAACGGGGCTTGCGGACCGACTTCGGTGCACTCTGCAGCTCCGGGTCGTTCTTCATCAGGAAGATGATGCCGCGCATCCAGATGTACCCCATCAACGGCACGACCACCACGAACGTGCGCAGGCGACGTACCTCGCGCTTGTCGAAGTACCGAAGGGTGTCGTACGCGACCGAGCGGTGTTCCACTTCTTCGGCACCGTGCCACCGCAGCAGATCGAGCATCGTCGGATGGATGCCGGCTCGGTCCAGACCGTCGGCGTTGAGCACCCAGTCACCGAGGAACGCCGTCACGTGTTCGATGGCGGCGATGAGGGCCAGCCGCTCGACGAGGTTGTTCTTCGATCGCAGACTCGTCACCGAATCGGATCCGAGCACCTTGCCGAAGGCCCATTCCATCTGATCGGTGAACGGAGTGGGGTCGAGTCCGTTGTTCTGCAGGTGCACCAGGACACCGGTATGCGCCTCGGCATGCACCGCCTCCTGCCCGATGAAGCCGATGACGTCGTCGCGCAGCTTCTCGTCGTCGATGTACGGGAGGGCCTCTTTGAACGTGTCGACGAACCAGTGCTCGCCGGCAGGGAGCAGTAGATGCAGCACGTTGAGTACGTGCGTGGTGTACGGATCTCCCGGCACCCAGTGCATCGGCAGATCGGTCCAGTCGAACTTCACGTTCCTGGCCTGCAGCATCACTTCGCCGGGATCCGACGCGACGGTGTTCCGTTCGTTCATCGAGTCCACCTCCTCCACATCCACATGTGTGGCCGATGCCACAGTGCGCGCTTTAGTATAAACACCGGTTACAGGTAAAAGGAACCGTGTCGGAGGCGCCAGGAGTGGAGCCTGCGGAACGACAGTCGAGCAGTGAGAGACTGCTGTGATGACCGACCCCTCCCCAGCGGCTGTTCCCCCGAGCACCGTCCCCATCGCCTGGCCTGCCGAATGGCCCGCCGAGGTGCGACGGATCGCCGATGCCACGAACGATGCCCTCGCCTCGGTGGCGGCGCGGGATCCGATCGCGTTCGACGACGCCGTCGAGCTACTGGGCCGCTCGGACTCGGCGCAGGCCGGTCACGTGCATGCCGAAATGGTACGCACGTTGCTCGAAGAGGTACATAGCGATGGACTGACCGGTGAGGACGTCCAGGAGGTGCTCGGTAGAACCGTGCGAGGCGCGGACTGGCTGCCGAATCTGGACATCGCCGGGTTCGTCGAGGTGCTCACCGGAGCCCTTGGCGTCGCCGATGTGGAAGAGCAATCGCGCAGGAAGCCGAGGCCGGCCCATGCATTGCTGGTGGTCGCGGACCTACTCGCGGTGCGCCGCGGCCGCGCCGAGACCTACCTGCGCCGCGCACTGGCCGAAGTCCACCGAGCCGAGACGATCGAAATGCCCTAGCACGATCTTCGCCCGTCTTGTCCATACGCTAGACGGTCGTAGAAAGCGCTACCGACGCCGACGACGAACTCGAAGTTATGGACACTTTTCGGCGGATTTTCGTCCCCAACTTCGAGTTCGCGGCGTCGGTTGGGGCTACCGATGCAGAAGGTTGGCCCCAGCGAGGATGGCCCTGATGGACGACAGGGTTGCGTCGGGCTCGGTGGCCATCGACCATTCGCGGCGACCGTCGTGCTCGGCCAGCACGAAGGTAGAGGTCTCGTCGCCGATGATCTGCTGGTGGAACGAGAGAATCTCGATGCGGAACCCGGCGTCGTGGAGCATGGACGTCAACGCCTCGATCGGTCCGTATGTTGTTGCGGCACAAGCGAAGATGGTGTCACCGATACCGAAGGTGGCGTCGAACGACGTCTTGCCCTCGGTGGCCCCAGTTCCGGTCCAGGAGCCCAGCCGAAGAGGGCCGGTGGTGGGCGAGAAGCGGTCGACGAAGGCCGTCCACGACATGTGTTGCCCGGTGATCTCGTCGCGCATCGTGCGCGGCAGGGCGCTGCCGAAACGGGCATGGAACGGATCCGTGGCGAAAGTGGAAGCAAGTGAATTCATGAAGGTGGTCTTCCGAATGTGAAGGGAGGACCGAGAGAGCACGACGACCCGCAGCGAGGGGTCGGTCCGAATCAGACCCCGCTACGGCGGCGTACTACGAGAATGCGCTTCACGGAGCCGACAGTAGCCCCGGCCTCGGCCGTCCCGCAAGTATCGAACGAATACAGATCTCTAGGACACGAACTAGATGTCCGCATATGTCGCACGATTCGTTGTAACTTTGGCCCCATGGACCCCGTGCGTAACCCCTACGCTCCCGGCGCCGGCCAGCGCCCACCCGAGCTCGCAGGTCGAAAGAAGCAGCTCGACGCCTTCGACGTCGTGCTCGAACGCATCACCCGCGGCCGGCCGGAACGCAGCGTCGTTCTCACCGGGCTTCGAGGCGTCGGGAAGACGGTATTGCTCAACCAACTCCGATCCGCGGCCATCGCCCGCGGATGGGGCACCGGCAAGATCGAGGCTCGGCCGGACCAGGAACTGCGCCGACCACTGTCGTCCGCGCTGCACATGGCGGTCCGCGGCATCGCGGCCTCGCATCGCGATCCCGAACGGGTCGACGACTTCCTCGGCGTGCTCAAGGCCTTCGCCCTGCGCTCCACCGCCGACAAGGGAATGCGGGAGCGGTGGCAACCGGGCATCGACGTCCCGGCGAAGACCGGCCGCGCCGATTCCGGCGACATCGAGATCGACCTCGTCGAACTGCTGCTCGACGCCTCCGCGCTGGCCGGGGACGTGGGCGTGGGCATCGCCATCTTCATCGACGAGATGCAGGACCTGGGCCCAGCCGATATCTCCGCGCTGTGTGCGGCCTGCCACGAGCTCAGTCAGGACACCGCGCCGCTGATCATCGTCGGGGCGGGGCTGCCGCACCTGCCCGCGGTGCTGTCTGCGTCCAAGAGTTACTCCGAGCGCCTGTTCAGTTACCACCGCATCGGGCGGCTCGAGCGGGCCGCGGCCGACCTGGCCCTGATCGCACCGGCCGATCGAGAGGACGTCGAATTCACCCCCGATGCCCTCGACGCTCTGTACGCGGCCGCCGACGGCTACCCGTACTTCGTGCAGGCGTACGGGAAGGCGACCTGGGATCTCGCTGCCGACAGCCCGATCTCGGCCGAGGACGTGCGTGTCGCTGCCCCGACGGCAGAGGAAGAGCTGGCCGTCGGATTCTTCGGTTCGCGCTACGAACGCGCGACGCCCGCCGAACGCGAATACATGCGCGCGATGGCCGAGTTGTCGGTGGACGACGGCTCGGTGCCCACGTCGGCCGTGGCGACCGAGCTCAAACGCAAGCCGGCATCGCTGTCGCCTGCCCGGGACGGACTCATCAAGAAGGGCCTGATCTACTCGGCCGAGCGCGGCACCATCGCCTTCACGGTGCCGCATTTCGGGCGCTACCTGAGAGCGCAAACCGACGAGCCCGCCGCGGTCTGAGGCGTCGACCCTATGACTGCGCCCGCGCCCCGCTCAGCTTCTCGAGGCGACGCACCGCGGCGCGATCTGTGCGGTCGACGTTGACGAGATCAGGGTCACCGTCGTAGAAGTCCATCAGCCGCTGATCCATCACCTTGCGCCACAACGGCGGCACCATCGCGCAGAAGATCATCACGGCGTATCCGGCCGGGAGTTGCGGGGACTCGTCGACGGTCCGTAGTGCTTGGTAGCGGCGCACCGGATTCGCGTGATGATCGCTGTGGCGTTGCAGGTGGTACAGAAACAGGTTGCTCCACAGGTGATCGCTGTTCCAGCTGTCCCGGTGCGAGGGCTTGGCGTAGCGACCGTCCGGACGTGTGGTGCGCATCAGGCCGTAGTGCTCGAGGTAGTTCGCCGCCTCGTACAGAACGATGGCGATGGCGGCCTGAATCAGTAGGTACGGCAGCACGATCCACCCGAACAGCGCGATCAGTACGCCGAACAGAACGATGCTCATCGCAGCCGCGTTGAAGAGGTTGTTGCGCAGCGTCCACGGCGACGAGCCCGACCGTGCGAGTCGACGGGATTCGAGATCCCAGGCCGAGTGCAGGCCGTGGAACATCGTGCGCGGCAGGAATTTCCAGAACGATTCACCGAATTTGGCCGATGCCGGATCCTCGGGGGTGGCGACGCGCAGATGGTGGCCGTGATTGTGTTCGACGTAGAAGTGGCCGTACAGCGTCTGCGCCAGGGTGACTTTGGAGAGCCACCGCTCGACGTTCTCGCGCTTGTGCCCCAGCTCGTGCGCGGCGTTGATACCGACGCCGCCGACGACGCCCACGGTGACGGCCAGGCCGATCCTCTCCGGTGTGCCGAGTGGGCCGTGTGCCCACAGGTAACACGCGGCCACCAGACCGGCGTACTGCAGCGGCAGGAAGAGATAGACACACCACCGGTAGTACTTGTCCTTGTCGAGCGCTGCGAGAGCGTCCTCGGGCGGGTTGCTGCGATCGACGCCGGCGAACTTGTCGACCAGTGGCAGTGCGATGCCCATGATCATCAGACCGAGTGTCCAGAATGCGCCGGGGCCGAGGAGTGTCACCAAGCCCCACGCCAGGAACGGGCTCAACGGAATGATCAACCCCAGCGGCCACAGATAACGCTTGGGATCGCGCCACGTCGGGGAGGCCCGTAGGGCGTCCTTGTCGAGCATGCGTGAACTCACTCCTGATCATCGAGACTGCCCACGCGGTACGAGGGGGTGCGGTGGTGGTCTGTCACAAGTACATCGCCACGCCTCTGAGGATAGTTACCTAGACGAATCTATGGGGTTCGAGCGATGGGCCGTCGCAGGTGTCGCGGTCCTTGTACGGTGACCGAATGCAGCATGTCGAGTCGGCGTTCGTCGGGGTACACGGAACTCGTATCGTCTACGACGTCTGGACCCCGGACGTCGCCGCCGAGAAACCACCGACCGGCGTCCTGGTGCTGGCCCACGGGCTGGCCGAGCACGCAGGACGGTACCGTCACGTGATCGAGCGGCTCGGCTTTCTCGGTCTCGTCGTCTACGCGCCCGATCACCGCGGGCACGGACGATCCGGCGGCAAGCGGGTCACGCTGGCGAAGTGGTCCGACTTCACCGACGACCTGCACACGCTCTTCGGCATCGCTGCGGAGGAGCACCCCGGCAGCCGCACCTTCCTCCTGGGACACAGCATGGGCGGTGCCATCGCACTGTCCTACGCCCTGGACCATCAGGGCGGCCTCGACGGTCTGATGCTGTCCGGCCCGGCCGTGGTTCCCAGCGTCGGGCAACCGAAAGCCCTCGTGGCGGTGGGCAAGATTCTCGGACGCTTCGTACCGGGCGCTCCCGTCCTGAAGCTCGACCCCAACCTCGTCTCGCGGGACAAGAACGTCGTCGACGCGTACGTTGCCGATCCGTTGGGCTACCACGGCAGTGTCTCGGCGGGCCTGGCCGCGGCGATGCTCGGCGCCGGCGAGTCCTTTCCGGCCCGTCTGCCGTCGTTGAGGATCCCGGTGCTGCTCCAGCACGGAACTGCCGACCGATTGGCCGACGTTTCCGGCAGCGAACTGATCGCCGACCTGGCCGGATCCGACGACCTCACCCTGAAGAAGTACGACGGGCTGTTCCACGAGGTGTTCAACGAACCGGAGAAGGAGCGTGTACTCGACGACCTCATCGACTGGTTGCGTCCCCGTCTATCCACCGGCGCTGTAAGTTCCTGACGGATCTTTTCGAAGAAGGGGTACGACCATGACCAGGCGAGCACTCGTGTTGGGCGGCGGCGGAGTCGCAGGTATTGCGTGGCAGACGGGCGTCCTGCTGGGATTGGCGGAATCGGGAGCCGACGTCACCGACGCCGAGATGCTGCTGGGCACGTCGGCCGGCTCCTCGGTGGCAGCGCAGATCTCGAGCGGTCTCCCGCTTGCGGAGTTCTTCGAGCGCCAAGCAGACGAGGCGAAGCAGGACGACGAACCGCATGCCGAGACGACCATCGACGAACTGGTCACCATGTTGGCTCGGGCGGCGCAGAACTCCGACGGCAGTGCTCTCGACACCCGCAGGCGCATCGGTACCGAGGCGCTGGCGGCATCGACGATCACCGAACGCGAGCGCCGCGCGATCGTCGGACGACGGCTGCCGACGCACTCGTGGCCCAACCGCGATCTGAGGATCGTCACCGTCGACGCGCTGACCGGTCGGCATCGGGTTCTCGACCGTGGCTCGGGCGTCGAACTGGTCGACGCGGTGGCTGCGAGCTGCGCTATCCCCGGCATGTGGCCGCCGGTGACGATCGGTGATCACCGATACGTCGACGGCGGTATCCGAGCCAGCGAAAATGCCGATCTGGCAGTCGGTTTCGAGAAGGTGCTGGTGCTCAAGGTCGGCGCGCTCGACCTCGAGAACGATCCCTTCGAGATCGAACGAGAACGGTTGACCAAGGGTGGCTCGAAGGTGGAAGTGATTGCCCCCGACGCCGAGTCGACGGCAGCAATCGGACCCGATGCCACCGACATCGCCGTCCGATCGGCTGCGGCCATCGCCGGACGGGCGCAGGGCCGTGCCATCGCCGAGCGCATCGCCGAGTTCTGGGTGTAGAGAACGTCTCTAGCCGAACAGTGCAGCGCCGTTGCCCCAGCACACGGCTCGAACCCAGTCGTCGCCGAGGTCCAGGCGGCGCACTGCGTGCAGAGCGTCCAGGTACGGATACGGGATGTTGGGAAAGTCGCTGCCGAACAGAATGCGATTCTGCAGATCGACCAGCCGCGGGAGTTCGTGTCTCGGAAACGGTGCCCACGCCTCCGAGAAGTCGGTGAACGCCATCGTGGTGTCCAGGCGTACGTTCTCGTAGCGATCGGCCAGGTCGAGGAACTCGACGTACTCGGGCATGCCCATGTGCGCGATGATCAACGGCAGCCTCGGGAACCGTTGCAGCAGCTCGGCAATGGGCCCCGGTCCGGTGTGGGTGCCGGGTGCCGGGCCGGAACCGCAGTGGATCACCACGGGTACCTCGGCGTCCGAGAGCGCGCCCCAGACGCCGTCGAGCAGGGGATCGTTCGGTGAGTAATTGCCGACCTGAATGTGCGACTTGAAGATTCGAGCGCCGTTCGTCAACGCCTGCTCGACGTACTCGGTGGCTCCGTCCTCGGGGTAGAAGGTGGCGGTCTGCAGGCAGTCGGGGGTTCGGGCCGCGAAGTCGGCACCCCACGAGTTGAGCCACGCGGCCATCGACGGCTTGTGCGGGTAGATCATCGAGGTGAACTTCCGTACCCCGAATCCTCGAATGACCTGCAGCCGTCGCTCTTCGGCGTACCGATAGGAGATCGGCCACACGCTGCCGGTCAGCGGACCGGCGCTGTCGAAATAGCTCCACACCTTGTCCATCACGTTCTTCGGCATGAAGTGCGTGTGGACGTCGAACAGACCGGGCAACGACAGCTCGGTCCAGAACGCGACGATTCGGTCGGTCTCCTCGGCGAGTTCGGCGTCGGAGCGCGGTTGTTCAGCGTGCGACATGGGCGTCGAACCACTCGAGAGTCTTGTCCCAGGCATCGGCCGCGGCGTCGGCGTCGAACACAGCGGGGCGGTCGTCGCAGTGGAAACCGTGCTTGCCGTGGGCGTAACGGGTGATCTCGGTGGTTACCGGGGCCGTTGCGGTGACCTCGCGCAGCGTCTCGACGTCCTGGAACGGGATGCCCTCGTCCAGGTCGCCGAAAAATCCGTGCCATGGGGTCTGGAGGGCATCGCCCACCGAGGCCATTGCGGGATAGCCGAAGCGGCCCTTCGTGATTCCGCCGCCGTAGAATGTCGCTGCCGCACCGAGGGGGCGTCGAACAGCGGTATGGAAGGCCACGGTGCCGCCCATGCAGAAGCCGACGATGGCGATCGACGAGGGCTCGAACCCGAGTTCGGCGAGAGCACTCGCCGCCGCGTCCACGTCGGAGTCGACTTCGTCCGCCTTCAGCGCCCCGATCGCTGCCATCGCCGAATCCATGTCCGAGTAGTCGAGGACAGCGACGCCGTCCTGCCGATGGAACAGATGTGGAGCGACGGCGACCCAACCGGCAGCGGCGACTCGATTGCAGACGTCGACGATGTGGTCCGTGACGCCGAAGGCCTCCTGGATGACGATGACGCCGCCGCGGGCGGTGCCGTCGGGCCGAACGACGGTGAGGGGAGTGGTGTTCATCCGTCGATTGGAGCACACCGCCAGGAGTGGAGCCCGCGGAACGACCCGGTAGTGCAGGTGTGCGTGCCGGTAGCGACGGGGAGTTCCGCAGTTTTGTACGGTGGCGTGCAGGGAACGATCCCGACCGAGAGGACAACTCATGCGCGCGGTACAGATCTCCAGCCTCGACGGACCCGACTCGGTGAGCGTGGTGGACATCGACGAGCCTGCCCCGCGTGACGGTTCGGTGGTCATCGAGGTCCATGCCGCCGGCGTCGCGTTTCCCGACGCTCTGCTCACCCGCGGGCTGTACCAGTACAAGCCCGAACTGCCGTTCGTCCCCGGTAGCGAGATCGCCGGCATCGTCCGGTCGGCACCGCCGGAGTCCGGTTTCTCGGCCGGGGATCGAGTCGCCGCGCTGACGGGACTGAGCGACGGTATGGCCGAGGTCGCCGTCGTCTCACCCGACACGGTCTTCGCGCTGCCCGAGTCGGTATCCCTGTCCGCGGGGGCGGGATTGCTGTTCAACGATCTGACGGTGCACTTCGCGCTCCGGGAACGTGGCCGATTGGCACCGGGCGAGACGGTTCTGGTGCACGGAGCAGCCGGAGGCATCGGAACCTCTGCGCTGCGAATGGCTCCGGTGCTCGGGGCATCTCGCGTGATCGCAGTGGTGAGCTCGGAGGCCAAGGCCGATATCGCTCGCTCTGCCGGAGCCACCGATGTGGTGCTCGTCGACGGATGGAAGGACGCGGTGAAGGAACTGACCGGCGGCCGTGGCGTCGACGTCGTCGTCGATCCGGTGGGCGGTGACCGGTTCACCGACAGCATCCGCTCGCTCGCGCCGTCGGGCCGAATCCTGGTGCTGGGCTTCACCGGCGGCGAGATCCCGACCGTCAAGGTCAACCGATTGCTGCTCAACAACGTCGACGTCGTCGGTGTCGGCTGGGGCGCATGGTGGATGACGCGACCGGGCTACCTCGCTACCCAGTGGGCCGAGATCGAACCGCTGCTCGCCGACGGATCGCTCGTGGCTCCCGAGCCGTCGGTGTTCCCGGCCGCCGAGGCCGCCGCGGCCATCGCCTCACTGGAGAACCGCACTGCCGCAGGCAAAGTGGTGCTCGACTTCACTCGCTGATAGTGCGTCGAGCTACCGCCTCACTCCGGTAGCTCGACGCCTCGCGCCTCGGCCAGGGCCGCGATCTCGGCGGGGAAGACGTTCTTGAACACGAACGGGTCGGTGCCGAGCGCCCAGTCGGGCGCGAGCTCGATGGCGTATCGCTCGAAGTAGCCGAGTTGTTTTGCCACCAGGATCAGTTCCTCGGGACTCGACGTCTTGTACTGCTTGCCCATACTCACCAGCGCCCGAATGAAGTCCGCCAGACTGAAGTGCGCGAGGGTCGCCGAGAGCATCGGAGCGAACACCGACTGCAGGATCGCGCCGACCTCGGCATCCGAACCCATCTGCGGAGCAACGATTCCCAGCCGCTTGACGGTGCCGGCGAGTCGAGTGAAGTCGCCGTCGATCACGGTGGCGTGGAACAGGTCGAGCAGCAGAGCGCGCCACTGCTCGTCCACTTCGCCCATGACGCCGAAGTCGAGGAACGCCACCCGGCCGTCGTCGAGGACCCACACGTTGCCCGCATGCACATCACCGTGGAAGAGGCCGTGCAGCACAAGCGCTTCCATCCACACCTTGGCTGCACGGCGGACGATGAGCTCGGACTGCTCTCCTGGTTCGTAGCGGTCGAGTGGGGAGCCGTGCATGCGTTCCATGCAGATGACCCGTCCGCCGCAGTAGTCGAGAAACACTTCGGGCGCCGTGACGTGGGCGTTGTCGTCGAACGCACCGATGGCCGCACGAAAGCTGTCCTGCCGCTTGGCTTCCACGGCGCTGTCCAGCTCGGCGAACGTGGCCGCATGCAGGTCGACGATGATGGCCGACGCGTTGGCTGTGGCGAAGAACGGAATGAACTTCTCGAGGCCGCGCGCGATGAGGTAGGCGATGCGCAGGTCGATCTTCATGCGGTGGTAGATGCCCCGCCGCTGCACCTTCATGACCACTTCACGCCCGTTGTCGCGGCGCACGCACAGGTGCACCTGAGCGACCGAGGCGGACGAAAGAGGCACGTCGTCGAACGAGGAGAACAGCTCGTCGATTCCGCGGCCCAGATCGGCCTCGATCACCGCACGCGCCTGCGACCCGGGGAACGGTGGCACCTCGTCGAGGCAGCGGAGGCAGGTATCGGCGAGGACCTTGGGAAACAACCCGGGCGACGACCCCATCAACTGTCCGACCTTGACGAAGGTGGGACCGAGAACGAAGAAGGCGTCGACGACGGCTTCCGAGGCGTGCAGCGGCCACCCGCGCCGAGGGGCCCGAATCCAGCGCCCGATCGCGACGAACTGGAAGAACGTCAGTACCGAGCCGATGACGATCAGCCGCAACAGTTCTCGTATCCCGAATTTCCTCAGCTCCGGTGCCGGCGTCGGGGTCACTGGAGCACTCCTGCGGGAATGCGTGCGGCCGAGGCTTCCAGACGCGCCAACAGTCGATCGAACCTCTCCACATCGCCCGATGCGCGCGAGAGCACCAGCGCGCCCTGAATGCCGGCCACGATCTCCTCGGCCAGTTCGACTGCGGAGTCTCCGTGGCCCATTCGTCGCAGCACCGGGGTGAGTGCCTCGATCCAGTGAGTGAAATGGGCAGCGACACGGCCCGAGAAGACCGCGCGTTCGAGTCCGAGAGTGAACGCCCCGAACAGGCACACCAGGCGGTTCGACCGGAAATATCGCGCGGTCTGCTCGAACATCTCGTGGGTGGTCGACGCAGCGTCGGTGCCGAGTCGTAACGGCTCGAACACGTGGTGCTGGAACCACTGCTCCACGTCGTCGAGGACGGCCTCGGCCATCTCCTGCTTTCCTCGCGGAAAGTAGTGATAGAGACTGCCTTTCCCCAGGCCGGTCTGTTTGCTGATGACCGAGAGGGACGACCCGTCGAATCCGTGGTCGCGGAACACCCCTGCGAGTATCGGCACCACGTCGTGGCGATCGCTCATGAGCCGGTACTGTACCAATCGGTACACGGCGGGTGTATCGGGGTCGCGGGAGTGGAGCCTGCGGAATGACCCATGGGGGTCGCGGGAGCGGAGCCCGCGGAATGACCCATCGAGGTGAGCGCAGTGGATACTGCAGCTGTGAAGAGAACCACCGTCTTGGCAGCCGGAGCCTTCCTCGTCGGCGGGGTGACCTATCTGGCCGCCGAAGCCGTCGCCGCGCTCGGTTGGACGGACCGGCCGTACAGCTACGCCCGCAACAACATCAGCGACCTCGGAATCCCCGACCTCTCGCCGCTGCACGCGGTGATGAACACCGGCTTCGCCGTCGACGGCACGTTGTTCGTCCTGGCGGGGCTGGGACTGTCGGTGCTCTTCGAGGGCCGTGCGCGGTGGATCGTGGCCGGCACCTCCGTCGTTCACGGTGTCGGCAGCATCGTCGTCGGGCTCGCCCACGCCTCGGTCGACGGAGCGTCGACGCCCCATGCGGTGGGCGCAGGCATGGCGATCATCGGCGGCAATCTGGTGCTGCTGGCCGTAGGCCGATACGGCGGCAGCGTCGGCGCGCCGCGGTGGTACACCGTCGGCAGTGCGACCGCAGGAGTGGCCGGCCTGGTGGGGCTCGCTCTGTTTCTCGCCGACACCGGAATCCTCGGCGGCGGAACATTCGAGCGCATCTCGGTCTGCACGATCATCGGATGGGAGATCGTCACCGGCGCAACGATTCTGGTCAAGCGCCGTCTATCCGAAGTGGGGTGACTCCTTGGCGAGAAACGCGCGCACGCCCTCCTTGCCGTCGGCCGACTCGAACGCCTCCTCGAACACCGGCAGTGCCCGTCGTGCAGGTAGGCCAGGGGACTCGCCGAACGTGAGCGCGAGGGCACGCTTGTTCGCCCGAACGGCAGAGCGCGATTTTCGCGCCAGCGTCTGCGCCACACTCAGTGCCACCGACAACGACTGTCCACGTGGAGCCACGCGATTGATCAGACCCCACTCCAGAGCCGTCTCGGCCGAGACCGGCTCACCGAGCAAGACCAGTTCGGCGGCGCGCGCCTGACCGACCCGCCGTAGCGCGCGCATGGACCCGCCGCTGCTGGGGACCACACCGAGGTCGATCTCCGGGAGTCCGAGTCGAGCCCCCGCCTCGGCGACGACGAGGTCGCAGCACAGTGCCAGTTCCAGGCCGCCGCCCAACGCGAATCCGTCGATCGCGGCGACCGTGGGCAGCGGCAGATCGTCCAGCATCTCGAGGGTGGCGTTCTCGAGAATGCTCTTGCGGGCGAGCACGTCACCGCGGTCCTGCATCTCCGGCATCTCGGAGATATCCGAGCCGGCGCTGAACACCCGGTCGCCGGTGAGAACCACGGCCCGAACCGCAGCGTCGTCGAGCAACTCGAGAAGGACGGCGCGCAGTCGCCGCGTCGCCGGACGGGTCAGAGCATTGACCGGCGGGTTGCTCAGCGTGATCTGCGCGACGGCGTCGTGCGGGAAAGTCAGGACGGGAGACAGTGCGGTGGGCATGAGGAGAACCGTAGAGCGTGCGGCTGACCTGGCGATTGGGAGACTGCCGAGATGGCATGTAGCGTGGTGAACACCCGACGCGGGGTGGAGCAGCTCGGTAGCTCGCTGGGCTCATAACCCAGAGGTCGCAGGTTCAAATCCTGTCCCCGCTACTACGCACATCAGGCCCGGCATCGATGATGTCGGGCCTGATGTGTTTCTGCCTCAGGGTTGCAGTCTGAATTGCACGACGGCGGTGACATTCTCGATGGCGTCGTCGAGGGCGGTCATACGTGCTCTGGCGTCCGGCGCAGACAGGATGTCGAGTCGATCGGACTGCCCCATCGGTATCAGTGCGGCCAGCGACCAGATCTTCTCGGCAGCCGAGATCGGCAGGCTCAGAAAGTCCGGAACGCCGGGAGTGGAAATATTCTCCGTCGACTCGAGGCGGCCGATCAGCTCGTAGAGGTCCTCGACTCGCGCCCAGGTGGCGTCGAACTCGGAGTCGGCGATCACGGCGTCGGCGTCTTCGTCGGGCCACGGTCGAACATCGGCCAGGGGGTACGGATCGTCGGGCAGCCAGGCGTCGATCCTGATCCGTTCACCACCGACGCATTCGAGCAGATATCGGCCGTCACCGATGGCCTCGTGGGCGATGATGTGAGCGGTCGTCGCCACGTCGTGCCGCACGTCGCCGCCACCGGCCTCGTGCCCGCGCGCGATGAGTACCACGCCGAAACTCGGATCGTCCTGCTTCAGGCAATCGTGCACCAGAGCTCGGTACCGCGGCTCGAAGATGTGTAGTGGCAAGCGTTCGCCGGGGAGCAGCACGCTGCCGAGCGGAAACATGGGAACGACGCTCACGGGCGTTGCAACGGCATGACTGCCGGGCTGATCTCGGCGGTTGCGTTCTTCTCCGCTCCGTTCGCATTCAAGAACTCGTCCAGCAGACGGAAGAAGAAGTCCGGCTCGTCGAGTTGCGGGAAGTGACCGGCATCGGGAAATATCTCGACGCGGCTGTTCGGAACCTCGCGTCGAATGTTGTCTGCGTGCTTGGCAGGAATCATCCGGTCCTTGCCGCCCCAGACGAGCAGCGAAGGAATCGACTCGAACTTCTCGAAATGTTGCTTGGCGCTGACGGTTTGACCGCGCGGACCCACCACTGCTCGCGTCGACGCCAGGAACGCCCCGCGGGTGGAGCGGTCTGCGACCGACCGGAACGACCTCCAGGTCTCGGCCATGCTCGGCCCCGGCTCGACCGGCAGACCCCACTTGCCCAGCTGCGCGAGCGCGCCCTCGGTGCGCTTGCGGAACCAATCCGATGCGAGCAGCGGCAGCACCAGCTCACTACCGGGCAGCGTCGCAGCCTTGAGGAGCAGGCTCACCTCGGTGCCGAGGCCGCCACTGCTGACCAGCGCCAGGCGATCCACTCGCTCGGGAAAGAGGTACGTCAGCTGCATGATGATGCCGCCGCCGAGAGAGTGACCCACCATCGGAGCGGAGTCGATGCCCAGGTGGTCCATCAGGTCGCGGATGGTGGCCGAATGCGAACTCAGCGAGTAGTCGCCGGTCGGCTTGTCGGAGTCACCGTGACCGAACAGATCCGGTGCGATGACCCGATATTTCAGCGACAGACGTTCGAGCTGCGGGCCCCAGGACTGATGCGATCCGAGCAGACCGTGCACCAGGATCACGGGCGGGCCATCGCCCATGTCCACGTATCGCAGGACGTCCTTGTGTAGTTCTACCGACTGCAATTCGTACGATGAACTCATGGTCGACCTCCTCGTCGTGTGATTCCCGGATCGTCGCGCGGCTCGGTGAGCCGTTGGCACAAACGTACAAGCTGAGCCGGCACCGCGACAGACCGTCGGTCAGCGCGCGAGGTCCGCTTCGTCGAAGGTGTTCGTGATGACCTCGGCCAACTGCTCGGCCATCGGTTCACGCAACATGTCGACGTGATCCCCGGAGATGTCGACGAAGGTCAGTTCACCACGAGCGACCGTCTGCCACGACCTGAGATCCTTCACGTTTTCTGCTGTGCGAACCACGGTCATCGAACCTGACCACGGAGTCGGCACGTGCTTGTTCAGAGCGACGTACCCGATGCTCGCGAAGACCAACCATTCCATCGTCGTCGGGTATCGCAGCAACCCGGCGCACTGCATCCGCACCCAGAGTGCGGCCGTCCCGACGCGGCCGAGGTGAAAGCCTGCCTCTTCTCGCGTTTGTGCCGGTGGAGCAGCCGGAACCGCGGTACCGCCGGGCAGCTTGTCCAGCAGATGTCGAAACAGCCGCGTGTCGAGGAGCAGGAGGTGCGGCGAGCCGAGTCCGGAGTCTCTGATCTCCTCCGCCATCGCGATCGCGATCCAGCCGCCGAGCGAGTGGCCGACGAGGTGGAACGGACCCTCGGGTTGGACAGTACGAATCGCGTCGACGTATCGCTTCGCGGTCCGCCGGATGGTGCGGTCCGGCCGTCCGCGCTTGCCGCGGCCGTGTGCCTGCAGCGCATACACCGGATGGTCGTCGTCGATGTGTTTGACGAGGTTCAGGAACGCCATCGCGCCGACGCCTGCACCACCGACGAGGAAGATCGGTACTTTGCTGCCCTCGGTGCGCAGCGGCACGAGCACGTCCTGTTCGCCGGTGGTGCGCCGACGAGCCGTCGCAGCGTCCTCCAGTCGAGCGTCGACTGTCGCGGCCAGCGTTCTGACGGTCGTCGCCGCGAACACGTCCTCCGGCGTCAGGTCGATCTTCAACCCCTCCCGAAGGTGAGCCAACATTGCCGTGGTGGTCAGCGAGTTGCCGCCGAGGGCCAGGAAATCCTCGTCCCGTCCGATGGTGTCGAGACCGATCGCGGCGCGGGCGGCCTCGGCCACGATGAACTCGGTGGGGCCGACCGCCATGCGCTCGACTCGCCGATCGGCCGGCTCGGGCAGTGCCCGTCGGTCCACCTTGCCGCGTTCGTTGCGAGGCATCACGTCGAGCGCCACGACGTGAGCGGGCACCATCCATTCCGGCAACGTCCGGCGCAGCCCCGCCCTGATCTCGGCGACCGGGGGTCGTCGACCGGATCGGGCTGCGCAGACGTAGGCGACGAGGTCGGTGCCGTTGCCGGAGTTCCTACCGATCACCGCGGCGTCGCCGATCTCCGGCATGGCGCGTAGGGCTGCCTCGACCTCGGCCGGCTCGACCAGATATCCCCGTACCTTGACCGCGTCGTCGATGCGTCCGGCCAGATGCAGCGTCCCGTGTTCGTCGAGTCTTCCCAGATCACCGGTGCGGTATCGGAACAGGCCGTCGTCGAGTGCCGCGAATCGTTGGGAGTCAGGACCGGCGCCGCCGAGGTAACCGTCGGCCAAGCAATTCGACGTGACCCGCACTTCGCCGATCACGTCGGGTGCACACGTCGACCCGTCGGAGGTGACGACTTCGACGAGCTTGCCTGCGATGGGCCTGCCGGCAGGCAGGAAGCCCGAGGGCAGAACTCGATCGAACGGGTACTCGTCGTAGGCGACGGCACCGGCCTCGGTGGTCGCGTACCAGTTGACCACCGTGGTCCGGCTGCCGTAATTGCGTCTGAAACCGTCGGCGTCGTCGGAGTGCAGTGACTCGCCGTACGTGGTGACGATGCGCAGAGTCGGTACGGCTGCGCGCCCGCCGTCTGTGTGGTCGGGTGGTCGGTGGTCGGAAGCGGACACCGCGCGCAGCAGCGACGACGAGCAGTGCAGCGTGGTCAGTGAATTCGCGGCGATCCACTCGACGGTGCTGCTGGGGACGCCTGATCGAGGGTCGCGGCAATACACCGCTGCACCGGCGAGCAGTCCTGCGAACAGTGTGTTCAGGCCGGCACCGAAACTGACCGGCAGCGAGTTTCCGACGCGGTCGTGTGGGCCGAGAGCCAACGCGTTCGCGACCTCGTACGCCTTGGTCAGGCACATCCGGTGGCTGAGGATCACACCTTTGGCGGTGCCGGTGGAGCCCGAGGTGTAGTTGATCACCGCGGTGTGGTCGCCCGACAGGGTCGGCAACGGAACGCAGGAGTCCATGGTGGCGGTGACGGTGGCGGAGTCGATCGCGGTCGCGGCGGCTTGGTCGATGATCGTGACGCGCCGTTCGGCGGGCAGCATGGGGTCGAGGGGCACGAGTGGATGGCCTGCGGCGACGACGGCCAGCATCAGCACGATCGAATCCGTCGTGGCGTCGGCGTCGACGGCGAGCGGCCGAGAATCGGCGGGAAAGAGTGTGGCGATCTTGCGGGCCAGCGAGTAGGCGCGATGGAGGAGTTCGTCGAAGGTGAGCGAGGCGTCGTCCGCGGTGAGTGCGACGGCGTCAGGAAGGGCGTGCGCCACCTCGCGGTAGCGGGCCATCAGCGTGTCGCGGCGTTCGGGCCGGCACAATGGGGCCAGAGCCAATCGCATCGGCGCATCGATGTCCTGAATCGACATGATTCTCCTTGTACGAGCCCGACCCGCGGTGACGAAGTAGGTTTACGAGCCGCAAACCTACTTGAAGACTGTTTTACCTCCTCGAAGGTAGACGTGTACGACCTTTTTGTGCAAGCCGAAAACCGGACATTCCACAACAATCGGGTGTCGTTGCGGAATGCCCGGTCCGATTCGGGCCTCGTTCTAGAGGTCGGCTATTGCTTCCAACGGCTTCGTGCGGGCGGCCCGCACGGCCGGCCACAGGGCCGCCAGCACGCCGACGACGGCGGATCCGAGCAGCATCGACACCACCTGGCCCCACGGCACGGTCATGCTGCCCAGGCCCTCGTCACGAAGGGTCTGCACGAATCCCCACCCGAACGCGATGCCGAGGGCGACGCCCACGATCGCGCCGAACAGCGCGATGAGCAGCGATTCGAGGTAGATGATGCGTCGGACCTGGGGTCGCTGCATTCCGATCGCACGCAGCATGCCGATCTCCCGACGCCGCTCCACGACCGACAGAGCCAGGGTGTTGACGATGCCGAGTACTGCGATGACGACGGCCAGAGCCAGAAGGCCGTAAAGGACGGCGAGCAGCGTGTCGATCTGCTGTCCCTGACTGCCCTTGAACTGCTCCACGTCTTGAACCTGCACCACGACGAAGGGCTTGGTGGCGGCTTCGAGGTCGGTGCGCAGTGTGCTCAGGTCCGTGCCGGGCTGGGCCTTGACCAGAACCAGGAGGTCGGACCTGGTGATGGACGGCGTCACCTCCTGATAGATGTCTCCGGAGACGATCCAGTTCCCGATCAGTGGGTTGTCGGTGAACACTCCGGTGACGGTCACCGGGACGGAGGCTCCGTCCACGGTGTCGAAGGTGACCTCGGTCCCGACGGTCCATCCGCGAGCGGCGGCTTCGGTCTCCGAGACCGAGAATCCGTTGCTGTCCAGGTCTGCAGTGCCCTGGACCATCGACAGCTCGAGCAGTCCTTCCGGCGAGCCGTCGATGGCGGCGCCGTACTCCTCCTGGCCGGCGATGGTGACGAACACCGGGTGCAGCACCGCAGTGCGGTCCACGCCTGTCACCTGTTGCGCGGCCGTCGTCGCGCCGGTCGGAACGCCGATCGACTGGGGGCCGGAGAGGATGTAGTCCGCCTCGACGCCGGTGTCGACGAGTGAGTCGACGCTGGCCTTGGCGGTGGATCCGAGCACGCCGATCACGGTCACGAGCATGAGGCCGAGCATGAGGGCGAACGCGGTGGCTGCGGTGCGGCGCGGATTGCGCACCGAATTCGTCCTGGCCAAGCGCCCGATGGCTCCGAACGGGCGGGTGATGACGGCACCGAGCGCTCCGACGATCGGCCGTGACAGCGACGGTGCGGCCAGTGCGGTGGCGACGATCAGCGCAACGGCACCCGCGCCGACGGTGGCCGCGGCCGCTCCGCCGGTCGACTGCGCGCCGACGACCAGCGCGGCTGCGCCGGCGATTCCCAGCGCGATGCCCACGAACGTTCGGGTGCGCAGGGTGTCGCCGGCAGAGGCGAACTCCTCCCGCATCGCGGCGACCGGCGGAATCTTGGCCGCTCGCCGAGCCGGTGCGTATGCGCTGAGCACGGTGACGACGATGCCGACGGCGAACGCGACGACAACGGTGCGCGGCTCGAGTGCCAACGGTCCCGACGGTAGACCCAGGTCGAAGGCGTTGAGCAGTGCCCGTAGCCCGTATGCCAGACCGACTCCGCCTGCGAATCCGAGCACGCTTCCGATGATGCCGACGACGAGCGCTTCGAGGACGACCGATCGACTGACCTGCCCGCGGCTGGCTCCGACGGCACGCAGCAGGGCCAGCTCGCGTACTCGCTGGGCGACGATCATGGAGAACGTGTTGTAGATGATGAAGGTGCCCACGAGCAGGGCGATCCCACCGAACGCGAGCAGGAAGTAGTTGATGAACGACAGGGCCGATTCGACCTCGGCCTGAGTCTCGGCCTGCACGTCCGCGGCAGTCTGGACCTTCAGATCGGGAAACGCCGCGGCGACCTCGTCGCGCAGATCGCTCTGAGTCAGCCCTTGCGCGGCCAGATCGTTGCCCGCGACGTCGATGTACTGCACGTGGGCACCGTCGGTGAACAACTCGTTCGCCTGACTCTGGACGAACTGGATTCCGATGTAGCCGCCGGATTCGGTTGGCGTGGAGTAGATTCCGGCGATCGTAATGTCGGTGATGCCTTTGGAGGGGACGAGGACCTGGCTCGCGTCGCCCACCTTCAGCCCGGCACGCTCGGCACCGCCGGCGTTGATCGCGACCTGCCCGGGAGCGGTGGGAGCAGAGCCGTCGACGAAGGTCGTCGGATCAGCGAGTCGTTGGTCGTCCGGGAGGTACGACTCACCGATGGTCGGTGCGCCGCCGGACTGCACCGCGGCACCGTCCGACCCCAGCAGCACCAATTGCCCGCCGACGTACGGGGACACGGCGCGCACGTTCGGCAACGCCGAGATCGCCGCGATGTCCTCGTTCGGCACGCCGGAGGAGCGCGCGTCCTCGGGGCTCACTCGTACGTCTGCGCCCTGTGCGGTATCGGCGAACAGTGAGGAGAAGGTGCGCTGGAGGGTGTCGGTGAAGACGAACGAACCCGCGACGAACGCGGTGCCGAGCACGACGGACAGCACGGTCAGTGCCAGCCGAACCTTGTGTGCAGCAAGGTTTCTCAGGGAGACCTTGCGCATGGGATTGCCCGACGCCACCCGTCGTGGAGCCTTCTTGGCTACCGAGTGCGCCATTATCGGACGGTCTCCAGCTTCTTCATCCGCTCGAGTACGGCGTCGGCCGTGGGCGAGTTCAGCTGATCGATGACGGCACCGTCGGCGAGGAACACGACGCGGTCGGCGTAGCTGGCCGCGCGTGGGTCGTGGGTGACGATGACGACGGTCTGATCGAATTCGTCTGCGGCAGTGCGCAGAATCGACAGCACCTCACCGGACGAGCGAGAGTCCAGGTTGCCGGTCGGCTCGTCGCCGAACACGATGTCGGGTCGGCCGGCCAGTGCTCGGGCGCACGCCACTCGCTGCTGCTGTCCGCCCGAGAGCTCGCTGGGGCGGTGGTCGAGGCGATCGCGCAGGCCGAGTTTGTCGACCACGGTGTCGAGCCAGGCCTGATCCGGTGTGCGGCCGGCGATGTCCAGGGGCAGCGTGATGTTCTCCAGCGCGGTGAGGGTCGGCACCAGATTGAAGGCCTGGAACACGAATCCGATTCGGTCCCTGCGTAATCCGGTCATCTCCTTGTCGGAGAGCGCTGTCAGCTCGGTGTCGCCGATGGTCACCGTTCCCGAGGATGCGGTGTCCAGGCCGGCCAGGCAGTGCATCAGTGTGGACTTGCCCGAGCCCGACGGGCCCATGATGGCGGTGAATTCTCCGCGCGCGAAATCGACGCTCACCCCGGACAGTGCGTGAACCTGGGTGTCCCCTGAACCGTAGACCTTCGATACGTCGACCGCGCGTGCGGCAATGTCGCTCATGCGTGCCAGTGTTCCAGCGTTCTGCGCCGGTCGCTATCAGGGGAGACCCTGAACACCACCCTATGATGGACGTCATGCGTATCGGAGCACATGTCCGCGACAGCAGCGACCCTCTCGGTACGGCCGAGGCGCTCGGCGTCGACCTCGTCCAGATGTTCCTCACCGATCCGCAGAAGTGGAACAAGCTGGAGCCGCATCCGCAAGGGGAGGCGCTGCTCAGCGGTGACGTCGACGTGGTGGTGCACTCGTCCTACGTCCTCAACGTGGCGAGCTTGAACAATCGAATTCGGATTCCCTCACGCAAGGCCGTCGTCGAGCAGGCTGCCGCTGCCGCCGAGATCGGGGCCATCGGACTCGTGGTCCACGGCGGCCACGTTCGCGAGGGCGAGGATACTGCCAAGGGAATCGACAACTGGCGCAAGCTGTTCGAGCGGCAGGCCGAGCAGGGTGGCTTCGCGGTGCCGATCTTCGTCGAGAACACCGCGGGCGGAGATTCCGCGATGGCGCGCCACTTCGACGACATCGCCCGGTTGTGGGACGCGATCGGTGAATTCGGTGCCGGCTTCTGCCTCGACACCTGTCATGCGTGGGCCGGGGGCGAGGATCTGGTCGACGTGGTCGACCGCATCAAGGCCATCACCGGACGCATCGATCTGGTGCACCTGAACAACTCGCGCGACGAGTTCGACTCGGCCAGGGACCGGCACGCGAATCTCGGCACCGGAACCATCGACGCCGAAATTCTGACCGCCGTCGCTCTGGCTGCCGACGCGCCGGTGATCCTCGAAACTCCGCCCGAGGGTATCGAGGACGACGTCAGGCTGCTGAAGAGTCTGTAGTGGCGGATGTCGTCGTCGCGAGCCGGTGTACGGCCTCCGTCCATAGCCGGATCAGCTCGTCGATTCCTCCAAGATTTGCAGCCCAGGTCACGTGTGCTTGCGCGGCACCGGACCCTGCTGCGGTGATGGCGATGTCGATGGCGTGATCGCGGCTGGGCTCTGCCAAGGCATCGTCACGGACGATGATCTGCGCTCCCGCGCGCGAAGCCAGAGCTGGGTAGTTACGCGTCAGTGCGTAGTCGCGGCCACCGTTGGGCACCGAGGCGAGTCGGCTCGAGACGTCGTCGAGAAGGTGCTTGCCCTGGGTAGCGTCGGTTTGGACCGCGGGGAGCCGGACCGGGTGAACTGCTGCGGTGCCCTCGAGATCGAGGTCGACCAGCACACCGGCCGAGGATCCGCGACAGTTGTTTCTCTGCCACGTACACACTGCCGATCCCAGAGCTGCAAGCAGCAGGACGCGGGGCCGGTGGACGCCGTTCGGCACTGCGAATGTCACCGAGGTCAGCTCGAACGACGTGGGCCGTTCGGTGAGCAGCGGGCGCTCCGCCGGTGTCAGGACGGCGACCCAGTACGGAACCTGCTCGGCCACCTCGGTGCAGAGAGTGCGTCCGAGCTGGGCCGGGCTGATCGTCTCGCGGTGCGCGAGTCGTAGCGGTGCGAACACGGTCACGCCGAGGAACCCCACTTCCGAATCGGATTGTCCTAGCCTTACCTAATCTCCATCAGGCTAGCTCGAGCCGGGCGTCGAATGTCAGGTCGCCCCTGTCGGGATCGGTTCAGTCGGTGGCGCGTAATGCCGGTATGCCTGGAGCGATCGGCAACGTTCCGGTCTCCAGGTCGTCGAGCAGGCCCTCGGACCAGCGCAACAGACCGGCCACATCCAGACCGTGGGGAGGGTCGGGCTCGAAACCGATCAGACGGTCGTGTCCCTGCCGGAGGAGCGAACCGGCACCGACGCGATTGCCGCGCATCAGATGGGTCAACCCGACGGCGAGCTGGGCGAGGCCCTGCCACAACGGCCGCTCGTCGGTTGGGCAGCTCTTCCACGTGCCTTCGAGTACCTCGTGCGCATGGAACGGCATGTTCGCGTCCAGAAATTTCTGCGCCTCGACGATAGCTGCGGCAGGTGGGAGCCGTAGGTCGTCGGGCACCCGCGGGGTTCCGGCACCGCCTCGGGCAAGCGGACGACCGAGACCGTCTCGCGGCCGTGCGTTGAGGGGCTTGCCCTGCGCATCACGTTCGCGTTCGGCCATGGCCGTCACCCTAGTGTGTGCCGCCCCCGCGGCGAGCTCATCGACGGGACGACGAGCGCGTGGTGATGACTCCGAGAGCAACCAAAGCGGCGGCGGAGGTCACGACCATCGTCGTGGACACGGCTACTGCGTCGTTCCCGAGTGCGCCGACGATCGGGGCGACGATGGCACCGAGTCCGAACTGGGCCGCTCCGAGCAGTGCTGCGGCACCGCCCGCCGCTTCACCGTGCCGGGACAGCGCGAGTGCCGGGGCGTTGGGCATCACGAATCCGACGGCGCCGAGCACGAACCACAGCGGAACCACGAAGCCGGCCATGCCGCCGATCCCGGCGATCGCCAGCACAGCCATGACCCCACCCGACAGCACGGCGAACGACAGCGCCGCCAACACGATCTGCACGGGAGCGAAGCGCCCGAGCAGCAGGACATTGAGTTGCGATGCGCCGATGAGCGAGATCGCACCGGCGGCGAAGACGATCGCGAACTGCTGCTCGTCGAGGCCGAACTCCTCCTGCAGGACGAACGACGATCCGGCGATGTACGCGAACAACGAGGACATCGCCAGTGCGGCGACGAGAACGAGCACCACGAACTGAGCGTCGCGCAGCAGCGAGCGATAAGTGCGCAGCACCGGCATGACCCCGCGTGCACGGCGACGCTCGGGCGGCAGAGTCTCGCGCAGCGACACGATGGCCAGTGTCATCAGAGCGACGCCCATGATCGCCAGCGCAGCGAAGACGAGACGCCACGATCCGACCAACAGCACGGCACCGCCGAGCGAGGGAGCCAGCACGGGTGCGACGCCCATGACGAGCATCAGCCGGGACAGGACGGTTGCCGCCGCGCGGCCGCTGAACAGGTCTCGCACGATGGCCATCGCGACCACGGCAGCAGCGGCAGCACCCAGACCCTGCACGACGCGTAGGCCTCCGAGAACGGCGATGTTGGGAGCCACGATGCAGGCGACGGACGCCAGGATGTGCACTCCCGTGCCGACGATCAGGGGGAGGCGTCGACCGACGATGTCGGACAGCGGCCCGATCACGAGTTGGCCGAGGGCGAGCCCGATCAATGTGCCTGCGAGGGTGAGCTGCACCGCCGACGACGGGGTGTTCAGGTCGTCGGCGATGGCGGGAAGCGCCGGCAGGTACATGTCGATGGTCAGCGGACCGAGGGCGATCAGCGCGCCGAGCACGAGAATCACCCGCAGGCGTTCCCTGGACGTCGGCTCGGGGGACGTGATCGGTACCGGTGCTTCGGCTACGGCGTTCTCGGCTGTTGACGTGTTCGGTGCTTGGGCCACCCGAGGATCAGCAACCGGGCCACTCGTTCTGTTCCCAGTTGCTGTCTACAACTTTCGTGTTCTACGCCACGGCGTCGGACAGTACGGTCAGCTTCTCCACTTCCTGGCCGGTCAAAGCCAAGGCCGGTGCGTCGAGCAGAGCCGGTAGCTGGGAGATCGTGCTCGCGCTCGCAATCGGGGCTGTGACGCCGGGGCGCGCCAGCAGCCAGGCCAGGGCCACACTCGACACTTCCGCCGATCGCGATTCGGCGATCTCGCGCAGACCCTGCACCACCTCGAGACCGGCGTCGGAGAAGTATCCCGTGGTCAGGCGTTCCCGTTGCTTGCCGGCCAAGTCCTCGCGGGTGCGGTACTTGCCCGTCAGGAACCCGGCGGCGAGGGAGAAGTACGGAAACACGCCGAGGCCGTTCTCCACGGCCAGATTCTGCAATTCGCCCTCGTAATCGCGGCGCGCGACCAGGTTGTAGTGCGGCTGCAGCGCGATCGGAGCAGCGAACCCGTTCTCCTTCGCCAGCTCGAGCCACTCATGCACTCGCGCCGGGGTGTAGTTCGAGATGGCGACGTGCCGAACCTTGCCTGCTCGGACCAGCTCGTCGAACGCGGCGAGGGACTCCACCAGCGGAGTCTTCTCGTCGTCGTAGTGCGCGTAGTAGACGTCGATGTGGTCGGTCTGCAGCCGGGAGAGCGACGCGTCGGCGGCGGCTCGGATGTTGCTCGGGGCCAGTCCGCGGAACTCGGGATGCTGGCTGACCTTGGTGGCGATGACGACGTCGTCCCGGTTTCCACGGGCTCGGGTCCAGTTGCCGATGATCGTCTCGGACTCGCCGCCCGAGTTGCCGTCGGCGAAGGCCGAGTACGAGTCTGCGGTGTCGACGAAGTTGCCTCCGCCCGCGGTGAAGGCGTCGAGAATCTCGAAGGAGGCAGCCTCGTTGCTGGTCCAGCCGAAAGTGTTCCCGCCGAGAGCGAGCGGAAAGATGTTCAGATCGGAACTACCGATGGCAACCACAGACAAACCCCTTACGTTGGCGAACAACTCGACTGTACGAGCGGCGAGGGATCAATGCCACGTGTGATCCACCAGTGCGGTTCGAGGCCCGAACTTGGGTTTGGTTGCTTTCCCGCTCAGGTAGAGCAGACGAATCGCTCGATGTCTGTGCGGTGCCAAGGGCTGCAGGTACTCGACCATCTCGGCGTCGTCGATGGGTCTGCCCAGCAGCGACCACCCCACGACGGCCGCCAGGTGATAGTCGCCCACCGACAAGGCGTCGGGATCGCCGAGCGCGCGCTGCGCGGTCTCGGCCGCCGTCCAGCCGCCCACACCTGGAATCGCCCGCAGCCTGCGCGCTGCATCCTCGGACGTCATCGTCGACGCCTCCTCCAGGCGTCCGGCCGCCTGCGCGGCGCGGACGATGGTCTTGGACCGGGCCGGGTCGACGTTGGCGCGGTGGTACTCCCACGACGGGATGCGACGCCACACGTCGGGTGTGGGAAAGACGAACATCGGCTTCGGCGTCGGTCCCGGTGCCTTCTCGCCGAACTTGCTCACCAGGTATCGCCACGATCCGAAGGCCGAGATGCCGTGCACGCGTTGCTCGATGATCGCCGGAATCAGGGCCTCGAGCACCAGACCCGTTCTACCCAGCCGCAGGTGCGGCAACTGCCGGTGGGCTTCCTGGAGAATCGGGTGCTCCGGCGCGAACGTCGAGGCGTCGTCGTCCAGGCCGAGCAGGGCGGGCACCGCGTCCAGCAGTTCGGGTGCGCCGGGACCCCACGCTCGGGCCTGCACGCTGGTTTTCGAGGCCTGCATCAAGCGGTACGTCACCGGACCCGAGCTCATTCTCGACGTGCGCCAGACCGCGCCGTCGGCGGTCGACTCGTAGGTGGGGTCGCCGCGGCCTCGGCGCAGGGGCGATACCGACATCCGCACGTCCATTCGCTGCTGCGACGTGACGTGGCGTGCGATCCCGTCCGGACCTGCGGCACGGGGGTCGGTGGTGCCGGTCATCGGTGCCACCTCCTGACGATCGGGGCCGGTAGACCGAGTGTGCCTGACAGACCGATATTCGACACCTTCGACGAGCCTCCGTGGCCGACGCCGGTGGCCTCGGTACCGTCCGGCAAGTCGCTTCGCTGTTCGTGCGCGAGTCACCCCGAGATTGTCGGTGCCCCGACGTAGGGTCTGGGACCGTGATCATCGTGAGTACGGACGGCTCGTGTCTGCGTAACCCCGGCGGAGCAATCGGGTGGGCGTGGGTCAACCACACAGGGCCGAGCAACTCCGGCGGTGAGCCCTCGGGCACGAACCAGGTCGCCGAGCTCAGAGCCCTGCTCGAGGCGGTATCGGCGCACCCCGGGCCGGAGCCGCTGTTGATCGAGTCCGATTCGCAGTACGCCATCAAGTGCGCGTCCGAATGGCTCGCAGGGTGGAAGCGCAAGGGGTGGAAAACCGCGAGCGGTACTCCGGTGCGCAACCTGGAGTTGGTACAGAGCATCGAGCGAGCTATCACCGATCGCGAGGGTCCGGTCCGGTTCCGGTGGGTCCGAGGTCACGTGGGCAATCACTTCAACGAGGCGGCCGATGCGTTGGCCGGAGAGGCCGCGCGAGCCGTGGCGGCGGGTGGTGCGGTGTCACCGGCCGTATCCGCATCCACAGAGACGGCACCTGCACCGACAGCTGCGGATGCGGCGCCCACCAGGAAGGCGGCCGCTCCGGCCGCTGCGCCACGGGAGACGTCGGAAGACGCGGTTCCGACTCTGTTCTGAGCACGCATCCTGCTCGACATCGGAATTGCGCATTGACACTCGGTAGTATTGCGACATTTCAGTCAATTCGCATTCTCTCGCATCGGAGGCGTCGAGCGCGCTGTGCACTCCATCCACCCCCCACAGCAATCCGCGGTCGCTGCTGCATCCGAGGACACTGATCCGTCCGTCCGCCTTCGAGTGATCGCATGGTGATCACCGCACTTCTCTCCCTGCTCCTCGGCTTCGTGCTCACCGCCGCGATCATCGCAGCCAACGGATACTTCGTCGCCCAGGAGTTCGCGTACATGTCCGTCGATCGGGCGACGCTGCGAACCGGAGCGGAGAAGGGCGACGCGTCTGCCGAGCGAGCCTTGAAGGTCACCAAGCGCACCTCGTTCATGCTGTCGGGCGCGCAACTGGGCATCACGGTCACCGGTCTGATGGTCGGCTACGTGGCCGAGCCGTTCATCGGCGAGTCGCTGGGCGAACTGTTGAGCAGCGCCGGAGTTCCCATAGCGGTGGGTATTTCGATCGGCACGGTGGGCGCCCTCGTGCTCGCGACCGTCGTGCAGATGATCTTCGGCGAGCTGTATCCGAAGAACCTCGCCATCGCCAACCCCGATCCGCTGTCCCGACGCCTCGCCCGGTCGACGCTGATCTATCTGGCCGCCTTCGGTTGGCTGATCACCTTCTTCGACAAGTCCTCGAACGCGATGCTGCGGCTACTGCGCGTCGAACCGGTACACGACGTGGACAGCAGTGCCACCGCCAAGGATCTCGAGAGCATCATCGAGGACTCCAGGGCGAGCGGGGATCTCACCGAGGATCTGTCGTTGCTGCTCGACCGCATCCTGGACTTCCCGGAGCGCGACGTCGAGCACGCCATGATCCCGCGCAGTCGGGTGGACGCGGTCACCCCCGCCACGGCCATCGGCGAGATGCGGGCGCGGATGGTGCGTGCGCACACGCGGTACCCGGTGATCGGCGATCGTGAGGAGCCGATCGGTGTGGTGCAGCTCGCCGAGGTGTTGGCCGCCGCCCCCGACGACACTCGTTCGGTCACCGAGATCATGCGAGAACCGCTGATCGTGCCCGAACTCATGCCGCTCGAGGATGCCCTGGAGTTGTTGTCCAGCACCAATAACGAGCTGGCTTGCGTCATCGACGAATACGGCGGATTCGCGGGCGTGCTCACCATCGAGGACCTCGCGGAGGAACTGGTCGGTGAGATCACCGACGAACACGACGAGGACATTGCCGGCGTCGAGGATCAGGAAGACGGAGTGTGGCTCATGGACGGCGACGTCCACGTCGACGAGGTCGAACGCACCATCGGTCGGGACATGCTGTTGCCGAGAGGCGATTACGAGACGCTCGCCGGCCTGCTCATCGCAGAGGGCGGGAATCTGCCCGAGGTCGGAGACACGGTGCGTATCGACCTCGCGGTGTTCGGGGCCGACCTGATGGAAGAGGTACCGCCGCGTCCGTCGCTCGAAGTCGAGGTCCTCGAGGTGGACCGGCACGTACCGAGTGAGCTGAGAATCAGACTGCACGAGAATTCGCCGGATGGCAGCGAGGATTCGCAGGAGTCGGCCGAGGAGACGGACCGATGAACGCGTGGGTCGTCGTCGCGGTGACGGTATTGCTCATCGCACTGAGTGCGTTCTTCGTCGTCATCGAGTTCGCGCTGCTCGGTGCTCGCAGGCATCGATTGGAGGAAAAGGCAGGCACGAGCCGATCGGTGCGGGCGGCGCTGCGCGGAATGAACGAGCTCACGATCATGCTCGCCGGTGCCCAACTCGGCATCACAGCGTGCACCTTCGCGCTCGGTGCCGTCACCAAGCCCGCCGTCGATTCGTGGCTGGGTCCGGTATTCACCTCGTGGGGTGTGCCGGGTTGGTTGGCCGGAACCGCCGCGTTCGCGCTGTCGCTGCTGCTCGTGACGTTCCTGCACCTGGTGATCGGTGAGATGGCCCCGAAGTCCTGGGTATCGCGCATCCCGAACTTGCCGCCACCATCATCGGGCTGCCGTCTCGGGCGTTCATCCGCCCCTTCCGGCTGTTTCTGGTGTGGGTCAACAAGATCGCCAACACGCTCGTCGAACGGTCGGGTGTGGAACCGGTGGAGAGCGCCGCTGTCGGTGGCCGCGATGCCGAGACCATCCGCAACCTCGTCGAGTACTCCTCCCAGGTCGGGGTGCTCGAGCCGGAGCTGCAAACCCAGATCACCCGGGTGATCGAACTCGAGACACTGACGGTCGAAAAGATCACGGTGCCGGATTCCAAGACGACCTCGGTGCCGCACGGTGCTTCGGTGTCCGACGTACAGGAGGCGGCGCTGCGGTCCGGTCACCTTCGGGTGCTGCTGGCCGAGAACTCCGGCGCGACGCCTCGCGTCGTCCACGTCCGTGACACGTTGCTCGCGGATCTCGGCGAGCCGGCTGCCGACTACGCGCGTGAGGCCTTCACGGTCGAGGGATCGACGCCCGTCTACGAGCTGCTCGAGCAGATGCGGAACAGGAGTGTTCAGCTCGCGGTCGTCGAGACCGACGGACAGTTCCTCGGCGTCGTCACGCTCACCGACGTCATCAAACGGGTGCTACCCACAGCCCCTGCCGCGTAGCCGAGGTGCTCAGCCGCGCGGCTGCATCCGGCTGTTGGGCAGCGGCGGTGCGTGCAGGCGAGCTCCCGGGTAGCCCTCGACGGTGCCGAACTGCTCGTTGCCGCTCTCGTATGCGGCTCGGTACTCGACCACGTCCTCGTGGCTTCGGCCCACGAAGTTCCACCACATGACGATCTGCTCGCCGAACGGTGGTCCTCCGAGCAGCAGCAGCCGCACCGGCTCGCGGCCCGGATTACGCAGATCGAGCGTCGAGCTGCCCGGTTCGCGGTACCCGAGTTCGGCTGCACCGAGCGTGGTGTCGTCCATCGTCGCCGTGCCCTGATCGACGATGACGCCGTGCTCGAACGTCGGGTCGACCTCGAGGGTGACGTGGGCTCCGGCGTCGAGCACGATCTCGGCTCCGAGGAGTGGGGTGAACGTGGCCACCGGCGAGGTCTCGCCGAGCAGTGAGCCGAGGAATACTCGTGCGGTCAGCCCTTGGCTCGTGTGGGTCTGCGGCACATAGTGCTCGAAAGTCGGTGCGGTGAATCGAGATCGAGCCGGAAGGGCAACCCACAGCTGCATGCCGTGGAGGATCTCGGTGCCTGGGGTCGAGGTTTCGGAGTGACTGATGCCGTAGCCGGCCGTCATCAGATTCAGCTCGCCAGGCCGCACCATCGCATGCGATCCCACGCTGTCGCGGTGCTCGATCTCGCCGGAGAACAACCAACTGACGGTTTGCAATCCGGTGTGTGGGTGCGGGGGCACGTCCATCGACGAGGTATCGGGGCCGTAGTGATCTGCGAAGCACCATGCTCCGATCAGGGAACGCTGCCGTTGTGGAAGAGTCCGCCGAACCTTCAGCGCGCGTGGACCACCGAGGGGCACCTCGCGTGGTGTGAGAATCTGGATCACGTCTGCTCCTGATGGCGCGAAGTTGGCGTTCGAATCGACTGCGCAGAACAACCGGATTGCGACGAGAGCTGTTCCCGGTCCGGCTCTAACCGACGTGTGACGCGGTTCCGCTGAGCAGCCGCACGTCGTAGGACTCGGCAGCACCGTGCGCTTCGGTCGATCCGCCGTGGACGGTGTACAGGACGGCGTACGAGGTGAACGTGACCGGCTGACTGTCGTCCGCGTCGATGTTGACGCGCGGCAGTACGAGGAGCAGGTGGGTTCGGTTGCCGTCGGAGAGGTTCTGCACGACGGTTCGCACCTCGAAGCCCAGATCGGATCGGGTGACGTCGGTGGATTCGAGCGTCTCACCACTGAGTACGAGCTGCGCCGCCCAGACTCCGGCGGATCGATGGGCGTCGACGGTTCCGGTGAGGTCGTCGCCGCTGAAGTCGTAGTGGTTCGCTGCTGTGAATGCCATGGTCACAGGCTATTCCTGGGCGGTCGAAAAAACTTCGAAAGAATTTCCCATCCAGACCCATCCACCCGATGAGGGGCGGCGAATAGGAGTTGAGACACCCGCTACTGCTGTCGCCCCCGACCGCCGTCAGTAGTGGGTGTCTCCCTTTGTGTGTGCGGGCCCGTCGGCGGTGTACGCCGCGCGCTGGAGTGGCAGTGTGCTCAGCTCGCCGAGCCGGCTGACCAATCGTTCGGTGTCGAGACCGATACATCCGACGCCGAATTCGTGCAGCGGGACGAGGGCGTGGAAGTCGACTCGCACATCGTGGTCGTACAGGACATCCACGAGATTCGCGAACCGCTGAGCGGCGAATTCGTCCACACTCTCGAGCGCAGGAACCTCGGTGACCGTCAAGTTCGTTGTGGTCTCCAGCATCCGGAGGTAGTCGCCCGTCGAACGAGCGGCGCAGCACAATTCCGTGAACGTGCGACCAACCGAGCCGGGCTCGAGAGTCCACGTTCCCGAGGCGAATCGCGACCCACTCGTGCCGACGGAACGGTAGTCGACAGGACCGTCGACGCAGATGATCTCGAGGTTCCTCTTCAGCTTGTCGATCGTCGGAACGAAGGTCGGATGGAACATCGGATTCGGCAGCAGATCGTCGGGGGCGTAGTTGGAGGTGACGACCAGAGCGACGCCGCGGGCGAAGAGGGTATCGAGCATGCGCGTGATGAGCCGGGCGTCGCCGATGTCGTGGACGTGGAACTCGTCGAAGCACAGCAGCTCGGCCTGCAGGCCGGTGTCGTCCGTCGCGAGAATGTCGTCGATGGCCGCGTCGATCGAGAAGCGGTGACGGAAGTACGCAGCGTGCAGGTCGCGGAAGAAGCTGTGGAAGTGGACGCGCTTCTTGGCGGTGGTCGCGACACCGGAGAAGTAGGCGTCGAGCAGCCACGTCTTGCCACGGCCGACCGGGCCCCACAGGTAGGCACCCTCGGTGCCAGGGGTCGACAGCGTGTCTGCTGCCGCGGCTTGCGCGTCGTCGAGGGTGAACTCGGTGTCGAATGCGTGGCGCGGTGCGATCGGCCTCATGGATCGAACCGTACGCCGGATTCCTCTACTTTTGTAGAGGAGGTGTGTAGGGTCACGACCATGGATCGCCGAACCGCCATCGCCGACGCGGCACTCGTGGTCATCGCGCACGACGGCCTGCGTGCGTTGACGCATCGGTCGCTCGACTCGGCGCTCGACTATCCAGCGGGTTCGACGTCCTACTACTTCCGCACCAAGTCCGACCTGTTGTCGGCGGTCGCCGCGCGCCTGGTCGAGCTCTCGCGTGCGACGTTCGTCGATATCGTCGGTACCGAGAGCGACGTCGCCACGGTCGTCGCGCGGTATCTCCACGATGCGCTCACCCATCGCCTGGTCGAGCTTCGAGCCCGCTACGCGCTGATGCTGGATCCCGCTGTTGCGCAGGATGTTCGAGACGTGCTGGCTCGATCGTTCTTCTCGATCGAACGGGCGCGGGAATTGTTCTCCGAGCCCGCGCACGGAGACGGCCTGGTCTCGCTGTGTGAGGGGCTGGTGGCCGACGTGGTGTTCGGACGCTCCTCTGCGAAGGATGTTGCAGCGCTTCGTTTTCCAGTCTCCGTATACCTCGCGGGTGCGGGGAGTTCACTGCGAGGGAACTCGGTGGACACCGACCGTCCGTAGCCTCGTCGAGCATGCGATTCGGTCGGTACGTGCCCCTGGTGTGTGTTCCCCTCGCGGTGTTGACGGGGTGTGGCACGGACTCGGCAGCGGACCCGGCCCCGCTCGGCTCGTTCGACCTGCAGGCCCATCGCGGCGGACTTGGCTTGGTCTCCGAGAGCACGATCGAATCGTTCACCAACGCATTGCAACTCGGGGTGAGCACCCTCGAGCTGGATACGCAGATCACCGAGGACGGCATCGCGATCGTCACCCACGACCGCAAGGTTTCCGACAAGAAGTGCATCGACACCGGTGCAATCACGCCGGCAGATCCGGAATTTCCCTACGTCGGGAAGTTCGTGAACACGCTGACACTCGCGCAGATCCACACTCTCGATTGCGGAGCCTTACCGCTCGCGGACCACCCGGAGCAGCGGCGCGTGGCCGGTGCCCGGATGCCGACGCTTACCGAGGTGCTGGATCTGGTGAAGTCGGCCGACGCACCGGGAGTGACGCTGAACGTCGAAACCAAGGTCGAGGCGGGCAGCCCTACCGAGACCGCTCCGCGTGAGCAGTTCGTCGAGACAGTGCTGGGGACCATCCGCGATGCCGGGATGCTGGACAGGGTCACCGTGCAGAGCTTCGATTGGGGCGCACTGAAGCTGGTGCGCGACACCGAACCGGACGTACCGGTGGTCGCGCTGACCAACGGTGACTTCCTGCAGATCGGGCAGGACGGGGCGTCACCCTGGCTGGGTGGGATCGATATCGATGATGTCGGTGGGGACGCGATCGCCGCGATCGATTCGTTCGGGGCGTCGGCGTACTCGCCCGTGCAGGGCACCCCACAGAGCGGCAAGGTCGGCGACCCCGACTTCGAGCTCTACGTCACGCAGGACGTGGTGGACGCCGCGCACGAACGCGGGATACGAGTCATCCCGTGGACCGTCGACGATCCCGACACCATGCATGCCCTGATGGATCTGGGCGTCGACGGCCTGATCACCGATTACCCCGACCGGTTGCGTGCCGTCATGAGCGAGCGCGGGCTTCCTCTACCCGAACCCGCCCGGTGACGGTCCGCGGTCAGAGCGGGTAGCCGACCCCGGTCAGCTTCTCGCTGGCGTCCCACAGCTTCGCCGCGAGCGCGGGATCCTGAGCCATGCGAGTCATGGACGCCGGGCCGGGCTTGCCGCGGGACTCGAACAGCGACGTGGGGCCACTGTAGGTCCCGCCGCCAGCGACGTCGACCGCATAGATCGTGGGAAGCGCTCCGGCACGGGCAGATTGAGAGATGAACTTCAATCCGATGGGTGCCAGCGCAGCCAGAATCTTGTTGCTGCCCAAGCCGTCCGGACTGGAGTAGAGCTCGGTCGACGAGATACCGGGGTGCGCAGCATTGCTGGTCACCGTCGAGCCGGCCTTGTCGATCCGACGCTGGAGTTCCAGCGCGAACAGGATGTTGGCCAGCTTGGAGTTCGCGTACCCACGCTGAGCGTTGTAGCCACGCTCGAGCTGGAGATTGTCGAAGTCGAGCTTGGGGCGCTGACGGTGCGCGACGGATGCGATGGTGGTGATCTTCGCGTGGTCGGCGAGCTTGGGGAACAGCAGCCCGGTCAGCGCGAAGTGACCGAGATGGTTGGTGCCGAGCTGAAGCTCGAATCCGTCCTCGGTTTCGGTCCGCGAGGCAGGCATCATGACGCCGGCGTTGTTGATCAATACGTCTATCGACTCGGGAGCCGACGCGGCGTAGTCACGCACCGATGCCAGATCGGCAAGGTTCAGCGCGGCCGTGTCGACCGTTCCGTTCGGGGCCTCCGACCGGATTTTCGCCGCGGCTGCCTCGGCTTTGTCCTGGTTGCGGCATGCGAGCGTCACGTGGTCGCCGCGCGTCGCGAACTCCAAGGCGGTGAAGTAGCCGATGCCGGTGTTCGCTCCGGTGATGACAACGCGTCTCTGCTTGGTTTCGGGCACGGAGTCAGGCTACCGGTCTGTTTTGGACTTTGCCCATGAGCAGCTCAGAAGCCGATGAACATTCGGATTTTCCGAAGCGGACCGGAAATCCTGCATCTCGGGCTTTCCGTGCGGCGGGTGCATGTGTCCGGACTGTCTCGCCGGGCCGAACGCCCCGAGTGTCAGGTCCAGTGACTCGGACGGGCCAAGGATTCGGGCAGCCGGGTTGCTCGGTCACCCCGTGCCGCATCGATCTGGAACTGCGTGGCATAGAGGCTGCCGCGCAGATCCGCACCTCGAAGGTCGGTGCCGCGGAGGTCTGCACCGATCAGATCCGTCAGGCGCAGGTCGGCTCCGCGCAGCGTCGCCCCGATGAGGTAGGTGCCGCGCAGGCTGGCACCGCGCAGGTTCGCACCGGCCAGTTGCGTACCCATCAAGTCGCGGCCGCGGTAGTTCTTCTTCTTGCCTTTCACTTCGGCACGAACCAGATCGCTTGCCTCGAGCAGCACTTCGTTGATCCGCGAGCGCAGACCGGAGACGTCGACCGACAGCAGCACGTCGGGCGGTGATTCGGTCAGTGCATGCAGTTCTGCGTTGTCGCTGGACAGTCGATCGTGCAATGAAGCCGTCGCATCCCGGTCACGGGCATCCGCCAGGTACCAGAGCAACTCGTGCAGATCACGCATGATCGGGAACACCGCGAACATCTTCGACGAGTTCGACGGCTGCTCCCGCCAGTCCCGTCCTGCGAACGTGGACTGCGACACCTGCTGGCCCGCACCGAAGCAGTCGTACACCGTGCACCCGGCAAAGCCCTTCTCGCGGAGCGTCGAGTGAATGCCGCATGCCGAGTCCTGCCGAAGATTGCGACATGGCTCCCCGGCGGCCTTGTCGACTGCAAAGTCCGAGGACCTCGCGAAGGGCAGAGCGACGCAACAGAGGCCGAAACAACTGCCGCAATCGGCCAGTAGGTTCTCGGGCGCGCGCATGCGCTCACTCTGTCCTTCGTGGAGTGGCAGCGTCAAACGAGATTGTTCGGCGCAGTCACTCCGGTCTGTCGATCAGTGCGATGAAATTCCCAGCCCATCGGGCTCCGCTCGCCTGCGACATACCGCGTTACAGTATTTCAGCGAGCGGGCAGGCGGGCGACAAGCACTCCGGGAGGCACGGTCGATGTCGGAACTCGAGTACGACGAGGTGGTGTTCTCGCTGCGCGATGCCGGGTGCGTGTTCGCCGAGGAGGAAGCCGACATCCTCGTCGAATCCGCGGCGACTCCGGCAGAGCTCAGAGAGAGGCTCGCACGCCGCGTTGCGGGTGAGCCGCTCGAGCACGTCGTCGGCTGGGTCGCGTTCTGTGGTCGACGCATCGCCGTCGAGCCGGGTGTGTTCGTGCCTCGCCGAAGAACCGAGTTTCTCGTCGAATGTGCTGCAGCGCTGCATCCTTCGGTGCTGCTCGATCTGTGCTGCGGTTCCGGAGCCATAGGCCTGTCGGTCGGTGGCGTCCTCGAGTTGCACGCCGTCGACGTCGACGCGGTGGCGGTGGAGTGTGCGTCGAGAAACCTCGCCGACGTCGGGGGCACGGTGTACCTCGGCGACCTGTACGACGCCGTGCCGCCGGGTTTGCTCGGCAGGTTCGATGCGATCGTCGTCAACGCGCCCTATGTCCCGACGAGCGACATCGGGCTGATGCCACGAGAGGCGCGCATCCACGAGCCGCACATCGCGCTCGACGGCGGTACGGACGGTGCCCGAATTCACCGCCGGGTTGCTGCGGGGGCGTCACGATGGCTGGCTCCCGGCGGTCATCTCCTCATCGAAACCAGTGCAGCCCTGGCATATTCGACGCTTCAGGCCGTGGTCGACGCCGGCCTCTCCGGCCGTATCCACGAATCCGAGGCGTTCGACGCCGTCGTGGTGGTCGGTTCACTGCCGAGGCGATGAGTGTTTCGATCGGGCGTGTGCGTGGCATCCACCCGCCATGACTACATTGCTGTTCGCTGTAACCGCTGCCGACCACTGGACATTGAACGACGGTACGAAGCATCCCACCGGGTACTGGGCCGAGGAGCTCGTCGAGTCCCATCGCACGTTCGTCGACGCAGGCTGGGACATCACGGTCGCGACGCCGGGCGGTAAGGCTCCCGTCGTCGACGAAGGCAGCCTGGCTGTCGATGCCAACGGCGGCGACGAGGAGAAGGTGGCCGACCAGAAGAGCTACCTCGCCTCGATCGAGTCGATCCTGTCCTCGCCCGCGAAGTTGGAGGACCAGAAGGCGTCGGACTTCGACGTGGTGTTCGTCCCCGGCGGTCACGGGCCGATGGAGGATCTCGCCGTGTCGGAGAGCTTCGGCGCGCTGGTGGTCGACTTCCTCGATGCGAACAAGGTTGTCTCCGCGGTGTGCCATGCGCCTGCCGCCCTGCTCCCCGCCGTCCGCAGCGACGGAACCTGGGCGTTCGACGGCTACGAGCTCACCGGATTCACCGACGAGGAGGAGACCCAGGCCGGTCTCGCCGACAAGGCCCCGTGGTTGCTCGAGACCCGCCTGCGCGAGAACGGCGCGAAGTTCGACTCCACCGATGCGTGGGGGCCGAACGTCGTCGTCGACCGAAATCTCTACACCGGGCAGAACCCGGCCTCGACGCGTCCGCTCGCGGAGAAGCTGGTCAGTTCGTTGAAGTAGTCGTCGCCAGCGGCCGGTGTTCTGCCCACGGAGAACACCGGCCATCGGTGGGAACATCACTACTGCTTTCGAAGTTGAGCCCCAATAGCTCAATCCTTTGGAGGAGAAGTGACCGAAACCGTTCGTGTCCCCGTGCTGTTCCTGACCGACCCGGTCGTCCTGCCCGGGATGGTGGTGCCCGTCGAACTCGACGAGGCTGCGCGCGCCGCCGTCGATGCAGCGAAGGCGAGCAACGACGGCACGCTGCTCGTCGCTCCGCGTCTCGAAGACCGCTACGCCGCCTACGGTGTCCTTGCCACGATCGTGCAGATGGGTCGCCTGGCGGACGGTCGCCCGGCCGCTGTCGTCAAGGCCACCCGACGCGCGCACATCGGCCACGGTGTCAGCGGTCCCGGTGCCGCCCTCTGGGTCGAGGTCGAGACCGTCGCCGACGTGTCCCCGAACGACGACCTCACAGCCCTTGCTACCGAATACAAGCAACTCGTCGTGGCCATGCTCCAGCGCCGGGACGCCTGGCAGGTGATCGACTCGGTCAACAAGCTCACCGACCCGGGCGCGATCGCCGACACGGCCGGCTACGCGTCGTACCTCACCGACGTGCAGAAGCGTGACCTACTCGAAACCCCGGACGTGGCAACGCGTCTGACGTCGCTCATCGAGTGGACCAAGGCCCATCTCGCCGAAGTCGAGGTCAACGACAAGATCTCGGGCGACGTCCGCGAGGGGATGGAGAAGACTCAGAAGGAGTTCCTGCTCCGACAGCAGTTGGCCGCCATCCGGAGGGAACTCGGCGAGGATGAGCCCGACGGTGCCGACGACTACCGCGGCCGCGTCGAGGCCGCAGACCTGCCCGAGAAGGTGCGCGAACAGGCGCTGCGTGAGGTCGGCAAACTGGAGCGGGCAAGCGATCAGAGTCCGGAATCGGGTTGGATCCGAACCTGGCTCGACACCGTGCTCGACCTACCGTGGAACAACACCACGACCGACAACAACGACATCGATTCTGCACGTGCAGTTCTCGACGCCGATCATCATGGCCTCGATGACGTGAAGGATCGCATCGTCGAGTACTTGGCCGTCCGTGCACGTCGCTCCGAACGTGGCTTGCAGTCGGTCGGTGGGCGTGGGTCGGGTGCCGTCATGGTGCTCGCAGGTCCGCCAGGAGTCGGCAAGACCTCCCTCGGCGAGTCGGTGGCCCGTGCGCTCGGCCGACAGTTCGTGCGCGTCGCTCTGGGCGGCGTTCGCGACGAGGCCGAGATCCGCGGTCACCGCCGCACCTACGTCGGCGCGTTGCCGGGCCGCATCGTCCGGGCCATCGGTGAGGCGGGATCGATGAATCCTGTTGTGCTGCTGGACGAGATCGACAAGGTCGGCTCGGACTATCGCGGTGACCCGAGTGCCGCTCTGCTCGAGGTGCTCGACCCTGCGCAGAACCACACGTTCCGTGATCACTACCTCGATCTGGATCTCGACCTGTCCGACGTGGTCTTCCTCGCGACCGCCAACGTGATCGACCAGATTCCCGGTCCGCTGCTCGACCGCATGGAATTGGTGACCATCGACGGCTACACCGAGGACGACAAGGTCGTCATCGCACGGAACTACTTGCTGCCGCGTCAGATGGACAGGGCTGCAATCACATCCGAGGAGGTGACGGTCACCGACGCGGCGCTGCGCACGATCGCGGCCGACTACACCCGGGAGCCCGGAGTGCGGCAACTGGAGCGATTGTTGGCCAAGGCACTTCGCAAGGTGGCTACCAGGTTGGTGGGCTCCACCGATGTCCTGGAGATCGACGAGCCGGATCTGGTGACGTACCTCGGTCGACCACGCTTCACTCCCGAAGCGCACGAGCGCACCGAGGTGCCGGGTGTCGCCACCGGTCTTGCGGTCACCGGCCTCGGCGGCGACGTGTTGTTCATCGAAGCAGCGGCGACCGACGGCGACGCCCGGCTCGAGCTCACCGGCCAACTCGGCGATGTGATGAAGGAGTCCGCACAGATCGCGCTGTCCTACGTGCGCTCGCACGCAGCGCAATTCGGCGTCACGCCGGAATCTCTCGATCGCAGCATCCACGTCCACGTTCCGGCGGGCGCGGTGCCGAAGGACGGTCCGTCGGCCGGTGTGACGATGGTGACGGCCCTGGTATCGATGGCCACAGGGCGGCCGGTGCGCTCGGATGTCGGCATGACCGGCGAGGTCACGTTGAACGGTCGGGTGCTGCCCATCGGTGGAGTGAAGCAGAAACTGTTGGCTGCGCAGCGCGCGGGACTGAAGACGGTGTTCATTCCGGCTCGCAACGAGCCGGATCTGGACGACGTGCCCGCGGAAGTGCTCGAGGCGTTGGACGTCCGTCCGATGACCGATGTCGTTGACATTCTGGCGCTCGCGCTGGAACCGGTGGCAGCCGCCGCGGCGGCGTGATCATGGGCAACAGGAGCCGCGCTTGACCTCGAGCTATGTCGAGGTTCTACCGTGATGACATGAGATCGACGACATGAGAGTGATGACATGAGGGTGCTGACATGAGCATGGAGATGACCGCCTGGAATCAGATGTATCGCACCATGAACAGGCCTGATACCCAGTCGTCGTTCTCGATGGCGACGGCCCGCAGGATCCTGACGTTCGCGGCTCCGCATCGCCGGGCGTTGGGGGGATTCCTGGCGCTCAGCGTGGCTCTGGCCGTTCTCGCGGTGGCCACGCCCGTGTTGGCCGGTCGGGTGGTCAACGCGATCGTCGACGGTCGAGAGCTGCGCGTGGTGGTGATGCTGGCCTTGGCCATCGCGGCCATCGCTCTGGTGGACGCCGTGGTCGGTCTGATCAATCGGTGGCTCTCGTCGAACATCGGCGAAAGCTTGATCCTGGACCTGCGGACCGCGGTGTTCGACCACGTGCAGCGCATGCCGATCGCGTTCTTCACGCGAACCCGCACCGGTGCGCTGGTGAGCCGACTCAACAACGACGTGATCGGAGCGCAGCGCGCATTCAGCACCACCCTGTCCGGTGTTGTCAGCAACCTGGTGACGTTGGTGCTGACGCTGGTGGTGATGATCGGGATCTCCTGGCAGATCACGCTTCTCGCGCTCGTCCTGTTGCCGGTGTTCGTGCTGCCCGCACGCCGGATGGGCCGACGCCTCGCACGTCTGCAACGTGAAGCGGCAGCACACAATTCGGCGATGAGCACGCAGATGACCGAGCGCTTCTCGGCACCGGGAGCAACACTGGTCAAACTGTTCGGTCATCCCGAGCAGGAATCGGTCGAGTTCGCGGTACGGGCGGCGCGGGTGCGCGATATCGGTGTGCGGAGTGCGATGGTGCAGACGGTGTTCGTGACGGCGCTGACACTCGTCTCGGCGTTGGCGCTCGCCGTGGTGTACGGCTTGGGCGGATTCTATGCCCTTCGAGGGACACTGGACCCGGGTTCGGTTGTGGCCCTGTCGCTTCTGCTGGCGCGGTTGTACTCTCCGTTGACTGCGCTGGCGAGTGCTCGCGTGGAGGTCATGAGCGCATTGGTGAGCTTCGAGCGGGTCTTCGAGGTTCTCGATCTCGTTCCGCTGATCGCCGACAAGCCCGACGCGGCAGTGCTACCGCCGGGGCCGGTGGCCGTCGAACTCGACGATGTCAGGTTCGCGTACCCGTCCGCGGACAAAGTCTCGCTCGCCTCGCTCGAAGAGGTCGCCACCTTGGATTCGCGCGGGGGAGAGGAGGTTCTGCACGGAGTGTCGTTCCGGGCCGAACCCGGCCAGATGGTCGCGCTCGTCGGTACCTCCGGTGCGGGCAAGTCCACGATCGCGCAGTTGATCGCGCGGTTGTACGACGTCGATGGCGGCGCGGTACGGCTCGGTGGCGTGGACGTACGAGATCTGACTGCCGAATCCGTCCGCGGCACAGTGGGAATGGTGACGCAGGACGGGCACCTGTTCCACGAGAGCATCCGGTCGAATCTGTTGCTACCGCGGCCCGACGCCACCGACGACGAACTGTGGGATGCACTCTCGCGGGCGAGGCTGGCAGATCTCGTGCGATCCCTGCCCGACGGCCTGGACACCGTCGTCGGCGAGCGTGGATATCGGCTCTCCGGCGGTGAGCGTCAGCGCCTGACGATCGCCCGGTTGCTGATCGCACAGCCACGGGTCGTCATCCTCGACGAGGCAACGGCCTCGTTGGATTCGACGTCCGAGGCCGCGGTGCAGGCCGCGTTGGCCGAGGCGTTGGAGGGAAAGACATCGGTGGTGATCGCGCATCGACTATCGACGATCAGGGCCGCGGACATGATCCTGGTGATCGAGGACGGGCGAGTCGTCGAACGCGGCACACACGATCAACTCCTCGCAGCGGGAGGTCGCTACGAGGAGTTGCACCGCACGCAGTTCGCGCAGACCGTGACTGTGGCTCCCGTGGAGTGACCCTACGAAGCCGGGTCGGGGACCACCGTGGACGGGTCGTCGTCGGTGGCGGCGGCGAGCATGGGGGTGAAACCGTCGATCGCGTAGTCCAGCGACAGTGGGCTCGAGTAGCCCAGGGCCGAGGGCAGGTCCGTACTGAAGGAGCCGATGTAGACGGTTCGATCCTGGCTCACCACGTCGAGGGCAGCGAGCAGCGGGTTCGCTTGCAGCTGTTCGCGACTCTGGCCGGCGATGACGAGGACGTCGGTGTCGAGTCGATCGAGGTTCTCGGGACTGATGGTCTCGGAGGCGTCGGGAATCTCGAAGCCGAGGTCGGTGAAGAACAGCGCGCGGATGTCGTCCTTGCCGAGCAGGAGGTAGCTGCCGTCGTCCATGACGAACGCGAGAGACAGTGACTTACCGGTGAACTGAGGATTCTCGGACTCGGTGGTGGCGAACTTCTGCTCCAACTCGGCCGTCTGGCCCTGTGCCTCCTGCGACTTGCCGAGGGCTTCGCCGACAACGGCGAACTCCTGCTGCCAGGTTGCCGCGGGCACGTCGTCGTAGCCGCCGATGTCGGCGATCGTGGGTGCCATTCCCGAGAGCGTGTCGTACTGGCCCTGGTCGATGAAGGAGTACGGCCCGAGGATCAGATCGGGTGACTGCGCTGCGATCTGCTCGAGGTTCAGATCGGTGCTGCCGACCTCGGGAATCTCGGTGCCGCCCAACGCTTCCTGCGCCCAGGGACGCTGGCGGTAGTCGTAGCTCAGGTTGCCGCGTGTCGCGACGGGCTTCACGCCCAGCGCGAGCGCGAAGTCCTGCTCGTTGAACCCGATCGTCACGACGCGGGTGGGCTCGGCGTCGACGACCGTCTCACCGAACTTGTGCTCGATGGTGACGGGGAAGCCGCCTGAATCGCTGTCTGAGCCAGCGGACGTGGCCGTGGTGTTGTCGGACGAACAGCCGACCGCCAGTGCCAGAACGGAGGCACCGGCGGCGACGAGCTGGACGGTCTTCTTCATGTGATCTCCTCGCACCGGAACTTAGCGAGGTTAGCCTAACCGACCCAATGTTGCGTTGATCATGTGCCAGGGTCGGAGGAGCCGATCAGCAGGTGGAGGTAGCCGGTACTCCGGCGAATCGCTGATCGATCCACTCGAGCGCCTGGGGTAGGCCGAGCACTGCAGCGGTCAGGTGATCGTTGCTGGGTACCTGCACCTCGGTCACCAGGACTCCGGCGCGGCAGTATCGGTCGATCGTGTTGTCGATGGCGCTGACCGGGATCAAGACATCGGACGGGCTGTGCCACTCGAAGTACGGTGCCTTCGGTACGCCGGGATACAGCTCGACGCTGTTCTCGTTGACGGCGGCGATCGCTTCCGGACTGTTGATCAGATCCAACGTGCCCGCGACCTCCATGGCACTCTTGCCTGCACCCGCGGCGATGATGTCGTTGGTGCACCCGTTCTGCATCTTTCTCTCGATCTCCTTACCCACCGGGTTGAGCTGAGAACTGATCGGGATGCGGGTGGGGTACTCGCGTTCGATACCGAGCGCGGCGGCGAACGCCAGACCGAACATGGGGTGCGGGGCGAAACCGAGATCGCGGGCCATGCGCTCGAGATTCATCGGAGCACCACCGTTTGCGCTGCCGACGATGTTCAGCTCCGGTGCGTAGTCGTTCTGCAGCGCAGCTGCCCATGCCGTGGCCATTCCGCCACCGGAGTAGCCGGCCAACGCAACCGGGCTCTGCTGAACCTGGATGGGATCGAAGCGCTGAGTGGCGCGAATGCTGTCCAACACGATCTGCCCGCCGAGCTTGGCGGCACCGTAGGCGCTTCTCGGTCCGAGATGATCGGCGATGGCGACAGTCCAGCCGCGCTGCAGCACGGCGTTCAGCGCCGGAGCCTCACGAATGGCCAAATTGGGGTCGTTGGTCCAAAGGGCCTGTGAAGGTGCACATTCGAGACCCAGTGCATTGATGATGTGTTGGTAGGAAAGCAACGGGCCATTGGGAGCTTTGTTGCGCGGGACCATGATGGTATTGATCGCCGCAATGGGATCACCCGTCGAATCGGTCGAGCGGAATTTCAGCTGCCATACGTCGACATCGAAGAATCCGGGCGGCGGGGGCATCGGTCGGCTGGAGATCACGTCGCCCGGTTGCAGGGCGTCCAGACCCGCAGGCGGTGCACCGAACCCGTCTGCGATGGGGGTCGGCATCAGTGGCTCTGCCGCCGCCTGACCTGCGCCGACGAGCGATGAACACAACACGGCCGCTGCCGTGAATGTGGCAGCACCTGCCAATTTGAGAACCCGCATGTAAGTAATCCCCTCCGTGCCTGAACCGAAGCGACGAACGCTGCGGCGATCTGGCAAGCCCCCGTAGAGCCGGCCCGCAAACCGATATAGCTGTCAAAGCGTGACCCGTTACGCTCCCCCCGGAAACGATAGGACGAACGGTACGCACTCGTCGATTCTAAGGCAACAGAAGAACGGTTCACTTGCCGGTTTCTTGGAAAGAAGCGAAATACTCTGTCCCGCGGACGTAGCGCTACTCGAGAGCGACGTCTTTCGGTTCCTTGTCCGGGCGTAGGCCGCGCCAACTCGGGTGCCGTAGATGGCCCGATTCCGTCGCCTCGTAGAACCGCACCTCGCCGACAAGGGCAGGCTCGACCCACACTGCCCCCTTCCGATCGGTCGCGGGCAGCATCGACGAGAAGGGACTGTCCGACGCCTCGAGTGGGGCCAGGAGTGCTGCGAGCGTATCGAGCGCACGGTCGTCGAACCCGGTTCCGACGCGTCCCACGTAACGCAGTCGGTCACCGTCGGGGATGCCCATGAGCAAGGAGCCGAACCCGCCGGAACGGCGACCCTGCCCCCGACGCCATCCGCCGATCACGATCTCCTGGGTCCGCCAGTTCTTGAACTTGATCCACGTGTGGGCGCGCTTGCCGGGTTGATAGACGGAGTCGGTTCGTTTTGCGACGACGCCTTCCCAGCCCCGTTCTCTGCTTTCGGCGATGGCGTCCGCAGCGGTGCCCGTCAGCCGCGGCGGAACCAGGACCGAGTCCAGTCCGGTGGTGAGTAGTTCGAGGAGTCGTCGTCGATCCGAGTACTTCTTGCGCAGCAGTGACGTGCCGTCGAGGTAGAGCAGATCGAAGGCGATGAATCGGATCTGGTCGCGAGTCGCGTTCTGCAATTTCTCGAAGCTGCTGATGCCGCTGTCGTCGAACACGACCACTTCGCCGTCGACGACCGCATCGTGGTCGGACAGGTCGTCCGCCAGCGATTGGAGCGCGCCGAATTTCTCGGTGTAGTCGTTGCCGCTGCGTGTACGCAGTGTCATCTCACCGTGCGTGAGTTCGGCGACGATGCGGAACCCGTCCCATTTGCCCTCGAACGACCACTCGTCGTCCGGCAGATCGAGGATGTCGCCTGCGGTGGCGAGCATCGGTGAGATGTTCTTCGGTGGGGGATTGTCGCTCGGTGCGTCCTTCATCAGATGCATGAGCCATTGATTGCCCTTGGTGCGGATCAGGGCGAATCGGCCGGTCGCCTTCGATCCGTGCAGGACGACGATGACCTCGTCGTCGCGCCACTTCTCGAGTTCGTAGGTTCCGCTGTCCCAGATGGAGACGTCGCCGCCGCCGTACTCGCCCTTCGGAATCCGACCCGAGAACGTCGCGTATTCGAGTGGGTGGTCCTCGGTGTGAACGGCCAGTCGGTTCTGTTTCGGATCGACCGGGATGTTCTTGGGGACGGCCCACGAGACCAGGACGCCGTCGTGTTCGAGTCGGAAGTCGTAGTGCAGGCGTCGGGCATGATGTTCTTGAATCACGAAAGTGTCGTTGTTGCCCTGCGGCTCGGTGGTGGTCGGTATCGGTTCGGGTGTCTTGTCGGCGCTGCGCATGCTGCGGTACTTGTCGAGTTTGTTTGTGGTGGTGTCGCTTTCGGGGACCGAGTCCATGGCGGGGTCGAGATCTGCGAGCAGGTCGCCCGATTCTGCGTAGCGCTCGAGGACCTCCTCGAACCGAAGCTGCTGTAGGCCGGATGCTTCGAGCTCGGCCCAGGTGCGCGGTGCCGCGACGGTGGGGCGTGATCGTCCGCGCAGTGAGTACGGTGCGACCGTCGTCTTCTTGCCGTTGTTCTGGCTCCAGTCCACGAATACCCGCCCGGTTCGTTTCGCTTTCGCCATCGTTGCCGTGACCCGATCCGGAGAACGCTCTTCGAGAAGGGTGGCAACGCGTTTGGCGACGGTGGATGCGCCGGAGGTCGACAGCGGCTTCTCCAGCGGCACGTACAGGTGAATTCCCTTGCTGCCGCTGGTGACCGGATACGCGGTCATACCGATATCGCTGATCAGGTCCTTGATTTCGCAGGCCACGTCGGCGCACCTGGCCAGATCGACATCGTCACCGGGGTCGAGGTCGAACACCATGCGGGTGGCGGGGCCGGGTTCGGTGCCGTCGAATCGCCACTGCGGCACATGCGCTTCGATGGCCGCTTGTTGACCGAGCCAGGCCAGATCGGCTGCCGTGGAGAACAGGGGGTAGGTGACGATGCGATCCGAGTGCTGCATCGAACGGCGATCGAGCCAGTCGGGTGCAGATGCGGCAAGGTTCTTCTCGAAGAACGACGATTGGTCGACGCCGTTCGGCCACCGCTTACGGGTCACTGCGCGGCCCACCAGGTGGGGAAGCATCGCTGGCGCGATGGTGGTGTAGTACTCGATGATCTGGCTCTTGGTGGTGCCGGTTTCGGGGAACAGCACTTTGTCGAGGTTGGTGACGGAGACCTTGCGACCTTCGATCTCGAGCGTGGCCATCGTCTCAGGTTAGTGGTCGCCGTCTGAACCTGCGAGCAAGTTGTGACAGGCTCGAATGCATGGCAACGATCAGTGTCTCGGTACAGATGCCCGAGAACCCTCAGGGCGCGTGGGACAAGGCTTCCGCGCTCGACCGGTTCGACGAGTGGATGACCATCCACGGTGGTTGGTGCACTCCGCCGCCGGAGAAGGTCGGCAAGGGCACGGAGGTCGAATCCTTGGTGAAGGTGAAGGGTTTCAAGAACACGATCAAGTGGGAGTTCACCGAGTACGACGAGCCGAAGCTGATCGAAATGTCGGGCCGCGGCAAGGGCGGGGTGCGAATCTCGCTGACCGTACATGTGCGTGAGGCCGAGGGCGGGTCGGAGCTGACGCTCGATGCGAAATTCGGTGGGGGTGTGCTCTTCGGTCCGGTGGGATCGGTGGTGGCGCGAGCGCTGGACACCGATGTGAAGCAGTCGGTGGCCAATCTGGCGGCATTGAGTTGACGGATCCTTGCTGAAGTAGCTGCACGACAAGCTCTTTCAGCCCCGCACCGGTGTTTCGGTGCGGGGCTGGAGTGGTGTGTGGATAGTGCGAGCACGTCTATGCGATGTGGGGTCCGGCTCGGGCGTGGGATTGTCGCGGTTGTCGATACGGGTCGACGGTGGCGGGTGGGACGAACCAGGGGTGGTTGTCGGTGCCGATGAACACTTCCCAGTCGGAGTGGTGCATGAGTCGGTGGTGGAATCCGCACAGTAGGACCAGGTTGTTCATGTCGGTGGGGCCGCCGTCGGCCCAGTGCCAGATGTGATGTCCTTCGGTCCAGGCGGCGGGTTTGCCGCAGCCGGGGAAGGCGCAGCCGTGATCGCGGGCGGTGAGGGCTTTGCGTTGTTTGGCGGTGACGGTGCGGGCGGTGCGGGCGAGGTTGAGCGGGTTACCGTTCTCGTCCATGACGATGGCGGTGAGAACACAATCACACGCCAACTGCCGGGAAGTGTTGCGGGAGAGCGGTCCCATCCACGGTAGCCAGCCGACCGAAGTGCCGTCGCCGAACAGATCTCGATAGGTGCCACGATCGGTCGCACAGCGGTCACCTTCACCGCCAGTGGCGGTGTCACTGCCGCTGCGACTGGTGCCGTCACTGTACGGGTCGGCGGTTCCAGTATCCGGCTCGTCAGCGGAGTTGGGGTGGATCGGGTTGCCGGTGTTGATGTCGACGGGATCGGCTCCGTCTGTATCGGATTCGTTTGCCGTGCGGGTGTTCTCGTTGTCTGCAATGTCGTCGGAGTCGGCGGTGTCGGCGCTGTCGCGGAGGTCGGTGAGGTCGCGCAGGTTGATGTGGAGGTTCAGGTGCGGGCGTTCTCCGCCTTCGATGGGCCGGCTGCTCGAGGCGAGGTATTGGTCGAGGATGTGTCCGAAGGCGTCGGCGCGCCGTTTGGCGGGGCTGCGGTCGTCTGGGGTGCCGTCGGCGGCGGGTTGCGGTTCGGTCAGCGGGGAGAGGGCGGTGAGGAGTTTCTCTCCGGTGACAGCGTCGACATCCATCTTCGCCACCAGACGTCCGTTCAAGGTTGTCGACGCGAACAGTTCGTTGCGGTCGGTGTTCTCGGGTGGTGGGGTCTTGCCGCCGAACTCGTCCTCGAGTTTGGTGATCGCTGCTCGGATCCGGCCGGTGCGTGCTTCGGGCCCGGTGGCGGCGGCGATCAACGCGGTGCGGGCCATGACGCGACCCTCTTCCGGGAGGTCCTTCGGTGGGGTTTCGGCGAAGGTGAGGATCAGCGCGGCGTGATCGACGGAGATGACACCGGTGTTGACGGCGTCGGCGATGTCGGGGAAGTTTTTCATGCCGCGGGCGAGGGCGACGATCTTGGTGGCCGTGGACGGCGAGAGCAGGGTGGTGGAGGTCAGCCAGCCTGCGGGTCCGGGGAAGCCGAGTTTCTCGCGGAAGACGCGGGTGTCGATCTCGGCGACGAGGGCGATCCGCCGGGCCTCCAACAACTGAATTTCATGGGAGACGGCGTCGGCGTCGGCGAGGAGTTCGCTCTCGCTCAGTTGCCAGATCTCCGTGGTCATGGAGGTAAGTGTATCGAACGTGCGTTCGACTGGCAACCATCGTTGAATCGAAAACTGTTGCCCTGCTTAAGTATTCGCTATCCAGAGCCTGTCGGTGGCGTGTGCTAGGTGCGGCTGCGCCGGTTTCGGGACGGTTCCGATCACGAGCAACGCGGCAAGTATCTCGACTTCCCACCTGAAGTCGACGGCCGGCACAGTGCATAACCTGTCCCATCGTCGGGACTCCGGTGTCGTCATGGAGCCGACATCGCGGCACGAGCGGCCCACGAGCCGGTAGGGAGCGTCCGACACTTCCGCCAATTGGGCGAAATTCAGTCCGACCCCTACTGCTGTCGGGTTTTTCGCAACCACCACAGTCCCGCGATGGGGAGTACCACCGGGATGAAGACGTAGCCGGATCCGAAGTGCGACCACACCGTCGGCTCCGGGAAGTCCTGGGGCTGGATGTAGCTGAGCGTGCCGATGCCGATCACTCCGACGAGTTCGATGATGCAGGAGACCGTCACCACTCGTCGTGACGCTTCTGTAGCTCGGGCCAGTCCCACCGTGGCGATGATGTAGACCACCGCAGCGAAGGCGGACAGCAGGTACGCCACCGGTGCGTCGTCGAATCGTGTGGTCAGCTGCACGATCGAGCGTGACGTCGCGGCGACTGCGAACACTGCGTAGACGGCGATGAGGAAGCGACCGAAGCCGGTGCGCGTCGCTTGCTGGAGGTTGTCAGGCATATCCGGCCCAAATCTGGCTCAGGCGCAGCACCATGGCTGCGAGGGTGAGGACGGCAACGAGCAGTACCGCTGTGCCGCCGCGGGAACGGTCGCCCAGGGACCACCACGTCCCGAGAGGGAGTAGGAACAGCAGTCCGACGAGGTAGGACCCGAAGGTCAACCGATGAATCTCGCGGTCCGAGGTGAACATCATGACGAACCCGATGACGGCTTGAAGTGCGACGACTGCCTCGGTGGCAGCGATGGTCCAGAACAGTGCGCGATCGGACCTGTTCTTCAGCAGGACGGGTCGGTTCATTGCGAGCTTTACGAGTACCCAGATGCCCACGACCAGGGACAACGCGTACAACAAGCCGGTGACGGCGCCGATCATCGAGTTCCTCGCCAAGTTCGGGTGGATGGATGGAGCGGCCTCCAGGGTATCCGCGTAACACCACGTCAACACTGTGAGGCCCTCGAAACACGGCGTTGTTCCGGGTGTGACCAACAGGAAATGGATGAGGCTTGTACTTGTCCTATGGCCGCGGAGGATCTGCTCTCCCGCCGGACATGACCTCTTTTCCCCAGGTGGCCACAGGCGTCCACCCGATTCAGTCAGCTCTGTGAACTCTAGGAGAAGCACATGTCAGATATCGACCAGGCCATCGCCGAGAACATCAAGAAGTCTCTCGAAGAGATCCCGCACCCGTCACTTCCCAAGGGCAGCAACATCTACGGGTCCACCAAGATCTTCCCCGACTACAAGGCGGAGAACGGCGAAAGCTACTTCACACTGGTGCACGGCATTGCCCACGAGTCCTCGGTGTCGTTCGTCGCAGTACTTCAAGCGACGCGAGCTCTGCGTAAGGGTTTCGAGTCGGCCATGTACTTCTACGGCCCTGGCGCTATCAATTGCCTTGCCACCCGTGGCTTTCCGACGACCGGTGACTCCGGGTTCCCCGGTGAGCAGAACATCAACGATTCTCTCGCGACATTCATCGCCGAGGGTGGCACCGTGTTCTGTTGCCGCTTCGGGCTCGCGTTGCACGGTGGCCGCGAAGAAGACCTCATCGAGGGCGTCATCCCTGCACACCCCCTGGACGTGCAGGACGCGCTGATCCACTACGCGCGCAAGGGTGCCATCATCAACTCGACCTACATGGTCTAGGGGCACCTATGTCCGTCTCTACGCGCGTGGATCTGGCGCTGCTCGGCATTCGAGGAGCGACGCCGGTGTCCAGAACTGCCGGTGCAGGGCCGAGTGACGACGGACATGTCCGCATCGACGGCCTCGGCGCAGCCATCCCGCGCAATCCGCTCAGTCCGTACGTACTCGAAGAGGGCCGAGTCCTGTTCGACGGCAACGACATCGGTCTCGATGTTCAAGCCGTCGACCGGCCGAAGTTCTACGACCTCGCCACCGCCGACGGGATCTCCTACGAGAAGATCGCGAAGCTGCACGGCTCCAGAGTTCTCGCGACCACCGTCGTGCAGACCTGCATCCGCTACGACGCCGATCAACGGTGCCGCTTCTGCTCCATCGAGGCGTCGCTCGAGGCCGGCGACACCATCGCCGTCAAGACTCCGGTGCAGCTTGCCGAGGTGGCCGAGGCAGCGGTGCGGCTCGACGGCGTCACGCAGATGGTCATGACGACGGGTACCTCGGCCGCGAAGGATCGCGGCGCCCGTCATCTGGCCCGATGTGTGCGAGCCATCAAGGCGGTGGTTCCGCAGCTGCCTATTCAGGTGCAGTGCGAACCTCCCGGTGACCTGCAGACGATTCAAGATCTGTACGACGCCGGAGCCGAATCCATCGGCATCCACGTCGAATCTCTCGACGACGACGTTCGGCGCACGTGGATGCCGGGCAAGGCCTCGGTCTCGATGGACGAGTACCGCGCTGCGTGGAAAGAAGCGGTTCGTGTGTTCGGACGCAACCAGGTCTCGACGTACATCCTGGTGGGGCTCGGCGAGGATCCCGACGAATTGGTCTCCGGGGCAGCAGAACTCATCGAGATGGGCGTCTACCCCTTCGTCGTCCCGTTCCGTCCTCTCGCCGGAACGTTGGCGGTGGACGTCGACCGGGCGACGGCTCCCGATCGCGACGTGCTCGAAGACATCACTCGACGCGTCGCCAAGGAACTGCAGGCCGCGGCGATGCTCGGATCCGATCAGAAGGCAGGCTGCGCGGCATGCGGTGCGTGCAGCGTCCTGCAGAACGCGGGAGGCTGACATGTACGGCGTCGTAGAGGGCAACGATCTCGCCGGATTGTCCGGTGCTGCAATCACTGTCGTGCAGCCGGAGTTCATCGTCCAGCCGTGCAGCGGCGCAGCAGAACTGAATGCGTACCGGGCACTGCGTACAGAGACGTTCGTCGCTGAGCAAGGTTTGTTCGCCGGCACCGATCACGACGACGTGGACGACGATTCCCGCTGCGTCGTTCTCGTGGCCACCGACCGAGACGGCACCGTGCTCGGCGGAGTGCGGCTGGCACCCTGCACGGCAACGGATCTGGGGTGGTGGGCCGGCAGTCGCCTCGTGGTCGCTGCCTCGGCACGCACTTCCGGCGTCGGGCCCGCCCTTGTTCGGGCAGCCTGTGCCCATGCCGAGAGTCGAGGCGTACTTCGCTTCGACGCGACGGTGCAGAAGAGCAACGAGCAACTGTTCACCCGGCTCGGGTGGATTCGACGCGGCGACGTCGAGGTGGCCAATACGCCGCACGTGGCGATGTACTGGCCGATCGACCGCATCGAACGGCTCGTCTCCTCCACCAAGGCCATGCTCGCCGGGGTACTCGCACCTCTCCGAGCGCAGCCACTCGGGCTCGGTGCCAGAGGCTTTCGAGGCGACGACGGCGTTCCGGTACCGGGTAGCGACATGATCGCCGCGTGCGATGCCATCATCCCTTCCATGGTCGATCGAGACCCCGATTGGGCCGGTTGGTGTGCCGCGCTGGTCAATCTGAACGACCTCTCGGCGATGGGTGCGCACGCTGTCGGAATGCTCGATTCCGTCGGAGCACCCACGCAGAGTCGGCTGACCCGCATCATCCGTGGTCTCGCCAATGCCTCTGCGGCATGGCAGGTTCCGGTACTCGGCGGCCACACCCAGGCCGGGGTGCCGTCGTCGCTGTCGGTCACCGCTCTGGGGCGCACAGCGAACCCGGTGCGGGCCGGCGGGGGAAGCGTCGGCGATCGATTGACGCTCACCGCCGACATCGAAGGCGACTGGCGACGCGGATACCATGGTCAGCAATGGGATTCGTCCTCTCGCCGGAACTCCGAAGAGCTGACGACCATGGCGTCGTTCGTCGCCCGCACCGCACCCAAGGCCGCCAAGGACGTCTCGATGGCAGGCCTGGCCGGCACCACCGGAATGCTCGCCGAAGCGAGCGGAACCGGTGCCGTGCTCGATGTCGCGTCGATACCGAAGCCGGGCGCAGCGTCGATGGGCGAATGGATCACGTGTTTTCCAGGGTTCGCGATGATCACCGCGGACCGTCCAGGTGCACCTACTGCACCGTCCGGACCAGCACTGTCCGCAGAATGCGGAGAGCTCACCGACATTCCGGGCGTCGCGCTGCGATGGCCCGATGGAATCACCACTCGCGCGGTCACATCCACCGTGACCGGATTGGGAGAAGCATGACCACCCACCCGCAGCCCGTCACTATCTCTGTCGCCGCAGCCGAATTCGGCCGCGACATGGAACAGGGTTACGCGACCATCGCCGCGTTGCTCGAGGAATCACGCAACCGCGGCAGCCAACTACTCGTCCTGCCCGAGGCCTGCCTCGGCGGCTACCTACCCAGTCTCGGCGGCGGTGACGAGACCGAGGAATCGCGACAGCGTCGACTGAAGGCGCTGCCGCCCGCTCTGGAGCTCGACGGCCCCGAGATCAAGCGGGTCATCGACATGGCGGGCGATACCGTCATCACCTTCGGTTTCTGCGAGAAGGACGGCGACACCCGCTACAACGCCGCCGTGACGGTCGACGGCAGCGGCATTCTGGGTTCGTACCGCAAGGTGCACCAGCCGCTCGGTGAAAACCTTTGTTACGACGCGGGAGACAGCTACTCCGCCTTCGATACTCCGATCGGCCGCATGGGCATGCAGATCTGCTACGACAAGGGATTCCCCGAGGCAGCAAGGGAACTGGCGCTCGACGGTGCCGAGATCGTCGCGTCCATCTCCGCCTGGCCGACGGCACGTACCGCGACGGTGGAGAATATGGAGGAGGACCGCTGGAAGCAGCGGTTCGACATCTACGATCGAGCCCGGGCGCTCGAGAATCAGATCATCTGGGTCGCAGCCAATCAGGCGGGTACCTTCGGATCTCTTCGATTCGTCTGCAGCGCAAAGATCGTCGGCCCCGGAGGAGAGATTCTCGCCGGAACGGGTGTCGAACCAGGCTTGGCGACGGCCACCGTCGACGTCGCTGCCCTCATCGGCGCAGCACGTGGCGGCGGTATGTACAACCTGCGTGATCGCCGGCCGTCGGTCTATCGGACCATCACGAAGGAGCCGATCCATGCCTGAGATGTCGTTCCTCGTGCGATGGCCCGACGGCCGCGAACAGTCCTGCTATTCACCCTCGCTGGTGATGCACGATTACCTGACACCCGGCCAGGAGTACCCGGTGGCGGAGTTCGTGCAGCGGACGTCGGAGGCATTGACGGTCGCCAGCGATCGAGTTCTCGCCAAGTTCGGAATGCGGTGCACCTCGGCCGCACAGCAGATGGAGGAGATTCACGGTGCCAGTACCTCGTACGAGGCCGGTACCGTTCGCGTACTGAGCATGTCGGGAGCTGAATTGCTATGACAGAGAACCACAGTGCAATAGAGAACTACTCCGTGATAGTCATCGGCGGCGGACAGGCGGGTCTGTCCATCAGTTGGCATCTGACGCAGCGCGGCATCGAACATGTCGTTCTCGAGCGCGACACGATCGCGCACGAGTGGAAGGACTCGCGCTGGGACAACTTCACTCTCGTCACCCCGAATTGGCAGTGCGCACTTCCCGGATATTCCTACGACGGTGACGATCCCGACGGATTCATGCCGCGCGACGAGGTCCATGCCTTCGTGCGTCGCTACGCCGAGAGCTTCGATGCACCCGTGCGAGAACGTGTTTCGGTCACAACCGCACTACAGAGCGGGGATGGTGGTTTCGACCTGCAGACCTCCGCCGGCCCCATGCATGCCGACCAGATCGTCGTCGCTGTCGGTGGCTACCACATCCCCACCATCCCACGGTTCGCCGAGAAGCTCCCGCGCAACATCGTCCAGCTGCACTCGTCCGAATACCGCGGCTCGCATCAGTTCCCGGATGGAGACGTACTGGTCGTCGGCACCGGCCAGTCCGGCGCCCAGATCGCCGAGGATCTGCACCTCGACGGCCGACGCGTCCACCTGGTGGCCGGCACCGCTCCCCGCGTCGCGCGCTTCTATCGCGGCCGCGACTGTGTCGCCTGGTTGCACGACATGGGCGTCTACGATGTCTCCATCGAAGATCAACCCGGTGGCGTCGGCAAACGCGAGAACACGAACCACTACGTCACCGGCCGTGACGGTGGACGAGACATCGACCTGCGCGCATTCGCCACCGAGGGAATGCAGCTCTACGGCCGACTGCTCGGCGTCGAGGACGGCGTTCTGCAGTTCGCACCCACTCTCGAGGCGTCGCTCGATGCTGCGGATCGGGTGGCCGAAAGCATCAAGGACAGCATCGACGCCTACATCGAGCGCGAGGGCATCACTGCCCCCACCGAGGATCGCTATGTGCCGGTGTGGCGTCCGGAGTCCGAGATCACCGAACTCGACATCGCCACCGCAGACATCACGGCCGTCGTATGGTCGGTCGGCTTCCGCACCGACTACCGCTGGCTGAAGGTCGGTGCTTTCGACGGCGAAGGGCACCCGACGCACAACCGTGGTGTCACCTCGGTACCGGGCCTGTACTTCCTGGGTCTGCCGTGGCAGCACACCTGGGGTTCGGGACGCTTCGCCTCGGTGGCCCGCGACGCTGCTTTCCTCGCCGACCAGATCGGGCTGGAAATCAGTGCTGCGCAGTCTCGGAACTCACCGCAGCCGCAGAGTCAGATGGTCTGAGTTCGACGTGGCCCCCATCAAGATCGGCGCACTGGCAGCGCATTTCGGGCGTGATGTCGACCGGGCCGTTCTGAAGATCACCACGATCATCTCCAGTGCGGCGCGGGAAGGCATCGACCTCCTGGTGCTGCCCGACGCGTCCCTCGGGGGCTACATCAACAGCCTGAGCAATCCGGATCCCGCGGAACTACCGCCCACCCTCGATCCCGACGGTCCGGAACTGGCTGCGATCATCGCCGCGGCCGGGAACATGACGATCTGCATCGGGTACACCGAGCTCTCGAAAGGGCTGCGGTACAACGCTGCAGCGTGCCTCACGGGAGACGGCATTCTGGGTAGCCACCGAAAGGTGCACCAGCCGCTCGGGGAGTCGCTCGCCTACGCGGCCGGCGACCACTTCGAGGCCTTCGATACCCCGGTGGGGCGGATGGGCATGCTGATCGACTACGACAAGACGTTCCCGGAGTCGGCGCGGACGCTGGCACTCGACGGCGCGAGAATCATTGCGGCGCTGTCTGCCTGGCCTGCCAGCGTCACCGACCGTGCATCCTCGCTGCCGAACGATCGACAGTCCCGTCTGTTCGATCTGTACGACGCAGCCCGGGCAGCCGAGAATCAGGTGGTGCTGGTCTCCTCCAACCAAACCGGAGTGATGGGGTCCCTCCGCTTTCTCGGGCAGGCGAAGATCGTCGGCCCCGGTGGCGACGTCCTGGCGCGGACCTGGTCCAAAGGGGGTCTTGCGGTGCACGAGATCGATGTCGACGCCGAGGTCGACCGAGCCCGCCGGGGGTTGCATCACCTAGCGGAGCGTCGAGTGGACGCGTACCCGAATCTGTTGCAGGAGAAGCCGGGTCAGTGAAGATCAGCCTGCTGACCTATTCGTCCAAGCCGCGCGGCGGAGTGGTGCACACGCTGGCGCTGGCCGAGGCACTGGCGCGCGCCGGGCAGGACGTGTCGGTGTGGTCTCTCGGGCGCGGCGGCGACAGCACGTTCTTTCGTGCCGTCGACCCCGCCGTCGACATCAGAATGGTCCCGTTCGTGCATCGGGACGGGGAGAACGTCGGAGAACGAATTCTGCGGTCGATAGATGTTCTGCGACAGGCCTTCACGCCGGGCGAGTACGACATCGTCCATGCCCAGGACTGCATCTCCGCCAATGCCGTCGGCCGCTGCATCAGGACCATCCATCACCTGGACGAGTTCACCACGCCCGAGCTGGCCGCGTGCCACGAACGCGCGATCAACGCCCCCTACGCACGGATCTGCGTGTCGGCAGCGGTCGCGAGCGATGTCCAGCGTGGATGGGGATTCGACCCCACCGTCATTCCGAACGGTGTCGATGCAGGCAGGTTCACCGCAGCCGAAGAATCGGGCCGATCACACTGGCAGGAGAAGTTCGGCAGGTACGTGCTAGCCGTCGGCGGCATCGAACCACGCAAGGGCAGTCTCGATCTGCTCGACGCGTTCGCCCGGTTGCGTTCGCACGACCTTCGACTGGTGTTCGCCGGTGGCGAGACGCTGTTCGATTATCGCGACTATCGCGCGGAGTTCGACCGTCGCGCAGTGGAACTCGGGATCGAGCCGATGATTCTCGGTACCGTCGACGACGACGAGCTGCCGTACCTCGTGGCGCAGGCTGCCGTGCTGCCGTTCTTCTCCACCAAGGAGGGCTTCGGACTGGCCGCCATGGAGGCACTCGCCGCATCGACTCCCGTCGTCGCGCGAGATCTACCGGTACTTCGGGAAGTGTTCGGAGACAGCGTTACCTATGCGTCTTCGATGGAGAGCATGGCAGCCGAGCTCGAACGTGCCGTGCGAGAACCGCGGAATCCACTACCGGGGCTGGCGCTCGCGCAGAGCCTCACCTGGGACGAGGCTGCGCGTCGACACCTGGAGTTCTACTCCTCGCTGCGCTGACCGCTACGCTTGTTGCGTTTGAGTCGATGGGGCTTGAGCTTGTGGAACCCTTTGACCCGTAGCGAGCGGACCGATTTGAGGTAGAACTCGGAATCGTGACGCAGTTCCTCGGTCATGACGGTGTCGACCAGGATCGTTCCCGGATTGGACGAACTGGTCAGGCGCGCAGCGATGTTGACCACCGACCCGTACAGGTCGCCGTAGCGGGCCAGAACCGGTCCCCAGGCCAGCCCGACCCGCAGATCCGGCATGTCCTCCTGCTCGGCGAAAGCGTCTTGCAGGTCGAGGGCGATGTGAGCGGCATCCTCGGGAGTCTGTGCGCTGAACATCACCTCGTCGCCGACGTTCTTGATCACCGAACCACGCCCGCGCGCAATGATATTGGTGGCCAGGGACTCGAACTCCTCGAGGAGTGTCGTCAATTCGCCGATGTCGAGGCGACGCGTCAGACTGGTGTAGCCGACCATGTCGGCGAACCCGACGGCCATGATGGGGCTGTCGGTGGCGTCGTCGGGAGCGGCGATGGACCGTCCGGCCGCCGCGGCCAAGTGGCGACGCCAGGTGTAGCCCTGAAGCGCTTCGAGGGTGGGGACGGTCTCGGCCGCGATGTCCCTGGCGTTGCGCCGGATGACGTCGATGTCGTTCTGGTCTTCCTCGCTGCTGGTGATGCGCTCGAGGATGTGAGAGTTCACCACGCCCACTTGCCATTCCGCGAGCCTCGACATCGACTGCCCGAGAGTGCGCGCGATCGCGACCTCCATCTCGGGCTTGATGACCTTCTGCTCGGTGAGTCCGGTGATCAACTTCAGTGCCTCGAGGTCCGCGTCGGTGTAGACGACCGCCTCGGTATCGGTGTGGATGGGGAAGCCCATGCCGATCCACAGCGCGATGACCCGTTCGAGCGGCAGCCCCGACTTGTCGACGATGTCGGAACGGGTGTACTTCGGCGTGCCCCCCAGGAGATTGCGTTCGATCTCCGCTTGCACCACCGAGTTGATCTGGTTCTCAGGCATATCCCAACGTTCTGTCGAAATAGGAACGAACATCGTCCACGTACGCGTCGATCTTGTCCGGCTCCCAGTCCGTGGTGGGAATGGGCTCGCCGACGGTGACCTTGACGGTACCGGAGTGGACGGTGAAATCCTTTTTCCACATCACGTCACCGGCATTGTGGATGACGATCGGGACGATGGGCACTCCGGCCTGCATGGCCAGGTGGAAGCCGCCCTTCTTGAACCGGCCGAGACGGGACGTCGGCATCCGTGTGCCCTCGGGCGCGATGGCGACGGAAATACCACTGTGCAACTTCTCGATGGCCGGACGCATCGCCTCGCGGGCCTGTGAAGGATCACCACGATCGACGTAGGCGACGTCGAAGATCCTGCCCAGCAGCGCGAACCGTGGGTCGCGCTCGAGCTCTCGCTTGGCGACGGCGGTGATGTCGCGGCGCAGGATGGATGTGACGATGATCGAGTCGGCTGTGCTCTGGTGGTTGAACATGAACACCGCCGGCCGCGCCGACCATGCATTCTCGGTGCCGGTCACGTCGAGCTTCACCCCGGCGATGGTCAGCGCGATGTCCGGTGCGATGGTGCTGGTGATGTTCGCTCCGTTGCGGCGACTGCGCGTCAGCAGCCCCAGCCCCAACCCGATCGACGCGCTGGCCAGTACCGATCCGAGAGCGGCGGTGCTTCGCACTGCGGAGGTGAGGTCGGTGCCACGCTTGGGGCTCTCCAACGTCAGCGACGGCCACTTCTTCTTCGCGGCGTACCGCTGAAGATCCGGATCGGGGTTCAGCGCGACGGGACGTCCGACGGCCTCGAGCAGTGGCACGTCCTCTCCGCCGTTGGAGTAGGCGAAGCAGCCCGCGAGGGCGATGCCCTCACGTTCGGCGTAGTCGATCGCGGCCTGTGCCTTGCGCGGCCCCCACAACGAGTCGCCCACCAGCTCCCCGGTCAGTATCCCGTCGGTGACCACAGGGGTGGTGCACAGCAGCGTCTCGAACATCATGTCCTGCTGAACGGGCAGCGCCTGGTAGGGCGTGGCAGAGGTGGCCATCACCAATCGATGGCCGGCATGGCGGTGCGCCTCGACGAGGGCGCGTGCCTGCGGATAGATCATCGGCGCGATCTCGTTGCGGAACAGCGTGTAGGCCTGCTCCATCAGATCTTCTTCCCGACGTCCTTCGAGGCCGCGGACGGCCTTGCCCATCAGATTGTCGACCGGGGAGTTGCGCATCCGCATCTCGACGACGGCGCTCGATATCTCCCACAGTTCCTTGACCGTCACGTCGAGGGTCTTGAGACGTTCGAGAAACACTGCGCGGGCGGAGAACCCGTTGATCAGGGTGCCGTCGAGATCGAAGAATGCGACAGTGTCTCGGCCGGGTGGAGCGGCGGCGATCGCGATCAGCCGATCGTCGAACTCGGTCATGAATTGTTCTCCTCGGGGGCCGAGATCGGTTCTACCTGGCGCAGCATGCGGTGGGCCATGTCGCGGATCGTGCGCACCTTGCGTGCCCACTCGTCGATCTCGAGTGCGAAGTCCCGGCGTCGACGCGCGATACCGTCGGAGCCGGAATCGACGAGATCGCGGTTCTCCGCCAATTGCAGTGCCGTATCGAACAATTCGCCGGAGATCGACTCGCTGTGATCGAGCTGCTGACGAAGCCGTCTGGCCTGAGCGGCACCGAGGCATTCCGCGATGAACTTCGACTTGTCGAATTCCCCGCTCTGCGGCAGCAGCATCAGCTGATCGGCTACCACCTGGTATGCCTCGAAGATCGGCTGCAGCACGCGGTGCGCGAGATGCAGATCCTGTGACTGAAGTTGTCGCGCAGCGTAATCGGGGTCGCTGATGTGGGTGCGCCAGTCCGGGTCGATGAGATCGACCTCGGACTCGAGTCGTTCGCCGAAGTCCTTCTTGTCGCCGAAGAAGAACTCGAACTTGAGCAGATCACGCAGCTGCAGTGCCGACTGCCACAGGGACTCCTGAGTCAGTGGCGTCGAATCACCGCTGGTCGGCAGAACGACCAACTCGCCGATGGCCCGCATGACGAAGAAGTGAATGGCGTTGTTGCGGAAGAACGCTGCGACGAGATGCTTGTCCTGAGCCAGATAGAACAGCGGCTCGGGGCCGTCGTCGAACCGTTTGACGACGTTCGCGTTCACCTGTGCGATGACGGCCGATCGGACGACGTCGACGTCGGCGATGTCCACTCCGCCCGCAGTGGGCAGGTTGCGGCGTTTGATGTAGCGGGCCAGTGGGGCGATGATGGCCCACATCTCGTTGACGTTGAGGGCGCGATCCTCGATGCCGAGTAGAGCCATGGTGACCAAGGCCGCCGGCGTCACCGGTGTCGCGTCGTTGATCGCGTGGGAGACACCGAGTGCGATCTTCTGCACCGCCACCCGCTTGTCGGTGTTCTCGGCGACGATCGACGCGACCGATATCGGCTCGCCGAAGTTGAGGTACACGTTGCCGCGCAATGTGCCCTGTGCGCGGATGTAACCGATGGCCATCCGGATGCCCTCGGCCTGCTTCTTCGCTCCGTGCGATTCCTCGGCCATCGCGCCGACCTCGTGCAGACGGTCGTAGGTGATGGACGTGGGAACCAGGTAGACGTCCTCGGCATCGCTGGTCTCGAGTGCGTCGACCAGATAGGTCAACAGGCCGAACCTCGGCGGGCGAAGCTTGCCGGTGCGGCTACGGCCGCCCTCGATGTACCACTCCAGGTTGAACCGCTTGCTCAGCAGGAAGCTCATGTACTGACGCAGAGTCCACTTGTAGATCGCGTCGGAGAACTTGCGCTGAATCAGCACGACGCCACTGCGTTTGGCGATCGGACCCAGCGGCCAGAAGCCGACGTTGATTCCGCCCATGACGTGGTTGAGTGGCAACCCTTCGGCCAACAGCGCCGGACGCAACACGAGCGGATCGAGATAGGAACGGTGATTGGGCAGGAACACCAACGGATAGTTCTTGTTGAGCTCGCGCACCTTCTGGAGTTGATCGCGGTCCACATCGACCTTGTACGCCCGCGAGAAGTACGCCCCGAGCGTTCCCCACATCTCGACTGCGCGGCGCGTCTCGGTCGCGACCATCTCGTCGAGGATGTCGTGGACGCGTGTGTCGACGGCGTCGCGATCCTGGCCGACTTCCTCCGCCAGTTCGGTGATGCCGTCTCGGAACTTCTTCTGCTCGGTCATGTCCTCGACGACGAAGCGCGGGATCTTGTATTCCGACCCGATGACGCCGCGCTCGGCTTTGTCCAGAGCCAGACTGGCCTGCCGCAGAATGAACGACGACAGCGACGTGCCGCCACCGCGCTCGAACCGATCCTGTAGATCACTGAGCGTCGCGGGCTCGCCGACGAGAACTGCGGAGTGGTCGGGATCGTCTCCCGCCACCCATCGCTGCCACACCTGCGTTGGCTTGGAGCGCCCGCGAGGAGCGAAGATTCGGTGCAGGATGCCGTTCTTGCGATCGGACAGCGTCACCCGAAGCGGGATCAGCAGCGGATCCTCGGCGTATCCGCGAACACTGTCCGACAGTGACGTTCTCGCCTCGCCGGAGAGCACAACCGAGGGTGGACGGGGCTCGCCGTCGGGAGTGGTGGCGTCGATCCACTGATTCAGAGCCTGAACCTCGAGGGTGGATTTGGCGTCGAGCAAATACACGTGCGGACCGTCGCTGAGCGACTGCTCGTCCGCGTCGAGGTGGTACATCGAGACTCCTGTTCCGTACCTGCGCAAGAAGGCACGCCGCCAGGCTACGCGGCAGAAACCGTGCGCGAGGGCGGTTCGGCGAGGTGGCTCCGGACACCGATGTCGCGGCCAGTCGCGCGGCTACTCGTCGGTACGCGAGCGGACTCGGTGGGACCGAAGGGGCGCGCACGAGGACTGTCGTATAGAGTTGTCGACATCGGCCTTCTCGGCCACCCCAATCTAAGTGTTAATCCAAGTAACAGTTACTTGCGGTTACAGTTACTTGGATTAACAGACAATACTTCGTGCATCGATCCGACGCGCCCTGCGCTGCACGGCGACATCGTGCGTGCATTTGTGCGACAGTATTCGCAAACACTTTCGAGAAAGGCCGGTAGTCGATGCCACCCCGTGGGCGCGCCGTGAACGATTCGTTGACTCCCGAGAATCTGACGACGCTGGCTGCGGCGCTCGCCGAGGGCCGTCGGGCCACCGTCTATCTCCGTGAACCGAACCCGAGCCTCGGCCTGCCCGACGGGACGTCGGCGAAGGTCGTGTCGATCGACGGCAACACGGTGACGATCAGCCCGAAGGGTGTCAACGACGAATTGCCCTACGAGGCAGAGGAACTGCGGATCACCCGCAATCCCGCGACCCCTCCGGCACCGGCGAAACGACCGGCCGCCAAGCGAATCCCGGCATCGGCACCGGCTCGAGAACCCGCATCGGCCCCCACCCCGAAGCGACCGGCTGCAGCCACTGCACCGGTGGCTTCGACTGCATCCACTCCTACCGCGTCGACGGGATCGGAGGTGCCTACGCCGAGTCCGACCCCGCGTCGACAGAAGAAAGCACCGGGCGGAATCAGCGTCACCATTCATGCCGGGGCCGACAACGATTGGTCGGTCACGGTCACTCAGGGCGCGAAGCGGCCCACCAAGGCGCAATCGGTGAGCCCGGAGTCGGTGAGCCGCGCTGTTCGAGAGTTGGGCGATCCCATCGCATGCGACGCGGTCGAGGCCGTCATCTCCCACGCGCGCGAGGAGGCTGCTCGTCGCGTTGCAGAACTGAGCCGCCAATTGGAGGAGGCGCGCACGACGCTTGCTGCCCTCGAGCAGGACGTATGAGCGACTCGCTCGTGTTCGTACACCTCTTGTTGCTAGGGTTCTGCCGACACCGCTGAGAGGGAGTACATGTTCAAGAAATTCATGCTCGTCGTCGTGGGGGCGGCTGCAATCGTAGCCAGCGTCGGCGTGGGGACCGCATCCGCGGCCACTCCAGCTGCTCTCGGCGGCGGCTCGGGAATCATCGTCGGAGGCCAGGCCGAGTGCACGCTGACGACGATCGGAAACGACCGCAACGGAAACCTGGTCGGCTTCACCGCCGGTCACTGTGGCCAAGCAGGTGCCTCCATCGTCCCCGAGTACGACACCTCCCTCGGTGAGGTCGGGCGCATCGCCTTCTCCAACCCGGAGTACGACTACGCCCTCATCGAATTCCAGCGTGACAAGGTCGCACCGATCAACCGCGTCGGCAACGTGACCATCTCTCAGGTCGGCCCGCCGACGGCGTTCCCGAACATCGTCTGCAAGGAAGGCCGTACCACCGGCAACACCTGCGGACTCGCGTACGGCGACATCCTGCAGTCGCAGGAGACCTGGGCTCAGCTGTGCGTCGTCGAAGGTGACTCGGGCAGCCCGGTCGTCGTCGGCAACACACTCGTCGGCATGGTCAACGCCTACCTCGGCGTCGCGTGCTTCGGCCCCGAGGTCGGCACCAACTTCGACGCGATCCTTCGCAATGTCGACCAGGGCAACGGACTCGGCGCAGGATTCGTTCCGGCTCCCTAGATCTTTCGGTTATCGGCCGCAGGCCCCGTTCGCGCAATCACACTGCGCGAACGGGGCCTTCGTCGTTCGCGGGGGCCGTGCTGCTCTCAGCGGGCGCGAGCGGACGAATCGGCCGACCGAACGTCCGCGACGATGCGTTCCGCGTCGTTCGGCGCGATTCCCAGCAACACCAAGCTCGACGTCGTTGCCGCTCCCGCCGGGTCACCGAGCAATCCGGCGTTGGTGGCGTCGAGGATCGACAGCGCAATGGCCTCGATGTTGAGGATCAGAACCTCTGCCGCGAGGTAGGACGAGAACACACCCTCGCGCTGTCCTCGACGGATGACCGCGGCAGCCGCGTCGCGCATCGGAGTCAGTAGATCGTGGATGCTGTTGTGTCCCAGATCGGATCGCGCGACCGCGAGCAGTAGCCGGTACTGATCTCCGACGCGCGCCAAAGCCAGCGTCTGTCGAACGAACACCGTCACCGCCGATTCGTCTGCTGCAGGAATTCGAGTGAGCGCAGCCGAAATTCGCTCGGCTGCCTCCAGGGCGATACCGTCGATCAGAGCTTCGCGAGAGGCGAAGTGGGCGTAGACGGTTCGCCGGACCACTCCGGCAGCGGCGGCGACGTCGTTGATGGTTGCATCAGGATTGTCTGCCAGGACCCCTTGTGCGACATGCAGAATTCGTGCTCGGTTGGACCGGGCGTCACGCCGTTGCACGGGCGGCGCTGCCGCGTCCCGTGCAGTCGATCCCGACTCCGTCGTCTTACGCACAGGACAAGATCTAGCACGATCGCGGGCGCAGAGTGTGGTTGCCGCCACAAAAGATTGCCGATCCTAGCCGAAGCTTCCTAAGCTGCACAGCACTGTGCAAGGTGTGTCTCGCACTTTGCCAACGGGGGGGGAACACACGATGACACTGCTTGCGATGACGCCTGTCCAAGATATGCACAAACCGTACCCGCGACGCTGGTCGGCGTTGGTGGTGTTGTGCCTGAGCCTGCTGATCGTGGTCATGGCCAACACGTCGCTGTTGGTCGCCGCACCGTCGATGACACTCGATCTGAGTCTGACGAGCAGCGACCTGCAGTGGGTGATCGACGGGTACACCGTCCCCTACGCGTCGTTGATGCTGCTGTGCGGCGTGATCGGTGATCGCTACAGCCGCCGCGGCGCGCTGATTCTCGGCCTGATCATCTTCGTTGCCGGTTCGGTGGCCGGGGCGCTCACCGATGCAACCCTCGGAGTCATCCTCGCCCGCATCGTCATGGGTGTCGCGGCTGCGATCGTCATGCCCGCGACGCTGTCGCTGCTGGTCGCGACGTTCCCCAAGCGTGAGCGCGCCACTGCCGTCACCGTGTGGGCGGCCACCTCCGGGCTCGCGATCGCGGCCGGTCCCTTGCTGGCCGGCTGGCTCCTCGAGAGCTTCACCTGGCATTCGACGTTCCTGATCAACGTTCCGATTGCGTTGGCCGCCATCGTCGGAGCCGTCGTGCTGGTCCCGCCGTCTCGAGCCGTCGCGCCGGGGGCGATCGACTGGATCGGTGGACTGCTATCGGTGCTGGCCGTGTCGACGATCGTGTACGCCATCATCGAGGGGATGCACTTCGGCTGGACGGTCGGACCGCTGTACTTCGCGCTGGTCGGGCTGCTGTCGGTCCTGGGTTTCGTGGGATGGGAACTGCGCCATCCCAATCCGCTGCTCGACGTCCGAATGTTCTCCTCCCGCGTCCTCAGCGGCGCCACCCTCGCGGTGGTCGTCTTCTTCCTCGTCACGTTCGGCGCGATCTACTTCGTCGCCCAGTACCTCCAGTTCGCTCTCGGCTACGGCCCGGTGTCCACCGGTGTGCACCTGTTGCCTCTGGCAGGGGCGGTCTTCGTCGGATCGGGAATCACGATGTGGCTCACGCCGAAACTGGGGCCGCGTATCACCGTGACCGCAGGCATGATCGTGGGAACGCTGTCGGTCGTCTCGCTCATCGGAATCGACTCGGCGGCAACGTACTCCGATTTTCTGCCGGTGCTGACGCTGCTGGGTCTCGCGATCGGTCTTTCCGTCTCGCCCTGCACCGACGCCATCATGGGCGAGTTTCCGGACAGCAAACTCGGGGTGGGCGGCGGTCTCAACGACACCGCACTCGAACTCGGCGGATCGCTCGGTATCGCCGTGCTGGGGTCGGTGCTCGCCGCGTCCTACCGTCAGGGAATCGAGAGCTTTCTGCAGACCTTCCCCGGTAAGCAGCCGAACGGCCAGTACACCGGGCAGGCGGCGGAAGGGCTTGCTGCGTCTCAGGATTCGCTCGCAGGTGCGGTGATCGTCTCCGACATCATCCGCGACCAGAACTCCTTCCTCGGTGGGTTCGCCGACAATCTCGAAGCGAATGCTGTCGCGGCGTTCGGGGACGCGGTGGTGCACACGAGTGTGGTTGCTGCCGTGGTGTTCGGCGTCGGCACCGTGATCGTGGCGCTGCTGATCCCGTCGAAAACGGTGGCTTCGACGTCGTCGGAGAAGATCGCGTTCGAGCCGATCGTGCCCTTCGTCGCACCGCAGGCGAAGGATGCTGCAGCAGATCGTGAGGTCGCCGAGCTCGAGCAGCTGTTGGAGCGGCCGTCGGCAGCAAAGCCCGACAAGGCCGGTCCGAAGCACACATTTCGGACCGTGGCCGAGCCGGCTCTGGTGGACGTCGAACTCGAGCGGCCCAGCATCTATCAGCTGGCTTCGAAGGTGTACGAGCTCGATGCGTCGGTCACCGCTGCGGCCACGGTGGCCGGCAAGTCCGGCGATCGGGTGACGATCCATCAGCTGGCGCTGTCGAATCTGGCGCGGACCAGGCGCGTCGAGGCCGAGGAAGCTCTCGATGCTGCGCTCGAACTCAGCGATCTTCCGGTTGCGCCAGCACCGAAGCCTGCCGAACCCACCGCGCCGCTGCAGACTTTCTACCAGCGGGCCAGCACGCAACACGCGAACTGCACGGCATTCAAGGAGCGCTCGAGCTCCATGTGGGCAATGCCGCTGTAGCTCCGCCCTGACCCCGCTCACCCACCCTGCCCGCCAACCCCTGCCCGTTCGCCCCTGCCCGTTCGCCCACCCCGCTCGCGTGAATGGACCATTGCACCGCCGAGACGTCTGCAGGGTGACATTCACGCGCACGGTGTTCATGCGTGAATGGACCGCTGCACCGCCGAGACGTATGCAGTGGTCCATTGACGCGGCAGGGGGACGCGGCAGGGGGGCGGGGTGGGGCGGGGAGCAGGTGGGTAGTGCTAGATCAGCACCGCACCGTTCGATGCCGAACCGACCAGCTTGGAGTACTTGGCCAGCACTCCGCGGGTGTAGCGCGGCGGCAGTGGGGCCCAGCCCTGTGCGCGGGAGTCCAGTTCGGCTGCGTCGATGAGCAGGTCGAGGGTGCCCTTGCCGACGTCGAGTCGGATCTGGTCACCATCGCGGACGAAGGCGATCGGTCCGCCGTCGACTGCCTCGGGTGCCACGTGCCCGACGCACAGGCCGGTGGTGCCGCCGGAGAATCGGCCGTCGGTGAGCAGCAGGACGTCCTTACCGAGTCCCGCGCCCTTGATGGCACCGGTGATCGCGAGCATCTCGCGCATTCCCGGCCCGCCCTTGGGACCTTCGTAGCGGATGACCACGACGTCCCCAGCTGCGATGGTGCCGTCTTCGAGAGCATCCATGGCTGCGCGTTCACGCTCGAAAACCCGTGCCGTGCCGACGAACACATCGGAGTCGAAGCCTGCGGACTTGACCACCGCTCCGCCCGGGGCGAGCGAGCCCTCGAGGATGGTGATGCCGCCTGTCGGGTGGATCGGCTTGTCGAGTGCGCGCAGCACCTTGCCGTCGGGGTCCGGCGGTGCGATGTGAGCGAGGTTCTGCGCGACGGTCTTTCCGGTCACCGTCATGCAGTCGCCGTGCATCAGGCCGGCGTCGAGCAGGGCCTTCATGACCACCGGCACTCCGCCGATCGCGTCGACGTCGGTCATGACGTGCTTGCCGAAGGGCTTGACGTCGGCCAGGTGCGGCACCTTCGCGCCGACGCGGGTGAAGTCGGCGAGGGTCAGGTCCACCTGTGCCTCGTGGGCGATGGCGAGCAGGTGCAGCACGGCGTTGGTCGAACCACCGAAGGCCATGACGACGGCGATGGCGTTCTCGAACGCTTCCTTGGTGAGGATGTCGCTGGTGCGGATGCCGCGTCGCAAGAGATCGACGACGGCCTCGCCACTGGCGTGTGCGAATCCATCGCGGCGGCGATCGGGAGCGGGGGGAGATGCGCTGCCGGGCAAAGACATTCCCATGGCCTCGGCTGCGCTGGCCATCGTGTTGGCGGTGTACATTCCGCCGCAGGCACCCTCGCCTGGGCAGATGGCGCGTTCGATGGTGTCGACGTCGGCCCGGGACATCAATCCGCGCGAACACGCACCGACGGCCTCGAAGGCGTCGATGATCGTCACCTGATGCTCGCTGCCGTCGGACAGGGTCGCGAAGCCGGGCAGGGTGGAGCCGGCGTAGAGGAAGACGCTCGCCAGATCCAGACGCGCTGCGGCCATGAGCATTCCGGGCAGCGACTTGTCGCAACCGGCGAGCAGGACGGAACCGTCGAGACGTTCTGCGCTGACGACGGTCTCGACGCTGTCGGCGATCACCTCACGTGAGACCAACGAGAAGTGCATGCCCTCGTGCCCCATCGAGATGCCGTCGGACACCGAAATGGTGCCGAATTCCAGCGGGTAGCCGCCGGCAGCGTGGACGCCCTTCTTGACGGCTTTCGCCAGCCGTTCGAGCGAGAGATTGCACGGGGTGATCTCGTTCCACGACGACGCAACGCCGATCTGGGACTTGCCCCAGTCGTCGTCGCCCATTCCGACGGCGCGCAGCATGCCGCGGGCGGCGGTCTTCTCCAGCCCGTCTGTGACGTCGCGACTGCGTGGCTTGACGTCGACGTCTGCGGTGATCTGCTCTTCTGGGGGATTCTGCGGGGTCGTCATGACGCTCCTGAGCGGTCGGCGGATGTGGATCCTCGGTCGCGTCCTGGAGGTTCCGCTCCTGAGGTCGCATTCACCGTCAACACTAAACCCGTGGATTCGGCGCATCGCCACTGCGGTTGACCCTCGGCCGGGTTTCTACACCACAAGGGCCCTCCTTGCAGTGACCATCGGCCCTGTCCCACAGCGCCGACGCGGGCCGACAGTGGAGGGCACAGTCACCGCCCCGCGGTGGGAGGTCGAGGAGAGATGATGAACGATCAGCCGGATTCGGCCGTGACGGAGATGTTGGTGGAGCTCGCCTGCCGCGCTCCGTCGGTGCACAACAGTCAGCCGTGGCGGTGGGTCCACTCCGAACACGGACTCGATCTGTACACCGACCGATCCCGACTGCTCGGCGCGATAGATCCCACCGAGCGGCAGATGGTGCTCAGCTGTGGGGCAGCGCTGGACCATCTGTGTACGGCAGCCGCGGCCTTTCGATGGACCACCGACGTCGACCTGATGCCGACGCCCGGTGCGCCGGACCATCTCGCGCGCGTCCGACTGTCCCACGACGCGCACCCTCGATCACACGAGTTCGACCTGCTGGCTGCGATCAACCGCCGCCACTCGGATCGTCGGGCGTTCGGCCCGGTGCCCGACAACCGGATTCCGGCCCGGTACGTCGGGCGGATCGACGCAGGCGACGACATTCGAGTCACGTTCCTGTCGGACGAATCCAAGGAGACGCTGGCCGCGGCATCGAAGTTGAGCGCGAATGTTCGCAAGTACGACGCGACGTATCAGGCCGAGATCAGGTGGTGGGCCGGACACTCGTTCCGATCGGGAGGAATTCCGCCCGAGGCCCTCACCGATCGCGCGGAGTCCTCGAGGGTGCAGGTGGGCCGTGAATTCCCCGAACCGCACCGAGCGGGCAGGACGGAAACACGAGAGCCGGCGACCGACGAGTCCACGGTGGCGCTGCTCGGTACCGCGTCGGACGAGCGTCTGGACTGGTTGCAGTGCGGGCGCGCAATGTCCGCCTTCCTGCTGGCCGCAACCGCCGACGGGCTGGCGACCTGCCCACTGACTCACATGACCGAGCAGTCCGGTAGTCGCCGCCTGGTCGAGTCGTTGGCCCCGGGACAGGGTGTGCCGCAGGTGCTGATTCGGATCGGTGCGCCTGCCATCGGCTCGCCTCTCGCCCCGACTCCGCGTAGAGCGGTGTCGTCGGTGCTGTCGGTGGCCGTCCGAAGTACGGCACGGGGATCGCGCAGAACGACCCTGCGCTGATCGGGGACCAGGAACCGGAACTGGGGACCAAATGCTCTGTGGCGCGGCTGTAGTCGAGTTGTCCAATGGGAAGTGAGCATCCGACAACGGATGACCGTCGACGGGCCCGACCGTGTGGCTCGTCTCAGACCGAGGACAGGAGATGACCGTGGTTCTCGCACATCATCAGAACATCGTTGTGGGCGTTGACGGTTCGCCGAGCAGCGTCGGTGCCGCACTCTGGGCGGCAACCCTGGCCGAGCGGTTGACTTCTCCGCTGCACATCGCCGGGGCGGTACAGCATCCAACGTTCTACTTGGGCGAGTCCGCATCGGTCGTTCCCGCCGACATCTGGGACGAGCAGCGTCGGGCGGCCGAACGCATCGTCACCGACGTCGCTACGGCAGTGCTGGCGCGGCATCCGCACATCGCGGTGACCACCTCGGTCGCGGAGGTGCCTGCATGCGACATGATGGTCGAGCTCTCTCGCACCGCGCGCATGCTGGTCGTCGGTAATGCCGGTTCAGGGCCCATCGTGTCTGCGTTGTTCGGGAGCACGGCACAGAAGACCGCGACCTCGGCGTGGTGTCCGGTGATCGTGTGGCGGGAAGGAATCGACACCGTCGACGCACCGATTCTCGTCGGTATCGACGGCAGTGCGACGAGTGAGGCGGCGGTCGAGCACGCGTTCGAGCTGGCCTCGCTCCTCGCGGTGCCGATGATCGCCGCACATGCCTGGAGCTCGTTGTCCCAGGGTGCCGCTCTGTCCCTGCCCGGATCGCCGGACGATGCCGAGATAGAGCGCGAGCAGCAGTTGTTGCTGTCCGAGTGCCTCGCCGGGTGGAGCGAAAAATATCCGGACGTCACCGTTGAACACGTTGTGCAGCTGGGCAACCCGGCACACCTACTGATAGAGCAATCCACACGGGCCGGCATCGTGGTGGTCGGCAGCCACGGGCGAGGTGTGGTGGCCAGTGCACTGTTCGGGTCGACCAGTAGCAACCTCACCCGGCGCGCGCACTGCCCCGTGATGATCTGCAGGGACCGATGACCAACCGGACGGTTCCGAATCGTGTGCGCCACAGCGAAGAACGTCGACGCATCCTCGACGCGAGCACCGCCGGCCGACTCGCACGAAACGCGCCGATGGCTCGGTCGATCGGCCACGACCACTTCGGCCCGACCGTCGACGTCGTGCCCTGCATCTGGATCGGGAGTCGGGTGTACTTCTACGCAGCGGGACGGTCGCAGTTGGGGCGCAGCATGCTCGACTCGTCGGTCGTGCTGGAATTCGACGCCGAGGATTCCGTTCGCGGAACAGTCTCCACCGTCGTCGTCCACGGTATCGCGCGTGCCGTCCCGGGCGGGCGAAGCGAGGCTCTCGAACAGGCTCTGCCGCAGCCGCATTCGGACGAACCTCCGATGCACCGACTGGTCGAGGTGACCCCGACATCGGTCTCGGGCGTCGAACTGACATGCCCTCGCCGCAACACTCACCCGGAATCGAACGCCGCACGACGGAGGGCCACGACGATGACCGACAACGAGACAGTGCTGGCGTCCGATTCCATCACGGTCGACATCCCGACGGCTCGGGGGCCGAGAGTCTTTCCGGTGACCACCGCCTCGATCGGGGCAGTGGTTCATGCCGTGATGATCGCGGAGTACGGACCGATCGGCGGGGTCTCACCGGACGGGCACATCCTCGGAACGGCAGTGCGCTCTCGATGGCCGAATGCGCGAGTGTTCGAGCGGCGCAGCACCGGTGAGCACGGGGCAGATCCCCGAGGCTACGACACTTTCTACGTCGAACTGGATGCGAGTGGTCGCCGCACCGACGCCGATCTCGACGAGGTGTCGGCCCTCTTCCGCTGAGCTTGCCGTTCATGACCTGCTGTTCATGACCTGCTGTTCACGACCTTGTGCCCTGGTGCGCCCTTCGTCCGCTGCGACACACTCGAAGGACGCACGATTCTCCGAGAGTGGGTGGTTGCGGTGTTCGGATTCGAGGTCGCTCGCTGGTGGCACCTGGCACCGTGGAGTACCAATCCCCTGATGCGAGGCCGTGATCGAACCTCCGCCCTCGTTCTTGCGTGTGGGCTGGCGGTGATTCTGGGACTCGTCCCGTTCTCCGCGCTGCTCGGATCGCTCACGTACGCCGATCTCGATGCCGCGTCGGCCCGAACGCGGGCCACCACCCAGCAGATCGATGCCCTGGTGACGAGTGAACCGACGCTGCGATCGGAAGAGAGTGCAGTCTTCGATCCGACCGAGCACTACGCAACGGTCGCCTGGGAGTGGCCACCGGGACAGCGGCACAGCGACGAGGTTCGAGTTCCGGACGAAGCCGAACAGGGGGCAACAGTTCCGGTGCGAGTCGATTCCGAGGGCAGGCGGGTTGCGGAACCGCCGTCCTCCACCTCGAACGCTGTGGTGGGAATCAGTGCAGCCGTTGGGTTCTGGGTGGCCTGCACAGTCGTTGTTCTCGTCGCGCTCCAGGCGACGAGGCATTTCGGTTGGCGTGCGCGAATGCGTCAGTGGGACCGCGACTGGCTGAAGTTCGAGACCGAACGTGGTCGAACCAAGGGAGACTCGACATGAGGGACCTCGGCCACCTCGATGATGGACCAAGTGCTCTGAAGGTGGACGCGGCTGCAGATCTACGGTCGATTCGATTCGACTGCACGGACAGTCGACCACGAGACGAGGAAGAATCATGAGCAATTCCACCGACCGCATACTTCCCATCCTGGTGGGCATCGACGGCTCCAGCGAGGCCGATGCCGCGGCGCACTGGGCGGCGGCCTATGCGGCGAAGGTGCGCGCACCCGTGCGTCTGGTTCATGCAGTCCCCGAGGGGGATTGGTACGGATCGGCGGCGTTCGTCGACGGCGGTGCGCTGGAAAGAGACCTGCGCGCGATCGGTCGCAAGCATCTCGCTCGCGCCGAGGCAGCGATTCACCACGCGGCACCCGAGGTGTCCGTCGAGACCGTCACCGCCGATGGGACCATCGCCTCGTACGTGTCGAATGCCGGCGCGGAACTGGTGGTGCTGGGATCGAGGAAGTCGAGCGCACTGCGAGACCTGACTCTCGGCAGCAACACGCTCCGAGTCGTGACGCATGCCCAGTGCCCGGTGCTGCTCATGCGTACCGCCGTCGACAGTGCCGACCCTGCCCGCCCGATCGTGGTGGGGGTCGACGGAAGTGAGCAGTCGGATCGGGCACTCGGGGCCGCACTCGAGATCGCGCACACCCTCGGCGCGCCGGTGGTCGCCGTGAACTACTGGGGATTCGCCGCTCAGGCAGGTCTGGGAACAGGATTCGAGGATGTCGATTGGGTGAGTATTCGGGCTCACGAACAGCATTGGCTCGACAGGCATGTGGAGACCGTGCACGAGAAGTACCCGGATGTGGCACTGAGTACTGTGAGCTCGCAGTCGAGCCCGACGCGAGGCCTGCGTGCGATGTCCGCGTCGGCATCGATGATCGTGGTCGGCTGCCGAGGCCGGGGTGCATTCCTCGGAACGATTCTGGGATCGGTCAGTCAGAACCTCGTCCACCACGCCGACTGCTCGGTACTCATCGTGCGATGACCCAGTGCGATGAGCGCTCAGTCCTGGTCCTTGCTCCGCGGTGCCATCGGCGGTGAGCCGATATCGCAGTGCGGTGGGCAGTTCGACGCGTCCTGGCCGGTTCCGCGAATCAGTACTGCGGCAATGACGGAACCGATCACCAGCAGTCCGGCACACAGCAGCATCGCGGTGTGGAATCCGTCCGAGAACACCTCCGGCGCGGAGTAATCGGAGCCCGCGATACCGGCGAGCGCCGGTAGGGCAGCCACGGCGAGCAGCTGACTGGTGCGGGCCACCGCGTTGTTGACGCCCGACGCGATTCCGGCGCGATCGGTGGACACCGCACCCAGTACCGCTCCGGTCAGCGGGGCCACCAGAGCGGACAGGCCGAGCCCGAAGACGAGAACCGCAGGCAGAACGTCTGTGACATAGGTGGATCCGGGCCCGATGCGCAACATCAGCAACAGGCCAAGCGCCGACAGCAGTGGCCCGACGGTCATCGGAACACGAGGTCCGATGCGTCCGGCGATTCGCCCCGCACGGACGGACAGGACGAGCATGAGAGCGGTGATCGGCAGCGTGGCCACCCCGGCCGCGATGGGTGAATAGCCCACGGCGAACTGCAACTGCAACACCAGCAGGAAGAACACTCCGCCCAGGGCCGCGTACACGGCGAACGTCACGAGGTTGGCCGCCAGGAACACTCGCGACGCGAACAGCGATGGTGGTACCAGAGGATCGTGCGAGCGCCGCTCGATCACGACGAACAGTGCGACGGCCGCGATACCGAGAACCAGCGGCAGAACGTGGGACTCGATGAGGCCGTACGTGAGCAGACCGAGTGCGGCGGCCACCGTCACCGCGCCCGGTACGTCGAGTCGGCCGGATGCGTGCGGATCCCGGCTCTCCGGAACATGTTTCGCCGCCACCCACACGACCACGACTGCGAGCGGGACGTTGATCAGAAACACCGATCGCCACCCGACGGCGTCGACCAGCCATCCCCCGAGCAGTGGACCGATCGCCGACGCGACGCCGCCCAGCCCTGACCACAGACCGATTGCAGCCCCTCGGTCCTCGGCCTTGATCGACGCCGAGATCAACGCGAGCGACCCTGGTGTCAGCAACGCCGCGCCGACGCCCTGAAGAAGTCTCGCCGCGATCAGCACCTCGATACTCGGAGCCAGTCCGCACAGCACCGAGGCGGCCGCGAACCAGACCGTGCCCCAGACGAACACCCGTCTGCGCCCCAGTCGGTCACCGAGGGATCCGCCCAGCAGAATCAGCGACGCCAGCGTCAAGGTGTAGCCGCTCACCGTCCACTGGAGGCCGGTGACGCCGGAACCGAGATCGCGACCGATGGCGGGGAGCGCGATGTTGACCACGGTGGCGTCGAGCATCGCCAGAGCCGAGCCGAGCACCGTGGCTGCGACGATCCACCGCCCCCGCGCGCTCGACAGCGAGATGTCGGTAGTGGTCACAACTGTTCGACGCACACGACGAAGTTGCGCGAGTCCTTCTCGAATCCGTAGAGCGCCGGATCGGGGCAGTCGTCGACGGACGAGGTGCCCTCGAGGATGGTCACGACGCGGCGGGTGTCGGCACCGGGAGTGGCGCAGTCGACCCGCTGAGCGAATTCACCGACGAGGTCCATGCATCCGCCGACCTGCCAGTCGATGTCCAGACACAGGGCTCCCTGTTCGATGTCGAAGTAGGTCTCGTAGTAGTACTGATCGGCGTCCTCGGGGCACTCGGCCGAGGTCGGCGTCTTGGCGAAGACAACATAGTTGGACTGCGCAGATCCGCAGGTCGCGTTGGCGATGGCCGCCTCGTCGACGGTACCGCCCAGGGTGACGCACTCACCTACCTCCACATCGATGTCGACACTGCCGCCGTCGGCGATGTCGGTGGGCGGTGCGGTGGTGGGAGGACTGGTGGTCGTGGTGGCCGGAATGGTCGCGCCGGAGATCGCGATCGCGGTGCCGGACACCTCCGACGCGCACCCGCCGAGCATCAGGGCTGTGCAACCGAACAGCGCGAGAACGAGAGCGCGGACCGAACGACTGGATGACGCCATGGTGAGTCCTGCCCTCGTAGGTTCGACCGTGTTCGTCTAGAAAATATCCGACTCGCTTGTCGGCCGCATGAGGCAGGATGAACTGCGTGGATCTTCCTCTTGCCGTGCCGGTCGCACCGATGCTCGCCAAAGCCGCGAAAGTGGTGCCCGCGCAGCCCGAGGACGGGCCGGCTGTGTGGTCGTACGAGCCGAAATGGGACGGATTCAGGGCCATCGTCTTCCGTGACGGAGACGAGGTGGTGCTGGGGTCCCGCGGCGGCAAGGACCTGGCCCGGTATTTCCCGGAGTTGGTGGAGGCGATCAAATCCGAGCTGCCCGAGAAGATCGTTGTCGACGGTGAAATCGTCGTGCCGCGCGAGAAGGACGGTTCCACTCGTCTCGATTGGGAATCGCTGTCGGAAAGAATTCACCCCGCGGCGAGTCGGGTGACGATGCTTGCGGAGAAGACTCCGGCGCAGTTCATCGGCTTCGACCTGTTGGCCGTCGGCGACGAGGACCTGACGAGCGAGCCGTTCTCGACGCGGCGGGCGAGATTGCTCGACGCGGTCGGCACGGGCGGGCCGAGCTGTTTCGTCACCTCCGCCACCGACGCCGCTGCGGTGGCCGAGGATTGGTTCGAGCGTTTCGAAGGTGCCGGACTCGACGGTGTGGTGGCCAAGAGACTCGACGGGGTCTATCTGCCCAACAAGCGCGAGATGATCAAGATCAAGCATGCGCGTACCGCCGACTGCGTATTGATCGGCTATCGAATTCACAAGTCCGGTAACGGGATCGGATCGCTGCTGCTCGGCCTCTACGACGGTGACGATCTGCGCATGATCGGCGGTGCGTCGGCATTCACCGACAAGCGCCGGTTGGAATTGCTCGAAGAACTCGAACCGCTCCGACTCGGCGACGACGTCACGTACGACGGCGAAGCGACCCGCTGGAACTCGTCGAACGACCGAAACTGGATCCCGGTGCGCATCGAGCGGGTCATCGAGGTGGCCTACGACCAGATGGAAGGGGCACGGCTGCGGCACGTGGCGCGCTTCCTGCGGTGGCGACCCGATCGTGATCCGCGCTCGTGTGCCTACGACCAGCTCGAGGTTCCGGTGCGTTACGACGTTGCCGACGTCATTGCCGGGGGACGATAGTCATGGCCGCGAAAACACCACCGGCGTTCGTGCAGGCCGGCGAACGCGACGTGCGGGTGTCGAGCCCGGATCGCGTGATCTACGAGGCGACCGAACGCACTCCGGAGATCACCAAACTGCAGGTGTGCGAGTACTTCGCGGCCGTCGGGGAGCCACTGATGCGGGCGATCGGAGACCGCCCGACCGCGATGGAACGATGGCCCGACGGCTATCGCGAGGGCATGAGATTGGCGCTCGGCCCCCAGGACAAGGAGGGCGACGGCTTCTATCAGAAGCGATTGCCCAAGGGTGCGCCCGAGTGGATCGAGACGGTGAAGATCGCGTTCCCCAGCAAGCGCACCGCCGAGGAGCTGTGCCCATCGGAACCGGCCGCGCTGGTGTGGGCGGCGCAGATGGGCACGCTGACGTTTCACCCGTGGCCGGTACGTCGACCGGAGGTGGACCATCCCGACGAGTTGCGTCTCGACCTCGATCCACAGCCGGGCACCACGTTCGCGGACGCCCTGCGCGTCGCCGACGTGACCCGAGAGCTCTTGGAAGAGTTGGGCTTACGCGGCTACCCGAAGACGAGCGGTAATCGAGGGATCCACATTTACGTTCGCATCGAGCCGCAGTACACCTTCGAGCAGGTGCGCCACGCGGCCATCGGTCTGGGCCGTGAACTCGAACGGCGCGACGACGGGGTGACCACCAACTGGTGGAAAGAGGAACGCGGAGAACGCATCTTCATCGACTACAACCAGAACAACCGGGACCGAACCATCGCCAGCGCGTGGAGTCTGCGGGCTCGGCCGGGCGCGCCGGTCAGTACTCCGCTGACGTGGTCGCAGTTGGCCGACGTCACCGATCCACGTGAATTCAACCTCGTCACAGTGCCGGAGCTGATTCAGGACGGCGATCCGTGGGCCGACATGGATTCACAGGCCTACGCTCTCGAACCCCTTCTGCACCTGTGGGAAACACTGCCCGGCGGAGAACTCAACTTCCCGCCCGACTACCCCAAGATGCCGGGCGAACCGCCACGAGTGCAGCCGTCGAAAAAAGTTGCCGAGCACTGGGATGCGGAGGGCAATCGCACCGAAAGCTAGCTCGCTCGGCCCGGGCAGGAGTGCACACTACGTGGCCGCATCGACGGGATCCCGTCGATTCAGCCGTGTTCAGTGCACCCTTGCCCGCGCTCACATGGATTCGAGTTCCCGGATCAACGTCGCCGCATCGTATGGTCCGACGTGTCGGATGAGGTCCTTGTCGCCGCGTCCCAGGTAGAACGTCGGGGTGCCGTCCACGTCCGAGGACGACGCGTCGAGTTCGTCGTCCTCGACGCGAACGACGTGATCGCCGGTGCGGATGTCGTCCTCGAATCTGTCCATGTCGAGGCCGAGATCGCGTGCATAGCCGTCGATGTCGTCGGGTTCGAGTGCGTCACTGTTGCGGAACAGCACGTCGGCCATCTCCCAGAACTTGCCCTGCGCTGCCGCGGCTTCACTGGCGTAGGCGGCGTACCGAGCATGGGGGTGGTAGTCGTCGAGCGGCAGGTGCCGGTAGACGTAGCGCAGGTCGTCGCCGAAGTGCTTGCGTACCTCGGCGACGCTGCCGGTGGCCTTGCTGCAGAACGGGCATTCGAAATCCGCGTACTCCACGATGGTCAATGGTGCGTCCACCGGACCGCGGATGTGATCGCGCTTCGCGCTGACCGGACGCAGAATGCGCAGGGATGCTTCGGCTTTCGGGGGATGGATCTTCGCGTCGACGCGGAACAGGATCCAACCGAGCGCCGCGGCGATCACCGATGCCGCCAGCACGCCGACGCGCGCCTCGTCGGCGAGCAACTCGTCGTCGAGGGCGAGGTCGATGATGAACAGCGAGATGGTGAACCCGATTCCGGACATCGCCGCACCACCGGCGATATGCGAGAGCGTCAGCCCGGGAGCGAGGGACGACGGCCGCAGTTTCGCGAATATGGCCGAGGCAGCGGTGATTCCGACGAGCTTGCCGAGGACGAGGCCCGCGATGATGCCCCAGGTGAGCGTCGAGGTCGATGCGGCTTTCAGAGTGTCCGAGCTCAGCACCACTCCGGCGTTGGCGAGCGCGAAGATCGGCACGATGATGAACGCCGTGTACGGCTGGTAGAGCCGCATGAGACGTTCGTTGACCGACACCGCGCGATCGAGTCCGAGGCGGGCCGCTCGGGCGTACTCGGGATTGGGTGACTGCCGAAACGCGCGCGTCAGGTCCGACGCGCGTTCCACCTCGGTGCGGCGCGGCGGGTAGACCGGAAGGATCAGCGCGATCATCACTCCGGCAAGGGTGGGGTGAACTCCGGACTCATACATCGCAACCCACGTGAACAGGGCGACCACGAAGTATCCGACGCCGCTGTCAGTTTCAGAAGACGGCTGCACTCTTTGCAGGCGTTTCGAGGGTGAGTGCACGTGTCTTCTGACATTCTGATGTCAGAAGTGCGGTGCACGGTCGCACGTTCGGCTCTCGGTGACAGGGAGGCTTGTGATGGACCCCGACAAGCTCGACGTCGTGGAGACCGGTGTGCTGACAGCGTCGGGGGAGCGGTGGTCCCAGGCCGAGGCCCGTTTCGCTGTCCTGGCTCCCTTGCTGGAGATGCATCCGGTGCGTTCGGAAGCGGTCGACGATGCCGCGCAACGGTTGGGATTGTCCAGGCGGCAGGTCTACACGTTGGTCGGCAGGCTCAGGAACGGGACGGGGACAGTCACCGATCTTCTGACGAAGGTCTCGTCGGGAGGGCGTGGCCGCAGCCGAGTGACGGCTGAGGTCGAGGAAGTGATCGGCGATCATCTCACCCGCTATTTTCTTCACCGCCAGAAGCTGAGTGTCGCTGCACTGCACCGACGTATCGCGTTGGCGTGTCACCGCGCGGGTTTGCCAGTGCCGGCCAGAAATACCGTCACCGCGCGTATCGCCGCGCTCCATCCGGCATCGGTGGCCAGGTCACGCGGAGGACCCGATGCCGCCCGACCACGTCATTCCGCCGGCGACAGTCCACCGACGGTTGCGGGGATTCTCGATCAGGTCCAGATCGACCACACCGTCGTCGATCTGATGGTCGTCGACGAGTACGAGCGGCAACCGATCGGCCGCCCCTACCTGACGCTCGCCATTGATGTCTTCAGCCGTTCCGTACTCGGGTTCGTCGTCACTCTGGAGCCGCCGTCGTCGATATCGGTCGGGTTGTGCCTGGGCCGCGTGTGCTGCGAGAAGCAGACATGGCTGGAGGCATGCGAGCTCGCGGAGCAGGTGCAGTGGCCGATGGCAGGGAAACCGAAACAGTTGTATCTCGACAACGCCTCCGAGTTCAAAAGCGAAGCGCTGCGCCGCGGATGCGCCCAGCACGCCATCACACTCGAATACCGTCCTCCGGGCCGACCGCACTACGGCGGGATCGTCGAACGCATCATCGGAACGGCGATGACGGCGGTGCACGAGCTGCCTGGGACCACCTTCTCGAACCCAGCGGACCGAGGAAGTTACGACTCGGACAAGCACGCGGCGTTGACATTGCGTGAGTTGGAGCGCTGGCTGGTCCTGGCTGTAGCCTCGTATCACGCGAGCGTTCACACAGGGATCGGGAACACTCCGGCCGCCGTGTGGGCCGGTGGGGTCGCCGCAGTTGGTCATGCCCCTCGTGTGGTGCTCGGCGAAACCGCGTTCCTGGTGGACTTTCTTCCCGTCATCCGGCGACGTCTGACGCGCACGGGCTTCGTCCTCGATCACGTGCACTACTTCTCGAACGCGCTCAAACCGTGGGTTGCGCGGCGAGAGGATTTGGGGCGGTTCGTGATACGACGTGACCCACGCGATTTGAGCAGAATCTGGGTCCTCGAACCAGACGGTGCCGGCTATGTCGAGGTGCCGTACCGGACGATGTCACATCCCGCGGTGACACTGTGGGAGCACAGAGCTGCTATCGCCCGTCTCCGCGAACAAGGTCGGTCGAACGTCGATGAGAGCGCACTGTTTTCGATGATCGAGCAGATGCGCGAGGTCACCGACCGCTCGCAGAAAGCCACCCGCAAAGCCCGGCGCAACCGTGCCCGCCGCACGCATCTCACCGGCGCCGCCGCGTGTGCACCGATCCCGGCGATCCACCCGCCGGTGGAGCCTCGAGCGGACGGCGGCACCGCAACGCCGGTCTTCAGCGACATCGAGGAATGGTGACGCGATGACCTCATCGACAGGAAGCAGCGACGAACCCACCGAGTCGTCCAGCGAGGATTTGGGGCACCTTCGGGAGTCGGTTCGACCGCTCACCGCACTCGACGACGCGGACCGGATCCGGTCGATCCGGTCGGAGAGGTGGATCGGGTATCCGCAGGCCCGTACGGTCATCGACCATCTGGAGTCGTTGCTGTCGTGGCCGGACCGACAGCGTATGCCGAACTTACTGTTGCTCGGTCCGACGAACAACGGCAAGTCGATGATCATCGAAAAGTTCCGGCGCACTCATCCGCCGATCAGCTTGTCCGACCGCGAGCAGACACCGGTGTTGTGCATGCAGATGCCCCCGGACCCGTCACCCGGCCGGTTCTACCTCGCACTGCTCACAGCGTTGGGAACACCGACCCGACCACGCAATCGGGTCCACGAACTCGAACAGCAAGCATTGATGCTGCTCCGCGCCACCGGCGTACGGATGTTGATCATCGACGAGCTCCACAATGTTCTCGCCGGCCGCGACAACGTCCGCCGCGAATTCTTGAACGTGCTGCGGTTCCTGGGCAACGAACTACGCATTCCTCTTGTCGCTGTCGGAACCCGCGACGCCTACCTCGCCATCCGAACCGATCCCCAGCTGGAGAACCGATTCCATCCCATGACTTTGCCGGTCTGGACCAACACTGCCGACACCAGATCACTGCTGGCCAGCTTCACCACGAGCTTCCCCCTCCGTAAACCCTCGCACCTGACATCACCGGAGATGACCGACTACCTCCTCACTCGCTCCGAGGGCACCATCGGTGAACTGACAACGCTGCTCACTGCCGCAGCAGTGACCGCCGTCGACAGCGGAGAGGAAGCGATCACCTCATCGGTGCTCACACGCACTCCGTACCTCGGTCCCACGGAGCGACGCCGCCAGTTCGAGCGCCACCTCGCGTGAACGCGCGGCTCGCGGCGATGCCCGATGATGCGTACGTTCGCCCGTGGCCGCTGCACCCGCCGCCACTGCCAGGTGAGGTCCTCTCGTCCTGGTTGGCCCGGATATGCGAGCTGTATCCGCCCATCAAGCCTTCTGACCTGCTAGCAGACCTCGATATCGATTGTGCTGTCGAGGATCTCGACCGCTACACACCGGAGCCGATACTTGCCGAGCTGGCCGGTCGCGGCGCAGTCCCGGTAGAGAGGGTGCGGATGATGACGTTGGCGGGGTGGACACCGTGGTTGCTCGACAGCACCGACCCCGCCGACTGCGACTTCGACACCTACGTCCACCAATTCTCGATCCTGCTACCGGCCGACCTCGCGAGGCAGGATCGACGACGTCGCACACCCACGAGCGAGGCATGGTTGCCGTGGGCGAGCACTCCGCGCAGTCGGGCATGCCCGGCATGTCTCGACAGCCTCGAATCCACTGCTGATATCAACATGACTCTGCTGCAGCAATATCCGGTGCTGAGCAGCTGCCTCGACCACCGTTGTCGACTCGAACCCTGCTCTGCTTTCCCTGGTCATGCAATCTTCTGGGATCAGGTCCGGTTCGGTTCGGACGAACGGGTCTCGCCCGTTCCGGTTCCCTCAGCGGTCACGGACCTCGATCGGCGCAGTACCGAGGCTCTGACGACGGGATGGGTGGAACTCGGCCCAGGCCGGGTGCACGCCGCTGTGTGGTTTCGGCTTCTGCGCACCGTCGTCGACGAAGTGTCCACACCGCTGGTTCGCACCGGACGGTGGGCGACGAGACTCGTTGCGATCTGGAAGGCCGCCGGTCGTTCTCGCCCGCTCCGGACAGCGTGGGTTCCGTTCGAGGACCTGCACTGGGACGAGCAGGCGAAAGTCCTCGAGGCCGCAGCGATCGGCATTGCGATGGTCGAGAGCGGTGAGATCGATGCCGGCGGTGCGCACGCATCTCTGCTGCGTCCACGTCCCTATGAGCCGGTCGATCCCGGGACAGCTCCGACGCGCTCGTCTTATCCCGCACCCGAGCGCGATCTGTGGGCTGACGCGCACGCTGCGGCTGAGGCCGCCATCGCGGCGGCGCGCGTCGATCGCGCATCCGCCAGTTCGTTGTACAACTTCCTGCGCTGGGGGTGCCGCACCGCGGCGGAGCTGGATGAGACGGTGCAACTGTTCCTCGACCACGGGATCCCGCTGCAACATCCGCCGACATAGCTATCGCCCGATGGAGCGGGGTCGTCCGCGATGCACGCGCGGCGACAGCCGAGAAGCCCGTTTTCGCGCCGGGGTCATAGTCACCAACGTTATTTGTGCGGTGACCGACGAGAATTTTCCTTCCCGCAGCATCTTCGACGAAACGCCAGCTGAGCGTCTTTTCGGTTCGCGAACTGTGTCGGGGGGCTCCGTTACAGTTCCCGTCATGAGAGAACCGTTGGTGAACGCGGACGCGGACGCGCTTTCGATCGTTCTCAGCGGCGGCTCGGCACCGCTTCCCGAGTTGTCGGTTGACGTTGCAGCCCGGATCGAACGTTCGATGGCATCGGCTCGGTCGGCCGGAACCCGCCGCGCCTACGCATCGGCGTGGCGACGATTCGAGACTTGGTGCACCCTGCACGGACATCAGGTGATGCCGGCGCATCCGGCGACCGTGGCCGCTTACCTCGTCGGAGCGGCCGACACACTCACAGTCGACGGGACGCGAGCGTACGCACCGTCGACGTTCGGTAAGTGGGTTGCTGCGATCGCCGACCGTCACCGCGCTACGGGCCACGACAACCCGTGCGGGCACGAGATGGTGCGCGCCACCCTCGCCGGTATCCGCCGCGACTACGCGTCGGCGGGGGAGCGGCCCCGCAATCCGCGGGCGCCGCTCTTGACTTCCGACATCACCACGATCGTCGAGTACTCGCGTCGCAGTTCGATCGGGTGGGCGTCGGAGGTCCTCGAACGGCGCGACACCGCGCTGCTGCTGATGGGCTACACCGGCGCGTTTCGACGTAGTGAACTCGTGGCGCTCGAATGCCGCGATGTCCGCCGCGACCGTCTCGACGGCGCGCACGTACGTATCCGGAAGTCGAAGACCGACCAGGACGGCACCGGAGCAGTGAAGGCGTTACCGTTCACTGACCGCTACGAGTCATGCCCGGTCTGCGCGTGGGTGCGTTGGCTGCAGATCGTCGCAGCGTTCGACACCGGCGGCAGAGTTGCTGTCATCCGAATACTCTCCCGCGCAGTGGAATTCGACTCCCATATCTGTCGCGGCACCCTTCCTGTGGTCGAGAAACGGTCCCCTCTGTTTCGGTCCGTCCGCAAGAACGGCAACCTCTCCGACTCAGCCCTGTCCGGAGCCGCGGTGCACGCGGCGATCCGCCGCCGCGCTACTCGAGCTGGATACGACCCCGTCACCGTCGCTCAGCTCGGCGGGCATTCCCTCCGTTCCGGCTTCGTCACGCAAGCCTTCCGCAACGGAGCTGAGGCGCATGCGATCATGCGCCAAACCGGGCACACCACACCCGCAATGGTCGAAACATATGCCCGCGAGCACGCCCCTCTGGTCGGCAACGCGGTCACCGAGCTCGGCCTATGACCGGGCACCCGACCGAGCCAGTGACCGGCGGCGGGTCGACCGGGGCAGATGCTGACCACGACGACCGCCCTTGTCCGATACGACCAGCGGACATCACGAACACGTCGATACCGAGGCGGGATCGGCACACGTGGTCACTGTTCGAGGACTGGTGCACCGCCCATGGCGAACCCTCACTGGCGGCCTCTCCGGAGTCACTTGCTCGGTTCCTCCACGCGCACCCCGCCGCGCCGACGACCCAACGCCGCCGGATCGCGGTGATCGACACCGCTCATCATCGGCATCTATTACCCCCTCCGGGGTGTGCGGAGATCGTTCGGGCTGCGCTGGACGTGGCGCGTACGTCGCGCCTGCAAGAGGTGGCAGCCGTGATCGGCGGAATCATCGCGCGGCTTCCCGAATACGGTTGGCCGTCAGCGTTGTTCGCACGCAGAGACGTACTGATCCTCACGCTCGCTACGACAGGTCTGCCGTACACGCAGATCGCGGCCCTGCGGGCATGCGATGTCACCGCCGATGCGGGTCTCGACGCCCTTCGCATCGAGACAGGCATCGGCGTTCATACCCTCACCTCCCTCGCGCTGGCGGGGACGGGCATCTCGCCGCGGATGGTGTATCAGCGCTGGTGTGAGGTACTCGGCCATCGGACCCGGTATCCGAGCACCCGAATGCTCGCCGACGCTCTCGATGCCGTGGACGGCACCGGGCTCGGCGGATACGACCGGTATTTCGACCCGGCCGGGAAACAGCCGCTGTCGACTCCTATCGACCGGTGGGGCCACACCCCGTTGACTGCGACCCCGCTGACCGCCCGTGCGGTCGCGGGCATCGTGCGAATGCACCTGGACGGACGGGCACCCACCCACCTGCAGCCCACTGCGCGGTCACAACATCCGGAGCAGAGCACGGCACCGGATCCAGTACCGCGGGTCCTGCTCGACCCCGGCTACTACGAACGCGGAACGCTTGCGCGTAGACACGCCCACGGTCTTCTCGACGACGTGGACTCCGTCCTCGCCGATGTCGAAACCCGCGCGGACAGCCTGTTGGAAGCACTCGTCGACTGTCTCGAATCGGAGACCGCACGCGTACCGGCCGACACCGTCGAGTGACAAGTGGTTCGTACTCGGGTCTGCACACACTCTTCTTCTCACGGCAGGGAGGCGGTGACGTCTCCGACATCTCCGAGACGAAGATCGACCAGGCCGCGAACGAACGATGCATCGATCTGACCCCGTCTGTGTGGTCTACGTCGAATCCGGGTCGTCCGAGAGTCGTGGGTTTCGGAAATCTTTCGGAGAGCGCCCGGTCCAGCGTTTGAAGGCATGAGAGAAGTTGGCGAGGTCGCTGTATCCGAGTTCGGAAGCG